>CALELM010000076.1 GCA_937902665.1 uncultured Selenomonadaceae bacterium
GGTTTCCCCCACTTACAGCAAGCTGTTGAAGAAGGGGACATCTTAGCTTCGTTATTTTCCAGTTCTTCCTCTTTTCGTCATGGGTTCTCCTTTTTGGCAAAGAGGACATTCTTCTGGTCTATAAGTTTCCACTTCCATATGAAGGAGTGCTGTACAAGGAACATCGCCGAAATCAACCTTTCCTCCGCTGCGGTCAACAAGCATACTGACTGCAACCGGAATCGCTCCTTGCTCCTTCACCACATCAATAACTTCTTTGATAGAACCGCCAGTCGTAACAACGTCTTCAACAATCAAGACACGTTCTCCATGATGAAGCGAAAACCCACGGCGAAAAGTCATCTTGCCATTTTCACGTTCCGTAAAAATAGCACGGGTTCCCAATGCCTTTCCTGTCTCATGAGCCAGCAGGACCCCCCCGGTAACAGGACCAACTACAGTTTCAATATTGGCATCCTTAAATTTTTCTGCCATAGCCTCACAAAGCTGCTGCGTATATACAGGATGCTGAAGGACATTAAACTTCTCTACATAATGGGGACTGTGCAGACCTGATGTCAAAAGGAAATGACCATTCATAATGGCATTTGTCTTAATCAGTAATTCCTTAACTTCCTGTTCTGTCATTTTACATTCCTCATTTCTTTAATTATGTTTTCGGCTGCAAGCCTAACATCATCTGCCATACGAATAGGACGACCAACGACAAGATGCGATGCACCATTTCTGAGTGCCATTTCAGGAGTTGCTATTCTGCTCTGATCATCAATCGATGCACCAGCAGGACGAATCCCCGGCGTTATAATAAGAAAATCCGGTCCACATGCTTCACGGATGATAGACGCTTCCTGTGGGGAGGCTACAACACCATCCAGTCCTGCTTTCTTTGCCAGCTTTGCAAAATTGAGTACCTGTCCCTTCATATTGACCGTCTGACCAAGATCCTGCCAATCTTCCTTATTGATACTAGTCAATACTGTAACAGCGATTACTTTGGGACAAGGTATTCCTTGCTCCTGTGCTTCCAATCTAAGCTTATCCACAGCAGTTTTCATCATAGTATATCCGCCACCAGCATGAACATTCAAAATGTCGGCACCAAGATTCATCAAAGAACAAAGTCCACCAGCTACGGTATTTGGTATATCATGCAATTTCAAATCAAGAAATACATGCTTTCCCTGTTCCTTTAAATAGGATACTACAGAGGGGCCTACACTATAGAACAATTCCATACCGACTTTGTAATATGTAACAGAATCTCCCAATTTTTCAACAAAGCTTTTTACGTCTTCCATTGTGTGAACATCTAACGCAACAATCAAGCGATCGTCATGCATATTGGCACCCACCTTCTTATACACATTTTATCTTTCCAACAAGTTCCTTAATGCTTTCAAGCTTTTTTTCCTTTAAATAATTTTCCAAGCCAAGGATAATCTTTTCCGTTACCGTGGGATCCACAAAATTCGCCGTCCCAACAGCAATCGCATCAGCACCTGCCAAAAAGAATTCCACAGCATCTTGCCAAGAAGAAATTCCTCCCATTCCAATAATTGGAACATGAACCTTTTGCGCTACCTGCCAAACCATCCGAAGCGCTACTGGCTTCACGCACGGTCCAGAAAGCCCACCTGTAATATTTCCCAACGTTGGTTTCCAAGTATGAATATCAATTTCCATCCCCATCAGCGTGTTAATCAAAGATATAGCATCTGCACCGGCAGCTTCCACAGCTTGTGCCATTTCTGCAATATCCGTAACGTTAGGAGAAAGCTTCAGAATCACTGGCTTGCTTGTATTCTTTTTTGCCTCAGCCACTACTGCGGAAGCTGCTTTTGGATCCGTTCCGAAAACAATGCCCCCTTCTTTTACATTAGGGCAAGAAACATTCAGCTCGATTCCTGCCACTCCCGGCACATCCAGCAACTTTGCCAGTATTCCATATTCTTCTACCGTACTTCCTGAAATGTTGACGATGACATTCATATTATACCTTGAGATACGCGGCAGGGTTTCCTTTAAAAAGACATCTACTCCCGGATTTTCCAAACCAATGCAATTTAACATGCCCGACGGGGTTTCCGCAATTCGGATGCCCTCGTTTCCCCGACGCGGTTTCAAGGTTGTTCCTTTGACCATAACACCGCCAAGCTGGGAAAGATTTGTGAAATCAACAAATTCTTCCCCAAAGCCAAAGGTTCCAGAGGCAGTCAGCACAGGTGTTTTCATGGAAATTCCTGCAATCTCCGTAGATAAAAGTGACATCTCACTCATGCAAATACCTCCTGCGCCCAAAATACCGGACCATCCTTGCAGACCTTTTTACGCTTGTTATCCGTAGTATCAATAGAACAGGAAAGGCATGCGCCAAGACCACACGCCATTCTTTTTTCCAGTGAAACCTGACAAGGAATGCAAGCAGCCTTTGCAATCTCGGCTATGCTTCGCATCATGATTTCAGGGCCACAAACAATAATCGCATCATATTGCTCATTTTTTAAAAGCTGTGGAAGCAATGTTGTCGTAAACCCCTTGGTTCCAACGGATCCGTCATCTGTCGTAATATGAACTTTGGAAACAAACGGCTCAAACAATTCTTTCCAAAAAAGCTCGCTTTTATTCTTTGCCCCCATCAAAACTTCGGCAGCACTGCCCATTTCTTTTGCATAAAAAAGCAATGGTGCAAGTCCCATGCCACCGCCAACCAACAATGGTTTCTTAACATTCATCGTGAAACCATTTCCTAAAGGACCAAGCACATTGATGATATCCTTGGAGCGAAGGGAAGAAAACGCCTTCGTCCCCTTCCCAACCACACGATAAATAAAGGAGATTGTGCCACGCTCCACGTCCGCATCCGCAACCCCAACAGGACGCCGCAATAAGATGTCTCCACCCAGCAGTCGGAGCTGGACAAAACAACCGGGGCTTGCTGCTTCTGCAATCTGCGGACAATAAACCGTCATTTTGAATATATTGTCCAAGAGCTGTTTCTGCTCAAGAATCTCTGCATCAACTGCAAATTTATGCAAGGTCATCACCGCCGCCAACATAATCCTGCACTGCCAGAGAATAGACTAGCCTCCGTTCACGCATAAAGGAAAGCACACGCAAAACCTCCCAAGCCGTATCCAAAGATGTCAGGCAGGCAATCCCATGCTCTACCGTTGCACGACGAATCTTAAAGCCATCGCCTACGGAATGCTTGCCCTGCGTCAACGTATTGATTACCATATTGATTTTTCCACTCTTTATGCGCTGAATAATATCTGTGCTGCGCTCATGCACCTTGCCGACAAGCTCTGCATCAATGCCGATGGATTGAAGGGCTTTTGCCGTTCCGCTCGTAGCAACAATATGAAAACCAAGTTCATTGAATGCCTTGGCTAACTGCTTCATTTCTTCCTTGTCTTTATCCGCAACCGTAAAGAGTATGCATCCATTGGTTGGCACATTCGTTCCCGAACCTACAATAGCCTTGTACAAAGCTCGTGCATAATGATAGTCGATTCCCATAACTTCGCCTGTAGACTTCATTTCAGGGCCAAGTGCAATATCAACATCCTGCATCTTTGCAAAAGAGAACACAGGAGCCTTAACTGCAACATACGGCTTCGGCGTAACCAGACCGGAACGGAATCCCAGTTCCTTCACCGTGCTGCCAAGTGCAATACGGGTTGCAACATTCACCATTTTTACATCTGTCACCTTGGACAAGAACGGAACTGTACGGGAAGACCGAGGATTTACTTCGATGATAAACACTTCATCGTTGACAACAACAAACTGTATGTTCAGCAATCCCTTGACATGCAGTGCGACTGCCAACCGCTTCGTATAGTCAATAATCGTATAAATGACCTTTGCCGGAAGAGTCTGTGGAGGATAGACAGCAATACTGTCACCAGAATGAACACCTGCACGTTCAATATGCTCCATAATTCCCGGAATAACAACATCCACTCCATCGGAAATACCATCCACCTCAACTTCCGTGCCTTGCATATAGCGGTCAACAAGAACTGGATGATCCGGCGTTACCTTGACAGCCCGGCTCATGTAATCACGAAGTTCTTCTTCGTTATACACAATCTCCATAGCACGTCCGCCAAGGACATAGGATGGGCGAACCATGACAGGATATCCTATATCAGCAGCACCAGTGATAGCTTCCTCCAAATTGGTTACGGAAATACCTTTCGGGCGAGGAATTTGTGTTTCATCCAGAACCTCATCAAAACGTTCACGGTCTTCTGCACGATCAATGTCATCCACAGAGGTACCGAATACCTTGACTCCGGCCTTGCTCAGGGATTCTGCTAAATTGATAGCTGTTTGCCCGCCAAACTGGACAATAACGCCTTCCGGTTTTTCCTTGTCAATGATGTTCAAAACATCTTCCGTTGTCAACGGCTCAAAATAAAGGCGATCCGAAATATCAAAATCCGTGGAAACTGTTTCTGGGTTGTTGTTGACAATAATTGCCTCAATGCCCATTTCACGAAGTGCCCAAACGGAATGAACAGAACAATAGTCGAACTCAACGCCTTGCCCTATACGAATCGGTCCAGAGCCAAGAACCATAACCTTGCGGGCACTTGATACCTTAACCTCATCCTCCTGTGCATGGAATGTGGAATAGTAGTATGGGGTAGCTGCTTCAAATTCAGCAGCACAGGTATCTACCATCTTGTAGCACGGAAGAATGTTCATCTCTTTACGGATTGCACGAATCTGATCCATCGTCTTGCCCGCTATTTCAGCAATAGAGCGATCTGCCAATCCCACATCCTTTGCCGCAAGCATCAGATCAGGAGTCATTTCTTCCTTCTGAATACGATTTTCAATATCCGTGATATTTTTTATCTTGTGAATAAACCACTTGTCAATCTTGGTAATGTCATGAATTTCCTCTACGCTAGCAATCTGACGGCGAAGTGCTTCTGCAACAACAAAAATTCGCTCATCGTTAATGCGAGAAAGATTCTTCTTGACTCTCCCATCATCCCATGCATCCATTTTCTCCATGTGCAGACGATGAACACCAATCTCCAAAGAGCGAACTGCCTTCAAAATCGCACCCTCAAAATTGCGATCGATGGACATAACCTCTCCCGTTGCTTTCATCTGTGTTCCAAGCGTATGGTCAGCATACACAAACTTATCAAACGGCCAACGAGGGAACTTGACCACGCAATAGTCCAAGGCAGGCTCAAAACATGCTTTCGTCTTTTGCGTTACTGCATTTGTGATTTCATCCAAAGAATACCCAATGGCAATCTTTGCAGATACCTTTGCTATTGGATATCCTGTTGCCTTAGAGGCAAGTGCAGAAGAACGACTGACACGAGGATTTACTTCAATTACATAGTATTGGTTGCTATTGGGATCCAATGCGTACTGCGCATTGCAACCGCCCTCAATGCCAAGCTCACGAATAATCCGAAGAGATGCACTTCTCAGCATCTGGTATTCGTGGTCAGTCAAGGTCTGTGACGGTGCAACTACGATACTGTCACCTGTATGCACGCCAACAGGATCAAAATTTTCCATATTGCAGACAGTAATGCAGTTATCGTTCCCATCACGCATAACCTCATACTCGATTTCCTTCCAGCCAGCTACGCTGCGTTCAATCAGGACCTGTCCTATCATACTGTACTTCAAGCCCTTGATCACGATTTCGATGAGTTCTTCCTCATTGTCAGCGATACCGCCACCAGTTCCTCCCATAGTATAAGCTGGACGGACAATAATTGGATAACCGATTTCATTAGCAAAATCTACAGCAGACTTTACATCCTCAACAATAGTGCTTTCCGGAATCGGCTCACCAAGCTTTTGCATGGTTTCCTTAAAAAGCTCGCGATCCTCTGCCTGCTCAATGGCTTTTAATGGTGTACCAAGAAGTTCTACATTGTACTTTTCCAAAACACCATTTTCTGCCAACTGCACTGCCAAATTCAATCCAGCCTGCCCGCCAAGGGTAGCAAGGAGACCATCCGGACGTTCCTTGGAAATAATCTCCTCCAAAAATTCTGGAGTCAATGGTTCTATGTAAACACGGTCTGCAATATGCGTATCTGTCATAATCGTAGCAGGATTGCTGTTCACAAGCACAACTTCCAATCCTTCTTCTTTCAATGCACGACAAGCCTGTGAACCTGCATAGTCAAATTCAGCAGCCTGACCGATAATAATTGGACCAGAACCAATAACCATTACTTTTTTTAAGTACTCTTTCTTCGGCACAGATTACTCCCCCTTCTTGAGCAGTTCCCAAAACTCATCAAACAAATACATATTGTCATCCGGACCCGGCGAAGCTTCTGGATGGTACTGTACAGAGAAAATAGGAAGCTCTGCATGACGCATACCTTCCACTGTTCCATCATTAACCGAAACGTGCGTCACTTCCAAAGGAAGCTGTTCCAAGGATCTTTCATCAACGGCATATCCATGATTCTGCGAAGAAATATGAACCCGACCATTTTTCAGGTTCTTCACCGGCTGATTTGAACCACGATGGCCAAACTTCAGCTTGTAAGTATCTGCACCCAGAGAAAGTGCCAACAGCTGATGCCCAAGGCAAATACCAAAAATAGGTTTTTTCCCAAGAAGCTTCTTTACTTCCTCAATCACTTCCGGTACATCCTTAGGGTCTCCGGGGCCATTGGAAAGAAAAACTCCGTCAGGATCCATCGAAAGAATATCTTCTGCCTTCGTTTGTGCCGGAACAACCGTCAGCTTGCAGCCAAGCTCATGCAGGGAATTCAGAATGTTTTGCTTCACACCAAAATCCATGCAAACAACGTGCGGCGCATCTTTCTTTTCTGATTCTATTGTGTATATTTTAGAAGTCGTCACTTCCTTGACAACATCTTTTTTTATTGGTACAGAAAAAAGTTCGTCAATTTCTGACTGTGAAGCATCCTCAGCTACAATGATACCCTTCATTGTGCCGGCAGAACGAATCTTTTGGGTAACTGCACGCGTATCTACATTGTACAAACACGGTATGCCCTGCTTGGTCAAGAAATTGGCTAAAGATGTCTCATAATGCCAGTTGCTTCCCGTTTCGCAAAGCTCACCAATAATAAACCCATTTACAAAGGATTTGCGAGACTGCATAAAGATCTCTGCAATTCCATAATTACCAACCATAGGGTAAGTAAGGGTCACAATCTGACGGCAATAGGACGGGTCGGTCAGGATTTCCTGATAGCCTGTCATTCCTGTGTTAAAAACTACTTCTCCAGTCGCCCTAATGTTGTTCAGCAATGTCCCATAGAATACACTGCCGTCCTCTAAAATCAATTTGCCTTTCAAAATAACACCTCCGCATCAATCAATAATCTTGCCATCACGCATAACAATACGTCCATCAACAATTGTCATAACCGCTTTTCCTCTGAGTTCTCGTCCCACGAAAGGAGAATGTGTCCCTTTTGTATAAAATTGTTCCGCATCAACCACCCAAGCTTTCTCGGTATCAATAATGGTAATATCTGCCGGCATATCAACCCCAAGACTGCCTGCATGCAATCCAAAGATTTTGGCAGGAGCATACGTCATCTTTTCTACAAGCATTGGCAATTCCACTTTTCCCGTATGATACAAGTCCGTCAGCAGCACACCAAGAGCTGTTTCCAGTCCTGGAAAACCACTCGGAGCATAAATATATTCCCTGTCCTTTTCTTCCTCTGCATGAGGAGAATGATCTGTCACAATCATATCGATCGTGCCGTCCTTCAGTCCAGCCAAAACAGCTTCCACATCCTTTTGCGTTCGGAGCGGAGGATTGATTTTAGTAGAAGAATCCGTAAAATCCACGCAATTCTCCGTCATGGTCAAATGCTGCGGAGTAACCTCAGCTGTTACCTGAACACCACGGGATTTTGCTTGACGTACAATTTCAACGGAACGAGCGGAGCTAATATGCGCAACATGCACCTTGGCTTCTGCATACTCCGCCAGCATAATATCTCGCATAACAGCAATATCCTCTGCAACAGTTGGACGGCCCTTCATGCCAAGCAATGCACTCTTATGACCTTCATTCATAACGCCATCTTCCACAAGCGTAGTTTCTTCATCATGATTGATAATTATCTTTCCAAAAGGCTTCAAGTAATCGTAAGCATTCAGCAAAAGCTTTGCCGACTGCACATAATGCCCGTCGTCAGAAAAGGCAACTGCACCAGCCTCCGACATATCTCCAACCTCAGCAAGCTCTGCCCCCTGCTGTCCCTTAGAAAGTGCGCCGATTACCTCCACATGAACAACCCCAACATCTTTTGCTCGCTCTTGAAGGGAGCGAACGAGTGCCGCATTGTCCACTACGGGCTTTGTATTTGGCATAGTTGCAACCGTAGTATATCCACCTGCAGCGGCCGCTTGAGTTCCCGACACAAAATCCTCTTTTGCCTCCTGCCCAGGTTCACGCAAATGAACATGCATATCAATAAGGCCAGGCGTAACTATTTTTCCCGTTACATCAATAACATCAGCATCATCTGCAGAAATATTTTTTGCAACCTCTGCAATTTTTCCATTTTCTATAAGCACATCAAGAATTTCATCTAACTGGTTTTTGGGATCAATTACACGACCATTTTTCAACAAAGTTTTCATTCCTGCTTGCCTCCTGTCAGAACCAAAGTGAAAAGTGCCATACGCACTGCTACACCATTCTGCACTTCCTCTTGAATTGCAGATCTATCGCTGTAAGCAACACTTGGCGAAATTTCCCATCCCTTATTCATAGGCCCTGGATGGAGTACCAACACATCTTTTTGGGCTAACTTCAGCCGTGTGTCATTGATTCCAAAAATACGTGCATATTCTCTTGTTGTCGGAAACAGCCCACCCTTCATACGTTCCAGCTGAATTCTCAAGACCTCAATAACATCCGCACCTGCAATGGCATCTTCGACACAGTCATGTACAATGACCCCAGGCTCTTCATAGAGGAATCGCGGCAAAAGTGTCTTAGGACCAGCAACATGCACTTCCATTCCCATTTTACGCATACCATAGATATCCGAGCGGGCAACTCGGCTGTGCAATATATCTCCGATAATCGCTACCTTAAGACCTTCCATGTGTTCTTTATGCTGCTGAATTGTAAAAAGATTCAACAAGCCCTGCGAAGGATGCGCATGCGCCCCATCCCCCGCATTTAAGATTACAGGACGAACCACCTTAGATGCATACGCAGCTGCTCCCTCTGCTTTATGCCGCATAACAATGGCATCTACTCCCATCGCTTCAACAGTATAAAGCGTGTCTCTAAGACTTTCCCCTTTGACAATGCTGCTGCTTGATGCCGTTATGTTGACAACATCAGCGCCAAGATACTTTCCCGCCAATTCAAACGAAGTGCGCGTTCGCGTACTTGGCTCATAAAAAAGTGTTACGATAGACTTTCCACGAAGTGCTGGTACTTTTTTAATATCTCGATGGATAATATTTTTCATTTCTTTCGCAGTTTCCAAAACCAAGCGAATTTCTTCCTCAGAAAAATCTTCCAAAGACAAAATATTCTTTCCTCTGAGCGAAACATTTGTTTTTCCCAATCCAATCACTCCTTCACGAATTAAGCGACCTTCTCAACATAAACCAGATTCCAAAATGCATTGCCTTACAAAAAAAGAGCCTTCTCATGCGCAGACATAAGAAAGCTCAAAATCGCTTTAATCAAGACATGCAAAAGTATGCTAAACAAAAGTAAAAGTTTCCTTTCAGCCTCGCAGGACTGTTCTTAAAGGCAATATCATCTTTTTGAATATTGTATCGTAAAAAGTCTTAATTGTCAATAAAATCACGGAAAAACGTCCCAAAGTATATAACCTATTTACGATAATATACTAATATAACTCAGCACAGATGACCCCCAGCTCCATAAATGGTGGGTACCTTATGGAGTAAACAAGCGGCGGGCATATTCCCGCTTCGTTGAAACGCTATCGCAGGAAGAAAATGCTTGTTGCATTTTCTCAATTGAGGACGTTATAATATTTTCAAAAACGTAGGAAGTGATTTTAATGACACCCATTTTATGGGGAGTTTTCCTCGTAATCCTAACTTTTGTCTTCTTCATGGAAATGAAACATTCCATGAAGCGTTCCTCAGAGAGCAACCGACTGATTAGTACATATATCAATGACTTGGAAAACCCTGCTTTGATTGAAGAAATTTTTTCATACTGCCAGAACGACTTCAAGCTGCGCCGCATCCTAAGGAAGCATAAAGCCACGGCAGAAGACATTTCCCTCATCTACCACAAGCTTCTCGTTTGGGGCAACTTCAAAAAAGGACGCAGATTCGTTCCCATTACTTCCTTCTTCCACGTCTATTCCCTGAACTACCTGCTGGAACACAAGAACGATGAAGAAAAAGACCTTACCATGAAAATGTTTAATTTCTTTCATATATGAGTATACAGCTTTGTTCTTGCATATAATCCCTTATTTTATTTGATTTATTCCGATAGCTGTTTAAGTCAAAAAACATTTTTATATGTTACCATAAAAGTATATAATTATCAATTATAACGCCATTGTTCAAGGAAATGCCATAAGCATTTTCCCTCCAATTTGCGTTTCAACGAAGCGAAAGTTTGTTCCCGCTTGTTAAGATTTGGTTTCCCCAACTTATAGCAAGCTGTTGAAGAAGGGAGATCTTTAGCTTCGTTATAATTTCCTCCTAATCATGAGGTTTCTTCATCAAGAACAAAAATCCTTTTCTATACAAAAAAAATAACCCCTTACGGGGATTTTGTTTTTTAATCGTAGAAGGAAGTTAATAAAAAAGAATGTGGAAATGTAGTTTCCGTCCCCTTACGGGGATTTTGTTTTTTAATCCCGTCCTGCCAAACCCGTATTCTGTCTAGCTTCCTTCTCTATTTTACGGCGGGGATTTCTTTTTGTCAAAATTTTTCCTTCTTTCTCCCGTCAAAAACCCGCACCGCCCCGTATTTTCAAGGGACGGCGCAGATTTCGATGGAAAACATCTAGTTCCTTCCAATCTTTCCCGCCGTTGCCGCATAAACAGCAAAATCATTCACGCCATCTAGGGAAAGTGCTGCGTTCAGCTTGTCATCATAAAACGCTCCCACAGCGCAAACGCCTGCCTGAATGGTATATGCTGCCAAATAAAGGTTTTGGCAGACGTGACCAGCATCCAAGAAGATATAGCGATATCCACGAGGTCCAAATTTGTACAGCATGCGTTCCATGGCTGCCGTCCAAACAAAGGTCACGGCACTTTGGCGAACCATGTTGGCAGACTTGAAGCCTGCCAACAGCGCGTTCTCTATTTCATCCTTGCCGGCAACGGGCAGAATCGCATGTTCAAATGCCAAGAAGCGGTACAGTCCCGGTGCAAGTCCCTCTACCTTTTGGATATAAAGATACGTTTCAAAGGCATGACGGCCGCCAGCTCCCGGCACGGTACGCATGCTACGGGCATTGGGCAATGCCTCCTTGACACCTTGCGTGCACCAAAGCAAATAAGACAATTCCTTCAAGGTCAATGGTTTTTCGCTGTACTGGCGAACCGTTGTGCGAAGCTCCATCAATTCCAAAAAACTTCCTTGAACATCGGAAAGCAGTTCCGGCTCAGGCAAAGGCAAAATCCTTGTCCCTTCTTTCACGGGACGTTCCGGCATGGGCGGATTCTCTCCTGCCAGTTCTCTTGTGTTCTGGCTCTTTTCCAAGGTTGTCGCTGCCAAAAACGCCTGCTCTATCGAAAGATTTTTTATTTCCTTTTCCATGCCTATCCCTCACATATTGGGGCGGATTCCCGTCTTGCCCGTAAACTTGTGGTAGCTTCCACCCTTGCGGCGGCTCATAAGCTCCGCAAACAATTCCTCAGGGTGAATATCATGGAATGCCAGCAAAACAAGGCAGTGATACCACAGGTCGCCCATCTCATAGAGAATATCCTTCTTTTCCATATTCTTGGAGGCAATGACCGTTTCCACGGCTTCCTCGCCTACCTTCTTTAATATCTTGTCATGCCCCTTCTCAAAAAGGTAATTCGTATAGGAACCCTCGACAGGATTCATGCGGCGATCCTGAATCACGTCATAGAGGGCATTCAAGACCTCTGCCAAAGAAGTTTCCGGCTCTTCCGGAACAACAGCGATGTCCTTGTTGCTTTCCCCCATCTGGCGACCGCTAAAGCAAGAATACGTTCCCGTATGGCAGGCAACGCCAGTCTGATGCACACGAACCAGCAAGGTGTCACCATCGCAGTCATAGGAAATTTCCTTGACCTGCTGCACGTTGCCGGAGGTTTCCCCCTTTTGCCAAAGCGTCTGCCGACTGCGACTGAAAAACCATGTATACCCTGTTTCTATCGTCTTTTTCAGGGATTCCTCATTCATATATGCCAGCATCAAAACTTGGCCGCTCTCCTCCTGCACGATGGCAGGAACCAGCCCCTTTTCATCAAATTTTACCATGGAAATATCCTTGATATCCATTAGAAACGCACCTCCACGCCACGCGATTTTAAATAATCCTTCACTTCTCTTACCGTAAACTGCCCATAATGGAATACCGATGCTGCCAAGACTGCATCTGCCTTCCCCAAAGTCAGCACGTCATAAAAATGCTCCAGCGTACCTGCCCCGCCCGAAGCAATCACTGGAACGTTCACAGCTTCTGACACAGCACGAGTCAATGGGATATCATAGCCGTCCTTCGTGCCATCCGCATCCATGCTCGTGAGCAGGATTTCTCCTGCCCCAAGCTCGACTCCCCGCTTTACCCATTCCAAGCAATCGATTCCTGTTGGCGTGCGTCCGCCATTGATATAGACTTCCCAGCTCTCCTCTCCGCTTCGCCGTGCATCTACCGCAAGAACGATGCACTGGCTGCCGAAGCGTTCCGCTCCCTGCCGAATCAAGTCCGGATTCTTGATGGCAGCAGTGTTCACGGAGGTCTTGTCCGCTCCTGCCTTCAGCATGGAACGCATATCCTCCACGGTACGAATCCCGCCGCCTACGGTAAAGGGAATAAATACCTGCGAGGCGCAATCCTGCGCTACCTGCACCATGGTGTTCCGCTTCTCGCTCGAAGCCGTGATATCCAGAAACACCAGCTCATCACAGCGTTCCTTGTCATAACGAGAAGCAAGCTCCACGGGGTCTCCGGCATCCCGCAGCCCAACAAAATTCGTCCCCTTGACTACCCTGCCGTCCTTGACATCAAGGCATGGAATAATCCGTTTCGTATACACGTTATCCCTCCTTTGCCACCTGAATCGCCTGCGCCAAATCCAGCGAACCCGTATAGATGGATTTTCCGACAATAACGCCTTCGATTCCTTCCTTTTCGTACGGCTTCAAAGCAATAATGTCATCCATCGACTTGACACCGCCGGACGCTACCACAGAAATACCGCCCGCTTTCGCTAAGGCGACCGTTGCCTCGACATTGACTCCCGACAATGTGCCATCACGAGAAATATCCGTATAAATAATCGTGCGAACCCCTGCTGCCGCCATTTCCTTGGCAAGCTCCTCTGCCTTCATATTGCCGGACACGCCCCAGCCGTCTACCGCCACGATGCCATCCTTCGCATCAATGCCAACCACGATGCGGTTGCCGTAGTTCCTGCATGCTTCCTTGACAAGTTCTGGATTTCTTACCGCAACAGAGCCTAAAATCACTCGTGTCACGCCCATTTCCAGAATGCTGTCAATCTGCTCCATTGTGCGGATACCGCCGCCAAGCTCCGTTGGAATATCAACTGCCTTTAGGATTTCCTTTACAGTCTCCATATTTTGCGACTTGCCCGCAAGCGCTCCGTCCAAATCGACCAAGTGCAAGTATTCCGCTCCTTGCTCCTGCCATTTCCTTGCCATCTCTGCCGGATAATCCGAAAAAACGGTTTCCTGCTGAAAATCACCTTTCAGCAATCGGACACACTTGCCGCCACGCATATCTATTGCGGGAAATATAATCATGGAAGCCCTCCTTACCCTTCAGGAAATGCCAATCATTCCGTGACTTCTTCATGCATTTTTTTGTCCTCCCTTGGGAACAAACAAAAACCTGCATCCATCCGAAACCACGCTTTAATTCGCCTTTCCTTCCACAAAATTCTTTAAAATCTGCAATCCAACATCGCCTGATTTCTCAGGATGGAACTGCGTTGCCTGTATGTTGCCCTTCGCTACCGCAGCGGTCAAGCTGCTCCCGTATACCGTTCGTGCTGACACGATGGATGCATCATCGGGAACGGCATGATAGCTATGCACGAAATATACATACGGATGCTCTGCAAGCCCTGCAAAAAGGCTTCCTGCCTGCCGATTCCCCGTGATATCCAAGGAATTCCATCCCATGTGCGGAACCTTCAAGCCCTTCGCATCAATTTTTCGTACCATGCCCTTGAGCAGTCCCAAGCCCTTGACCTCCGGTGATTCCTCGCTTCCCTCGAAAAGAATTTGCATGCCAACGCAAATTCCCAACAGAGGCTTGCCGGAAGCTGCCTGCTCCCGCAAGGCCGAAACAAGGCCGCTAGCCTCAAAATTCTTCATGCAATCGCCAAATGCCCCAACACCCGGCAACACAATCTTGTCGGCACAGCAAAGATCCTCCTCGGAACTTGTCACCTTGACCTCTGCACCCAAATAAGCAAATGCCTTTTCCACGCTGAACAGGTTGCCAATCCCATAATCTATCACAGCAATCATGTCATTCCACCTCACAAAATTCCCTTCGTTGATGGAATCCCATCCACACGAGGATCTTGACTGACAGCAATACGGAGCGCATGCCCCAGTGCCTTGAAGATTGCCTCAACCTTGTGATGGGAATTCGTCCCGTAAAGCACCTTTACATGGAGAGTGATTCCAGCATGAAAAGCAAATGCCCGCAAGAACTCTTCCGTCAGTTCCGTATCGTAGCCGCCAATCATCGGTGCCATCTCTCCGCCGTCATAGACCAAAAACGGTCGTCCGCTAATGTCCAATGCCACAAGTACCAAGGATTCGTCCATTGGCAGGTAAAAGCTTCCGTAACGGGTAATCCCCCTCTTGTCCCCCAGTGCCTTGCCAAAGGCTTCTCCAAGCGCAATGCCAATATCCTCTACGGAATGATGCCCATCTACTTCGATATCGCCATCACAAGAAAGCCTTAAATCAAACAGCCCATGCGCAGCAAAAAGGTTCATCATGTGATCAAAAAATCCAATGCCTGAATGAATCTCTGCCTTCCCGTTTCCATCCAGTGCAATGTCTACAGAAATTTTTGTTTCCTTAGTCTGACGGTCAACCTTGCCTTCCCTCATCGCTCCCTGTCCTCCTGTCATTCTTTCCTCTCCTGTTTCATGCCGCCATCTCATTTCCTTCTGGCACGAATTGCCTCTGCATGTGCCTGCAGGCCTTCTGATTCCGCCAAACGGATGATATCCTCGCTCACGTCCACGAGTGCCTCTTGGCTATAGGAAATAATGCTTGTCCGCTTCATAAAAGTTTCCACATTCAGGACGGAATAGAACCGTGCCGTTCCACCTGTCGGAAGTACATGGTTTGGCCCTGCGAAATAATCACCCAAAGGTTCCGAAGAATATTCTCCAAGGAATATAGCTCCAGCATTTCTTATTTTTGTCATTGTCTCGAATGGATTTTTTGTAATAATTTCAAGATGTTCAGATGCAATTTCATTAGTTGCTTCAATAGCATCATCTACAAGGGCACAGAAAAGAGCATCCTTGTCTTTAAAATGACGGTACATGGCGCCAGTAGTAAGTCCTGCATTTGAGGCAATTGTTCTTAACGAGGCATTTGTAAACCCATTTTCTAGAAATT
>CALELM010000077.1 GCA_937902665.1 uncultured Selenomonadaceae bacterium
GCAATTGAATTTTGCCACCAGCATGGCGTGGAGCCGATTGACGCGACCACAGGCAAAAGAACGGCCTTGCGTTGGAGCCTTCCTGAGGTTATCCGGATGCTGGACACCATGCGCGCCGAAGTGAAGCTACAGCGCAAGCCCAGCACCCGTAAGACCGTTGCGGGGAAATCCATAAATCAATTGATTGCGGAGCTGGCTTGCCCTCTGCAATGAGGTGCATCATGGCAATCAGAGAACGTAAAGACCGCGGCAAGTGGCAAGTCTATTGGACAAATCCATGGACAAAAAAAAGGGAATCGGTCTTTTGCAACACCTTGCTGGACGCGCAAAAGACCGAAGCACAAATCAAATACCGCCTTGCCTGGGAAAAGGAATCCTTCCGCCCAGCCGAGGCGACAGAGAAGAAGGAGACAACCAACGATACGATAGGCGGCATAGTATATGCCTATCTGAAAGAGCGCAAGTTCACCGCCGCAGGCGTCAAGAACACCATGTTCTGCTCAAAAGACGCCGTGAAGTTTTTCGATCAGAAAAGCATCACCGACATTACCAGGAGGGATCTTGCCGAGTTCGTGGCTCTTGTATCCGACAAGTACCACAACAACACGGCAGCAAAGATATGCTACAAGCTGCGTACCCTGTTCCTATGGGCGCAGCGCCGCGGCTTTATCGACAACCTTCCGCCCTGGCCGGAAACACCCACGGAACACCCGGAGCATTTCGTGCCGCCGAGCCAGGAAGAGCTGGCCAGCATCCTGCAGGTTGCCCCGGATCATATCCGCCGGATCATCATCATTGGTGCAAAGCTGGGGCTGCGCGTAGGCCCATGCGAGCTGTACGACTTGCGCTGGAGCGACATTGACCTTGTGAAAGGCGTTGCCCACGTCCGAGCGGCCAAGAAAAACTTATCCGAGCCGCTGCGTGATGTTCCGATCAAAGAGAGCCTGCTCCCACTCTTCCGGCAATGGAAGGCTGCCGACGATCTGATAGGCATTGACCATCTGATTCATTGGCGCGGAAAGCCCGTCAGGCATCCTCATGTCTGCTGGAGAAAAACACTCATCCGCGCAGGCATCACCAGGCGTATCAGGCTGTACGACCTCAGGCACGCATTTGCGACCGACGCCCTTGCCGCAGGCGTAGACGTCGGAACCGTTGCTAGATTGATGGGGCACACCAATACCGTGATGGTATTGAAACACTACCAACACGTCATGACCTCACAGAAAAAAGCGGCCGTGGAAGCCCTGCCCGACGTGCCACAATTGTGCCCAGCCGATTGTGCCCAAGTCGGTAGCCCCCTGCTCCAATGAGCTAACCAGCAGGAACACTTAGCAATTTTCGCCGGAAAAAGCTCCATATCAGTTCCCACACCTGGAGCTCGTTTACTACTCAAACTATTGAAATAACTAGCAAATCTTCGGCGCATGGTGTCCAAAAGCGCCCAAAAAGGGCAAAATATGTGCCCGCAAAATGTGCCCGCGAAGAAAAGGCAGAAAAAGGCCATCTTGCGGCTTGAACCGTAAACAAGAACCAGCTACAAACTTTTCCTACGCATCCCGCTAACCCTTTTGTAACACCTGTGGTGCAGCGGCCTGCGGACGATTCCTGCAGCATTCCATATGGAGATGCCCAGGGAGTGACGGCTTCCCCCATACCGACGCGCAAATTAGGTATGGGGGATTTTTTATTGTAAGGTTTTGTCAGCATCCAACGCTTGCCACTAGGTGCAGGCGTGCTAGTGTGGATCCAAGAGGAGAATGGATATGATACAACGAATAAGCCCTAAGTTTTTGCTTGCCTTGATACTGACGCAGTATGCAGCCTTTTACATATGGAGTATTGCACCTGTAAACGAGCACATTTTGCCCATCACTGCAAACGCTGTAATCGGTGCAACACTTGGCTTCTTTGTATTCAGAACTCTAAAAAAGGCCGCGTTATTTTCCGTTTCCAACATAATGTTGACAGTACTGATAGCGCTTTCCGTCCTAATTTACACATCAATCAGAAACGGTCATCTCTTCTAAAATATCAGGCTTCCAACCTCTGTCGCCTGCAAGTTCTCTTGCTATCGAGAGAACAGCATCGACGTAATGCTGGCAGTTGTTCTTTGTAAGTTTGTACTTAAGCATCTCTGGATTGTTCTTGGCCATATCTGCATAAACCGATTTTGCACGGTCAATTAAATCTTTGTCAAATTTAGTATCCTTGTATTTGTCTATATCAAACGTGTATTCCTTTAGTTTTTGTTCGTCTTCAGTCATCATTCCTTTATCTCCAAAACCAAAATTGCTTATTCCATCACTTCCAATGAATTGATGATGGTTCCAATCCAAATCGCTTCCTGTTCCACTTGTGCCACTTGATAATATCTTGCCAATAGTATTCTCTCCTCTCTTTGAAATGTTATCTATCGCACTCTTAATATCTAGTGGACGTCTTCCTATCATATAATATGGATCATTCCCGTAACTTCTGATCGAACTATTTTGCATTTCTCTAAGAAGACCGCCGTCCATGTTTATAACGGGAACAGTATCAGGCTGCTCCATTCTGCCAAACATTTCTAGGATTCCCATATCGACATCTCCTTGTGACTTGAAGCCCCCAGCCGAAGCCGGGGGCGTTTTCGTTATTTCCGTTTATCGCTGTTTGCTATGAGCTGCAGCAAGTTCCTTGCGCTTTGCACAGCAGCTGCTTTACTGGCCGTGCTGGCAATGTCACCCATCGTACGTTTAGGCGTATACGGTTTGTAATTTTTCAGGAGCTCCTTGGCCAATGTCGGATCCAAAAAAGCATCATCTATGATCCGGTTTATGTTAGCGTCTGCCCGGCCATATAGAACTTCCGCGCCCTTATTGAAGATGCCGGCAAGGACATTACGCATGATGCCTTTTGGCGTGGATCCAAGGCCGTTGACATTTCGACCGAGCGACCTGCCAAGCGCTGTATCCATAATCGCTTGCGTTGCCAGATTCTGCGCCGTAGGAGACCCACGAACAGCCCCCAGCTCATCCATCCTTTTGCGTCTGGCAACGTCGGCCTGGACTGCACGCAGCTTCTTTACGTCCTCCGCAGTCATCGCACCGCTGTTTACAAGGTAATCCTGTAAGCCGTCCGTGATAGGAGCCTTGCCAAGCCTTGGAGGAACGTTAGGCGTAGTAGATATGACCTGCTTTACCGTGCCGGTGGCACGTTCTGCAGCCTGCAACGCCTGCAGCCGCTTAGCTTCTGCCGTCGTCATCGCACCGCTTTTTACAAGATCCTTTACCCGTGCATCATCGATCGTCAGTTTGCCGAGCCTAGCAGATCCGTCAGGAGCCGCCGCGATGGATTCCCGCGTATTCATGGCAGCACGCTCTGCAGCTTCCTGCGAAGCCGCGATGCGCATAAGACGCTGCCGCACTTCAGGGAAGTTTTCCAGGGCGGCCGAATGTGCCTGCAACCATTTACGCATTGCTGCTGCATCCAGCTTGCCGTTCTTTACGACTGCCTGGTGGAACGCGGAAGCGATATGATCCTGCAGAATTTGTGCCGCCTGCGCGTCATCACCAAAGGCCCGGAGAAAGTCTTTAGCAGCGCCATCACCTGCAGGCCCTGCCTTAAAGTAGTTCCCCATAACCTGGTCTGGACGGAGCTGGCCACGGCTCATCGCCTGATTGAAGTTCTCTTCAAACAGTTTTCCCTGCTGCGAGCGCTGAAACTTCGCATCTTTGAAGGCTTGTGCCTGCGCATCTGTGAAACCAGTAGGCTCAATACGGTTAGCCCACAGCATATCATCGACAGTGCGTGCCACAGCGCTGTTTCGGCCGGCATAAGTCGGATAATAGCTCTTCAGAGCGTCGTATATCTCATCGCCCCGTGCGAACTTCGTCTGTAGGCTTCCCGCACTTACGTCTGGGATAAAAGTGCCTGACTCACGAACAAGTCCAGGATACATTTTGTTCAGCTCTGCAGGAGCTCCAGCACCAATATTATTTACAAGCCAGTCCTTATTGATACCGAGCTTGCGCATGTACTGAAGATCCACACCAAAGGGATCCGACGCAGGCCCCAGCGCGGCCCTTGCTTCGTTCTCCACAGCCCTATATGCCTTGCTGCCAGGCTTTGGCATAATCGCGTCGCCCGGTTCAGGGATAGCATCAAGCCAATCATCAAGGCTATGCTGCATATTCCCAGCAATGCGTGCAAGGTCGGAATCACCAGTTTTAGCGGCATCCGTAGCACGCTGCCGAAGCTGCTTGCGCACGTTCTGCAAATCACGGTAGGTAGCAGGACGACCATTTGCTATAGCATCATCCATCTGCCCGACAATACGCTGAATATCGCCAGGCAGTGCTGGAGCAAACTGCCCACGCTCTAGTACGCTGTCAAAAGACTGCCGCAGCGGTTCAAGGTTGAAAGTAGCCGTACCATCGGGATCGATGCTATTATACATGGCCCGCGTACGAGCCTTTTCTGCTGCATAACGCTGCTTATAGATGTCCGCCAGGGCTGCACCGTTATCGGCCACAGGAAGATCTATGCCAGCTACCTTCATTCCATTGACGTCGCCAACAACGCCGGCTTCGCGTGCAGTCTGCTGCGCCTGAAGATCCTTTAGCATCGAGTTTAGGCTTTCCTGCCTAGCTGCGCGGCTGGATTCAAGCGTGCCGGCGACATCATTCAGCACGTCCTGTCTAGCATCTGCCTGCTGTTTATAGCGCTCGCCATAGTCCGCCCTGTTTGCAGAAGTGGACGCTCTACCCTTCTCCGTTACGGCAAGCCCAGGATCGCCAGCAACCTGACCGAGCGTAGGCTTACTGCCCGGCACAAGTTCAAGCTCTGCTTTATCTAATGTCGCTAACAGATCGTCAGGCCGAGTCGCCATACTACGGATATTTTCTGCGGCAATTCTGCGCTGTCCCGCATCAGAAAGAGCCTCTAGTGCCCTTGCACCAGCTGCACCAGTACGAGCAGCAGCACGACCACCGGCAATCAGCGCGGAAGGCGTCATTGCACCAACAACACCGGCAGCAACCTGCCCACCAAGCCCTGCGCCTTCCTGCCTAGCTTCTTCAGAGAGCACACCGCTAAGACCGCCGCCGGCAAGCTGCGTGCCTGGAGCCGTTGTAAGCCACTTGGCCAGGCGCGGAGCCTGCCTTGCAATCGTCTTGCCTATACCAAGACCGCTTGCAGCACCGGAAACACCACGCACACCGGCAGCCAGGAGCTTTTCCTTGTCCGTCCGAGCTTCCGGCAAGCTAATGGCATCTGATACCTTTGTGCCGATATTGGCCACGGTATCAAAACCATTGTCCATAAGGTGCATGACATTTTCTTTATCGTCATCACTCAGACCGTCGACATCATCAATAACGTTACGGATTGCGTCAGCGTTTTTCTGATTCTGCGGCAGCAGGTAATTGCCGGCTGCTGCATACAAATCAGGAGCAAATGTCACCGCATCAGAAAGGCCTTCCATGACAGACCGTGCAGTAATACCCACGCCGCGAGCTGCATCTGTTAGAACTCCGCCTGTAGTCCCGCGCTCAGGCTTGCCTGGATTATCCGGCGTGGACGCCGCCGAAACATCCAGTGGCGTCCAACCGTTTTCACCCAGGTACAGCTTTTCGCCTGCCTGATTCTGCGCGATCCTAAGAGGCTGCCACGTCCCGTTTTGATAACCGACGTATTCGCCCGTTTCAGGATTATGCGCTATTCTCATTTTTTCTTTACCTCGACAAAACCTGGAGGAAGTGTGTCATTTCCGCCGCCTTCTCCGCGGCCATTCCTAATATCCTCTTCAGATATACCAGCACGCTTCAATGCGTCGCTATACAGCGCCCTGATCTGCCGGAGGTTATCAACAAGGCTTGCGTCGCCCTGCCAGGTATCAAGGCTGCCGAGGGCGTCGACAAGCGCCTTGCCTTCAGATTTATCGAGAGCGCCAAAGCCGGAAGAACCATTAGAGCTTGCCGATTTCATGCCCATAAGCATTTCGACAAGACTGCCGCCCTTGATAGTATCCAGCTTATTCAGCAGGCGTCGTGCATCCGTGTTTGAAAGCAGGCTCAAAATAGAGCCAGAATAGCCCGTAACGCCGAAGCCACCGCCAAGGCCACCCTTTTCGATGAGATTGATTGCATCATCAATTGCGGAAAGCTGAATGCCGGCAGTCTTCGTCGTAAGCGCCTTTTGATTAGCGGCCGCCTCTTCTTCCTTCTGCTCTTTAGGCGTCTTTATTGTTTCGCCCTGATCGTTTTTCAGCGGAGTTACGACGCCGGTTTTCTTGTTAACCATGCCGACGCCATCGACATACTGACCACCTTCCTGCTGCAGCTTACGCTGTGTGTCGTATTCCTTGAGGTTGGCTTCAGCGCGGGCTTTGAGGCCGTATTTTCCATCGTAATCCAGCTCAATATCATCAAGCTGCTGCTGCACCCATTCAGGAGTAGCTTCCTTGCCGTACACCATGACCGGAGCCTGAGCCGGAGCCTGTGCCGTAGGCGTTGCGGGTGCAGTTAGCTGCGCTGCGGGAGTTGCCGGAACCTCTGGCTGTACTGCAGGCTGCTTGCCGGGAGTAATACGGCCAAGAACCCTATCTGCGTACTCGTAGGCCTCTTTGGACATATCCTTGCCCTTTCGGCTTTTGCCTGTCTTGCGGTAGGCATCCACGTTACCCTGGCCCCAGTTGTAGCCAAGCAGCGCGGCATTGATGTCACCGCCATTCAGAGCGAGCTTTTTCTTCAGCTCTGCTATGCCGTACCGGATGTTACCATTCAGATCAAAAGCATCCTCTGGCTTCATACCGTACTCGTGTGCATCGCCAGGAATAACCTGCATCAGACCGACAGCGCCCGCCTCGTTAGGCGTTAGATATCGCTGATGGTTGCCGCTGGATTCCTGCATAGCCACAGCCTTTGCAAGCGTAGGATTCACACCCTGGCGGATTGCTTCAGCCTCGATAAGCTCTGCAATTTTTGGATCCATGCCAGCTACAGTACCGTTTGCAAGCAGGTTCTTGATGTCGTCAGCACTTCGGGAGCCAGGGAGCACCCACGCGCCGTTTTCATCCTGACGAGCCACGAACGGAGCAGCAGGCGCAGCTGTTCTGCCAGATCCAGCGCCGGCAGTAAGCCCAGGAATGGACGGCATAGCGATCGGAGGAAGTCCTTTCCTCTGCCTGATCATGTTCACACGCTCCATTTCCTGCATAGCCCTGTATGCATCCAGCTGATTCTTCTGCAGCGTGCTGTTCAGCGTTGCCTCTGCATACCTGTCCTGATTGCGGCCATGCTCAATATCCCAGTTCAAGCGATCACGCGCCAGCGTATTGGCGATCTCGTTCTGGGCAAGCTGATCCCTATGCTGCTGCAGCTTGTCCTCGCGTGCCTGCATAGCGTTGGCCTGTGCCTGCCGTGCCTGCATGATCGCGTTATGCGTCTTCAGTGCATCCATACCGGCGTTGCCGATAGCGGAGCCGAGGCCCTGCGTTTCGCTGTTGGCCATCAGATTCAAGCCGAAGTTCAACGCCATCATGGACGGATCTATATCCCTGCGGAGGGAGTTCCAAGCCGCTTCACGATCCGCAATAGCCGCATCCTGATCCGCAACAGCGCTTGGCTGTCTAAATCCTAGAAATGCCATCTATACACCCCCTAGAAGTAGCTCAGAAGCCCGTCAGAGCCGCCAAGAGCATTAGCCAGGCCAGCCGCAGCCGTTGCACCGCCAATGGCAGAACCGAGAGCGGAGCCGGTGTAGCCGCTCTTGCCCGTGCTCGTCGTCGTGCCGCCGTAGGTGCCCTGGATGAGCTGGTTATAGTTCGACAGAGCAGTAAGCGGCCGCTGTGCATTGTAGTTGTAGCGGTCAATTGCTGCGTCGATAAGCGCCTGGTTGTAGTTCTCCTGATTGGCACCAATATCGGAAAGCCACTGGGCATCAGTGTAACGCTGATTGTACAGATCCTTGGCGTTCGTTGCTGCCTGGTTCTGTGCCTGCAGGGCGTTATTGTAGACGCCTGCTGCATCATTCATGGCCGCAATGTTGTTACCCATACCCGTATTGTAAGCCTGCGAAGCACTGTTAGCCGCCTGCATCTGCTTATCGTAGGCGTCGGCATAGAAGTTGTTTGTCAGGTTCGTTGCAGCGTCCGCAACAGCATTTTCATGCGCTCCAGATCCGTAACGCCCGGCCTGGGAGAAGTTGCCGTTTAGCTGGCTTGTCTGCTGGCCAATGGCCTGGTTTAAGAGCTGCTGAGAATACGGATTGACCGCATTCGTCATCTTATTCAGCGCCTGCAGGCCCACGTTGCCCGCGTTGGTATCGCCTACGCGGTTTAGGTTGGTTAGCCCCTGGTTGCCCGTGATAGCGTTCTGCATCACGCTGTTTGTCGTGTTCAGCGCATTACCCATAGAGCCGTACGCATTGTCACCACGGCCAGCCTGGCCACTCACAACGCCATACGCTTGCGTGGTATAAGGCGACTGCCCTGCTACTGTCTGTCCTGGATAGTATTCCGGCGCAAGCTGGCCGCCGTAGTACATGGCGTTTGCCTGATTAAATACATCCGTTAGATAAGGCTGCTGCCCGCCCCACGGTTCCGCAACAGTATTTGTGGTCGAAGAACCACCACCGCCTTTACCCATGTATCACCTCACAATACCGCAAACTCGTGCGGCACGTTGTCGCGTGTAAAAACCGTCATGAAGCCGTCTACGTTTTCCCCAGTATCGTAATACCAGCACGCGCCCGGCACCTTTGCCACCGCCTGCCCGCCAAGCGATAAAGCATACTTGCAGGCAGCTCTGTTGCTGACAGGAGTTGTGCCTATCAGCGTATCGAGGACAAACCGACCGCTCTTGTTCCGTTCCCAAAGGATCTGCGCCAGGGCAAACAGCCCCATCGCCTTGACCATCGGGATACCGGAAACACGACGAACACCTACGGGAAGCGTGCAGAAATGGATCTCCGCCGTTTTTCCACGGCGATCCGTGAGAAGGCTCATGCCAACGGGAATGCCCCTGTACAAAAGCCCCCACGGGTGCACATCATCACGCCGCATCCATTTGACGAAGCCTTCGCCGTCCATAGGCGGAAGGCAGTAGGCAAAGTCACGGTCACGGCCAGACATCTGCACCATGCGCCAGAAGTCCATCATTTGGCGGTCGGTTAGATCCGTCTTGTATACCCTGCTAAATTCTCCCATACACAGTCCTCTTATTTGTACGCGTCTGGCAGCTGGCCGTTGCTAAACGTCGGCTGCTGCGTATCGCTGGAAAAACGCTTGAGCAGACCATCCTGCGGGATCGAAGAGGCAGGCATGCCGCTGTAATATGCCAATGGCACATTTACGCGCTGCTGCGTGTTGCCATGGTTGCCCAGTGCAAGGTTGCCAAGGTATGACATCACACGGCCCTCATCGGTATCCTGTGGAGCGTTTGCCATTGCCTTGATTACTCCTGACAACATCTGCCCGTTTTCACCCGGCAGATTTCCCCAGTCGATTTTATTGAAAGGCTCCCAGCTATCCACGATGCCCCCCTAGAAGAACGAGCCCAGCAGGCCGCCGATGGTGCCACCCAGAGCTGTGCCCACGCCTGGAATAACGGATCCCATAGCGGCACCTGCTCCTGCACCGGCTGCGGCACCGTAGTTACCATTGGCAAGGTTCGTGCCTACGTTTAGCGCCGTGCCGATCATAGGGATTGCACTAGCTGCCTGCGATGCAGCAGCCTGTTCCGCAGCCTGCTCTGCAAACTGCTCGCCCATCTGCCCGACCATATCGCCGTAAGTGGAAGCACCAAGATCGGCAACAGTCTGACCTGCCTGATCTGCTGCGGCTGTGGCTTCAGCAACAGCATCAGCACCCTGGCCACCTACATTCATCGTGGCTTCACCTGCGGGAGCCCACTCGCCTGCAGCAATGGCATCCTTTGTTGCGGTAGGCGACCATTCAAGGCCATCTGCAGCCTTACCTGCCCAGTCGTGGTCTAGGCCGCTGCCCTTGGCACCGAGCGCCCATTCGCCGTTTTCCCCCGCACCGCGTGTGCCCATCTCACCAATGAGGCCTCCGTATCCGGTATCGCCGTACTTGGCAGCTTCCGCCACGGCATCCTTGGCACCCTGCTTGGCCTGCTCTTCAAGAATGCCGCGCATAGCCTTAGAGGTCGCCTTGGCAAGGTTCGCAGCTTTACCCCAGGTGTGCGAAACAGCGTTAGGATCCTGTGCCGACGCTGTGGTCGTCGTCATGGTTGGCGTATTGTATCGCCACGACGTCAGGCCAGAGCTGCCGGGTGCAATAGGTCGAAGGCTTCCAGAGCTACCGAACATTTAGAAGCCCTCCGGGAAGAAGCCTGAAAGAGGATTGTAGTCATTCTTGTCCAGCCAATCGACCACACTGCCAGGCATCAGCTTGGTAAGCGTCTTGCCGTACATGCCAGGCACTGCGGTATCGTCAACAGGAGCCGCCGGAAGCTCCAGGCCAGCACTAGGCATAGGCAGCGTAAATCCGCCATCAGCACCGCCGTTTCTAAGGCCAGCTTCAAGCTGGTATTCGCCAGTGTTATTCAGACTAGATGGGGAAACGAAGGTGCCATCTTCCTGGATCTGTGGCCCCTGCCACTGGCCTTCTTCCCCAGTAACGGCGTTACCGTTCATGTACTTGTCGTATGCAAACTTGCCGAGAAGCCCGGCACCGACAGCACCCATGCCACCAAGTGCGGCAATATCGTTGGCTTTGCTGCCGCCTGCCGCGCCGGAAGGAAGGGAAGCGCCTGGAGCACCGCCGCCAGCGCCCTTGCTGGGCTGCACAGTCGGCGACATGCCGTGCTGTGTGCTGTATTTCCGAAGAGTAGAAAATGCCATATTGGCCTCCTTTGGTTTTTCCTCATCGTACAGCCCGCACATACTGCGGCACATAAGAAAAGCCCCTCGACTTGAGGGGCCTTAAGTGGCATCATCCTACTGCACACGGTGTTCGTGTGTCCGCTCCTATGCTATCCGAGCGGTGGATGGGACTAGGCCGGGGTTGTAGGATTGCACCTTCCCCGGCCCTTTTCTTATTCAAAAACTACTGTTTTCCATCCGAGACGAGCCATTAGCTCCGCGTATGTGTATGTAACGCTACCCATTCAGAGCCTCACGCACTGCATCGCGATACTTTGCGGGCACATCATCAATGGTGCATTTACCGAGCAGAACACGGATTTTCCAGAACTCTACCATTTACGCATCCTCCATCATCATTTCAGCTAAAGCATCTTCCATTGCTGCAAGACGTGCTTCAACGCTTGTAAGTGCTGCTATATTCCTCTTTTGTATGCGTTCAGCAGGTTCGGCTGGCTCTTCACCTTTGAAATAGAGCTTACCATCCCACCCGTACACAGTTTCCCTATCCGTCTCAATCCAAGTATTATCTACTTGGAAGTTTGCAGTCATCAATTCCCCATTATCATTAACATGATAAAACATTAGTAACTCCCTTCTGCATAAATAAAACGTACATAAAACCATTGTCCTAAGATTTTTGCACTCATTATAACAGTTTCACCTTTGCGCACTGGTACATATCCAGCAAACGATCCATTTCCATTATTGCCAAATTGAGAGCTTATTTCCATACTCGCTGATAATATCATAAAGTCGCCTGCATCAGTTCCATTACATCTGTATGCAATAAAACCATCTGCTGGAGCCGTATAGGAAGTTTGATACCCAATATTAATATATCTTGTTGATGGAGCGATGCTAAGTGGTAAATTATGTTGTCCGGTTGCCGTTTCCATTACAATTGAAGGATTAGCTTCAACATTAAATGTTATTACTCTGAGCGGCAAAGAAGAAGTTCTGTAAAATATAAATCGTACCTGATTAGACAGGTTGTCTATGCCAACAGTTCTCTGGCTTGATGTATGGCCAAGAAGTTGTATTTCTGCGCCTTCAGGATCATCCCCACTCTGAATCTGAAAAAGTGACGTCGGAACAAATGGAGGAGGCGTATAGTCAGAAGTTAATACATCCTTCCCGCCCCAAGTCAGAGTCCCTTCTGGGGATCCCGCAAGTGTGCAAGTATTACTGTCGGACGTTCTAGCTGTAAGCTCAAAATGACCATTGCCAGGTGCTTGATCCTTACCCCGGAGTATAAGGAGAGCGCCATTAGACAAGGATGTACCGCCAGTAATGTTAACCGACTTATCCGTGCCTGTACTTCTGCCCAGCAGCGATTCTGTCTGGATAGGCCCAGTCATTACGCCACCAGTTTTAGGCAATGCTGCATCCGCTTTGCTCTGTGCTGCTGCGATGGCAGTATCCTGCGCTGCGTCTTTTGTGCCGGACGCGGTGTCCATAGCATCCGTCTTTGCCTTAATATCCGCCATCATCTGCCTGATAGCGTTATTGATGCCACTGGGCGGACATCCCTCTGCAATGTTAATGCCGCTGATCGTCGTATTCTGATCGGGCGTGACCTTGTAGTCTGATACTGCCATTATGCACCACCTACCTTCGCCTTTAATTCGGCGATCTGTTTCTTGAGTTCCTCAATTTCCCGGTTCAGCAGGATGAGCGCCGTTACCAGGTTGCTGTCATTCGTGGACGGAAGCGGAATATTCTGCATCACATCCCCCCTTCCGGTTCAATCAAGGCTTCCACACCCACAGCGTGCCGCCATTCCACACCTGCGGGAATGCGTACTTGTGCAGTCAGGTACACCGTGGAAATATGCTGATAGCATACCCCGTCACGGCTTTGCGGCGCATACTCGCCGAAGGTCTGCGCGTCCATCTGTCTGCTCCGGTACACGGGGAGAGCTTCCGCCTCCGCACCGTCCACAAGAGGCCGCAGGCCATGCACCATGAAGCGATCACCGCCAAACTCCGCAGTAGTGATTATGCCTTCAAGGTTTGGCCCGTTCATGGATGCCAGCTTGTGTCCGGTAGTAAAGCCGCCAAGGACTACACGCCCAGGGCGAAGAGCTGCGCTATCCAGTGAGGCGAAAGGCAGTCTATCGAGCTGGCCGTAAGCGTCGAGATCTTCCAGCGTAAGCCCCCTTGTGTTGTCCTGATGCAGGTATTCACAGGCAAGCTCACCCCAGCTCCACCTGTCCATTTCGTAATTGTAGACAAGCACTCTGTCATACTGGCCAGCCGGGCAGATGTCGGACGAGAAAGCCCACCAGCACAGCCTGCGCTGCGTATCATGGACGCCTATAACATCACCGAGCCTGTCGCTGGAGCAGTGGGAGAAGAACCAATCGTCTACCCGCTCCGCGCCGATGGACTTACTTGTGCTGCCGTCCGTGATGCGCCAGCCATCTTCAGCCAGGTAAATACAGATGCTGCCAGCTACCACCGCCGATTTAGGCGCGAGGATGCCCCGAGAGCGCTCTATCGGCTCAAACTGGAAGATATACGGCACACCAACGTATGTGGCCTTCTGCACGGCGTGTTCCAGGAATATGATGCCCGTGACACCTGCGGAAAGACCGCCCACGACAGCCTGCACCTTGCCACCGACCGGAAAAATCTGGCGGTCGCTCTGCTTGTTAATGGCCTCAGTCGTGCCAATTGCAGGCCAGCTTGTAGGATCGTCGATGGCCGACCAGTGAATACCGTTAGAGAAGTCGCTCAGTTCACCGATGCACAGGAAATCCTGCACCACGCAGAGCCGATTGCCGAGCGGAGCGCCGGAGACTTCGGAGAACGAGCCTACCGTAGCGCCTACGCTGGCCCTGATGAGCTTTGTACCCCAGATGGCGTACAGGTAGTCGCCGTAGTCTACAATCTGCCTGTTATCGCTTGCTGCCGTGCCGGAATACTTCCGCACCCACGCACCGCTCTCCAGCGAGTAGATGCCCGACGTCGTAGCCACAACACAGGTGATTGTGTCATTGTTCTGCCGACGCGACCACACAGCCAGCGGCCTGGAACCGAGCGCAGGAAAGTGCAGCTCCGCAAGTCCCGGCATGGACGTGTATCCGCGCTTCGCAGGTAGCACGTTCTTTGCTTCGTGCGCCGCTTGGCCGTCTAATATGGCCACGTCAGGCTCCCACGGCGCGAACTCTATTTTCTGTTTCTTCATTGCCATTGGACAACACCCTTCCATTGCTTGTTATGCGGCCCGCAGATGTCCACCCAGCGGCCCGTTAGAGCCTCTTTTCTGTCCCATGTAACAGATGCACCACGGAGGCGGCTCCAATCGTCTGTACGGCGTTCCTGCAAGCTCCAATCGCCTTCTTCCGGCCTGCGTTCTCCGCCCCACGTCCAGCCTTTGTATTCTGGATATATGGACTGATCAGAGGTGGCCGACGCACTACCGATGAAGGATTGCAGCACGCGCCACAGTTCCGTTTCAGAGCCGGAAACGCCTGCGGCCAACCATTCACCCGGCACATCCATACGAACGCGGAACGGCTCAAACTCCGCATCAGAGAAAGCCTCTGTTTCACCACTGCCAGGGCGCACCCTGCGTATAGTGAATGTCTGGCTTGAGGAGGCCGAAGCAGGAGAAACGGGAATGGCACGCGCAACGCCGCCAATGATGTCTTCACCGGCAACGGCATCCGTACTGCCGGAAAGATCGAGGATGGACTCGCCCTTGAAGCTGCCGCTAGCCTTGGCCGACGCCGTAACAGCCTGCGTCCGGATACGCGCAGTTTTAACTGTCTGACTGCTCTTCCCCGTCTGCTCTGCCGTGAAGCCGTAGATGCCGCACCACGTCCATATATCGCCGTCAAGCGACCACAGCAGGCTGTCGAGATCGCCCCAGTTGTCCAGGGTGTCGATAGTCTGCGGAGGTGGCAGTATGGCAGAAAAGGACGCGCTCATGGCTAATCCATCTTCAGCGTAAGGTTGCCGGTATTGATGCGGTAGATGTCACCCGCAAGCAGATCCTTCGGCGTATCAATTGCGCCGTACCAGACGAGATTGCCACCCGTAGCAGCGTCGTACAGGCCCCATGCTACAGCCGTGCCCCAATTAGCCGTTGCCGTCGGGAACTCAATAGCCGCATTGTTCTTCATGGATCCATTGGAAGCTGCTGCAAAAGTGACTTCCTGGCGTGCATACGCTCCGCCGCTGACTTCCGTACCGCCTCCAGCTTCCCCAGGAGCCGCAGTAAACAGTGCCAGGTAGTGCTTGCCGTCGCCGGAATACAGGCCCAGAATCCTGTTTTCGCCATAGTTTGTAAGGCTCATGATCAAATCCTCCGTATAGGCTGCATTTTGATGTTAGACGTAAACCGCGCCCTCTGCTCTGCCCGCTGTACATTGGCCAGGGCATCGGAGTAGCCAGCCTGCCACAGTTCCATCGGCCCGCTGCCCCGCGTGTATGCAGAGGACTCCAGGAGCGCACCAAACAGGTACAGATCCGGAGCCGTCAGTAGCACCTCGTTGTCGGGCTGCCCTTCGCCCAGAGGCGGCACTTCCGCGTAGTATGTCAGCGCAAGCTTGCCATCGCAGTCAGGCGTGGGAAGCAGGAACAGATCGCGGCCGATAATCGTGTACCGTCCTGGCTTGCCCGTGCGGATATTGGAGCCGTAGGTATCAGGCGGCATATATGTTAGATTCGTCGCCGTGCCGTCAGGATCTATCCAAACAAGGTCACGCATCTCCAGGAATACGTCCCAATTGCCAGCTTCACGCCGCCACGGGAGCGGAACCTCTGCGGAGCCCGCAGGAACCTCCGTGGTAGCGCGGTGTTCCATCACACGCATACGCAGTTCACGGTTCATCCTGTTTTCAGCCAAGCGGATAAACACCGGGATCTGCGCCTTCAGATCCTTGCGGCCAAGGTAATCTTCAACCGCAGCTTTAAGGCCTTCATATGTAGTCAAGTCTGCCATTATACGCGCTCCAATCTCGTTCTAAACAGCCTGTTGTCGGGATCGTTGAGGAACTGCCGCA
>CALELM010000078.1 GCA_937902665.1 uncultured Selenomonadaceae bacterium
CGCGAATTGGAGGGAAAATGCTTATGGCATTTTCTTGAACAATGGCGTTATAAAAAGAAAACTAAATGGTAAACTGCAAGGATAAATGGAATTTGCGAAACTTATCTACGTTATTCCAGCAATCCAGTCGGAACGTATCGAATTTTTGGTCTTTCCTATTGGCAAAATCCTTTTTCTGTTGTATGATGGGGGGCGATGGTACGCAGTGAGCGACCATACATTATGTATTCGTGGATTGGGCATTTTTGACATAGGACCATACGCTGATGGGACTGCCGCATAGTTTTTTGGCTGCAAGACGATTGTCGTGCGGTCTTTTCTTGAGGCATTCCTGTGGGAGTGCCTTTTTTGCGGAAAAAGGAGATCGAGATGACAAACGAAAAAAAGTATGCGCAGGTACGGAAAGAAGCCATGTACACAGGTCTGGCACTGGTATTTTTAATCCTGTTTTGGATTGTTGCCGGCTTTGGGTTGGCGCAGGTGGACGTGAAGGTGTTCCATTTGCCGCTTTGGGCAGTGACTTCTTCTGTCGGTGTTTGGGCAATGGCAGTTCTTTTGGTGAAGTTTTTGACCAAGTATGTTTTTGCAGATATGAGCCTTCAGGACGATGAGGAGGTGGAGCAGCGTGGGTAATCTTGCAGCGCTTTTTCCTCTGCTTCTCTTTATGGTGGTCATGCTGGGCATCGGCTTTTATGTGCGGCACCAGTCCGAGGGCGGATTTTTGCAGAATTACTTTGTCGGAAACCGAAGCCTTGGCGGATTCGTGCTGGCGATGACGATGGTTGCCACCTACAGCTCTGTCAGTTCTTTTGTTGGCGGCCCCGGCATGGCGTGGCAGATTGGCTTTGGATGGATTTATATGGCAGTTGTGCAGGTGACGGCTGTGTTCCTCGTGCTGGGCATTTTCGGCAAGCGTGTGGCACTTCTTTCCCGCAAGCTGAACGCCGTGACGGTGGTGGATATCATCCGTGCCCGCTATCGCTCGGATTTTTTGGCGGCAATGGCTGCTTTCATCATTGTGCTGTTCTTCTGTGGAACGATGACAGCGCAGTTTGTTGGCGGCGCAAAGCTGTTTTCTGCCGTGACGGGTTACGGCTATGAGATGGGGCTGCTTCTTTTTGGTTTGGTTGTGGTTGTCTATACTGCAATCGGCGGTTTTCGTGCCGTTGCGTTGACGGATACCTGCTGTGCTGTCATTATGATGATCGGCATTGTCCTTTTGCTTTATTACGTCTTGCAGGCAGGCGGCGGCTATGATGCCATCATGACGAGCATTGAGACGAACCATCCAGAGATGCTTGACCCGCTTTCCTTTGGCAATATGCCAATCGGGCTTTACCTGACGCAGTGGATTTTGGTTGGTATCTGCACGATTGCCCTGCCGCAGTCCGTGGTGCGTGGGATTAGCTACAAGGACACGAAGGGGCTTCATCATGCCATGCTGATTGGTACGGCTGTGGTTGGCTTTATGAATATCGGCGTGAATTTTACGGGTATTTTGGCGCACGGCGTGCTGACAGACCCTGTTTCCGCTTACGGGACGGTGGACAACATCATTCCGGCGACAATCGTTCAGGTCATGCCGCCCTCTTTGGTCGGCCTTGCGATTATTGGCCCGCTGGCGGCTTCTATTTCGACAATTTCTGGTCTTTTGATTGTGGCTTCCTCTGCCATCATCAAGGACGTTTACCTCCATTACAGGGAAAAGAAGGGTGTTGAGACTTCGGCTCGGCGCTTGCGTGGGCTTTCCATGCTGGTAACGGCAGTAATCGGCGTGGTTGTGTTCTTTATTGCCTTGACTCCGCCGAGTGTGATTTGGCTTATCAATATGTTTGCTTTTGGCGGACTGGAAACAGCATTCTTTTGGACATTGCTTTTGGGACTGTTCTGGCGAAAGGCGAACAAGCTGGGGGCGCTCCTCTCTATGGGAGGCGGAACGATTGTCTACTGCGTGACGCAGGGACTTGGGTTTAAGCTGATGGGACTTCATCAGATTACGATCGGCATTAGCTGTTCCTTGCTGTTCTTCTTGGTGGGGACGTATCTTGGCAAGCAGGAAGACTCCAGTGTCCTTCGGGTATTCTTCCCTGAGAAAAAGGAAAAGATTCCCGTACGGCAGACCGCTAAAACGTATAATTGCTAAATGAACGAAAATATTGGGTCTATACTGATATTGAAAAGAGATGTAGGGCTATTTTCAATGATAAACTAGGTAAGCTGGATTTCAATTCGCTGAAAGGATTGAAATAGTTGTGATGGCATGGTATAACTAAAACCAAGCTAGAAAGAAGTTGGACAACTTCATATGGAACAGCGAAACGCCACGGTCTGGACACCGTGGCGTTTCTGCTTTTTAGAGAGAGCTACCTGGAAATTATACCATGATTTTGAATTTTATGCAGGGAAGGAGTTTTCCCTGTTTGGGAGAAACTATTAAACAAAATAACGAGCTAAAGATGTCCCCTTCTTCAACAGCTTGCTGTAAGTGGGGGAAGCCAAATTTTAACAAGCGGTGAGCATATCTCCCGCTTCGTTGAAACGCAAATTGGAGGGAAAATGCTTATGGCATTTTCTTGAACAATGGCGTTATAATGGGAGAATTTTGACGGGGAGGGATTTTTATGAAGGTCAGGGACATTATGACGCAGGATGTGGTGACGGTTCGTTCCAGTACGACGATTGCAGAGCTGGCGAAGCTGCTTGTGGAGAAGGACATCTCAGGTGTTCCCGTGGTGGATGCGGCGGGACAGATTCGAGGGATCGTGAGCGAGGGTGACTTGATGCGGAAGGAAATCGCTCCCCTGCCGCCGGATTATTTCTGTCTCTTGGGGGCGATTATTTATTTCCACGGCATGCAGGAATATCAGGAATCCTTCCGCAAGTTCTCGGCTGTGACGGCAGGAGAGATCATGACGGAGCAGGTGGTTTCCATCAAGGAGGACGAGGATGTGAGCCAAGTAGCAAAGATTATGCTGGCACGCCAAATCAAGAGGCTTCCCGTTGTTGACGAAAATGACGTGCTGGTCGGAATCGTCAGCCGAAGGGATATCGTGAAGATGATGATAGAAAAGCCGAATGATAGTGAATAAGGCATGGCAAAACGGCACAATTCCCAATGGCAGGGAACTGTGCCGTTTTTTGCCGTACGGTTTCTAGCATAGGAGAAGCTCTGCCAGAAACACGACAACACAGCAAAGGGCAGAGACTTGAAAGAGGCTTGCACCGAACCATGCAAGGAGAATGCCGACAAGGAGCGCGGCACCTCCTGCTATCGGCGTGCGGGTAGCATGGAGGATGGCAGGAAAGGTCATGACGGCAAGCGTCACATAGGGGACATAGTAGAGGAAGGATTTCAGGAACGGGTTCTTGATTTGTTTCCGTATGAGCGTCAGCGGGAGAATTCGGATAGCGAGCGTGACGGCGGACATGACCAAGAGGTAAATATAGATGTTATGCTGCATGATTTTCCTCCTTTGCCACAGGGAAGAGCCATGCAGCACCGGCAGACAGGAGAACGGTCAAAAGAATCGTGCGCGTGCCGCTGGAAAGCTCCATGAGTCCCGGCAGCTGGGAAGCTATAAAGCTGGCAGCAAAGCTTAGGATAACGAGAACGCCAACGACACGATCCGTATGTGCCGGCGGAATGATGATAGCAAGGAACATGCCGTAGAGGGCAACGCTCAAGGCACTGACAGCTTCCAAGGGGAGGACATTTCCAGCAATGATGCCGAGCGCTGTCCCGACAGACCAGCCGGGCAGGGCAACGAGCATAGCGCCATAATTGTAGCAAGGCTCGATACAGCCGGGACGGCCAACGGAAATGCCGAAAATCTCGTCCGTCAAGTCGAAGCCGACAAAAATGCGATGCCAGATGGAGGTATCTGGCGCAAATTTTTGGCTGATAACGCAGCTCATCAAGAGATAGCGGGCATTTGCGACCAGCGTGATGACAGCGATTTCGAGATAGCCGGCATCCGTGGCAATCGTGGTAAAGGCGGCATACTCCCCAGCCGATGCATTATTGAAAAAACTGGCGAGAAATCCCTGAAAGGGGGTAAGTCCTGCATTTTTTGCGGCAATGCCAAGCGTAAAGGATACGACAAAATAACCAAGCGCAATGGGAATACCATCGCGGACACCGTCATGGAATGCCTGCCGCTTGCTTTGCAGCAGAGTTTTTTTTAGCATGATATCAACTCCAAAGATAGGATACCTGCTTATTTTATGACTTTTTAGCCAGACTGTAAACATTTTGCGGCGGAAATGGGCTTATTTTAGGATTCCCGCCATTTTCAGCAGGTATTGCGCATTGGTCGTGCGGCAGCGCCCGGGCTTGATTTTGAAGTCAAACTGGATCTTGTCGTCCATGTAATGCTCTTCAAAGTGGCAGTTCGTTACGGGGAGGTCGTTTTCGGAGGCAAGGTCGCAAAGCTCAAAGTCGTGGGTGGTTACAAGGGTAATGCACCAAGGGCAGGTGAGCTGGCGAATGGCCTCTCGTGCGCCGATAATGCGGTCAGCGGAATTTGTTCCCTTGAATATTTCATCAATGCACAGGAGAAGCGGCTGTTGCTGGCCGCAGGCTTCCATCATGCTCTTGATACGGAGAAGCTCTGCGTAGAAGGTGGAAAGCCCCTTCGTGATATCGTCATTGACACGGATGGAAGTATGGACATGGAGCAGTGTCAAGGCAAATTCACCGGCACAGACGGGAGCGCCGGCATAGGCGAGGATAACGGAGCCGGCAAGCGTCCGCATGTAGGTGGTCTTGCCTGACATGTTGGATCCCGTGATAATGACCGTTCCGGCAGACAGGTGGAAATCATTGGGAACGGCTTGCTCCTCGGGGAGCAGAAGGGAAACCATGTCGCTGGCTTCGATTTCGGGAGATATGTTTTCAAGGATTTTCGGAAAGGTAATGGTTTCTCTCGTATGCCCGATGGTGGCAAGGGAGAGAAGAACCTCGAATTCTGCCCATGCATCGAGCCATTCCCTCAGATGCTTTGCGGAACTCTCATGCCAGCGAAGGTACTGGGAAACGCAGTGGAAATCCCAAAGCAGGAAGAGATTGGAAAAGAACAGGAAGAATATGTTTTTCCGCATGCTCACCATGTCAGCGAGCCTTGCCATGCGCCGAAGCGTGGCAGCAGCATTCGCTCCTTGCTCCAGCTGGCTGCGAAGATTTTTGAAATGCGGTGCATGGAGGTCTGATTTTTCCAAAAGTGAAAAGATTGCTTCATAAAGATGAAGCTCACGATGAATGTGTGACAACGGTTTCAATGTTTGGCTGTGCGTGTTCAGGAAGAAAAGGAAAAGCATAAGTTGCAAGCAAAGGAAGGTAGCGGGGAGAAAGATGCTGGCAATGCCAAGGGAGGCAAGAAGCATGAAAAGCATGGACAGGACAGGGAGGGAAATGGAGATTGCCTTGAGAGCGGAGTTCATTTGCGGAGTACTGTGTTCTATGCTGTTCAAAAGCTCCGTGGTATCGTGCCCATCGGGAAGAAGCTTTCCAAGAGCCTCCAGCTTCGTGCAGAGAAGCTGATGGCGCATCAGTTCGGAAACTGCCTGTTGGCGGTTCCTGACTTGTGCCGGATCGGGAGGGGTTGGCGAAAGCGATGCGGCAAGGCGGTCACGTCCTGCCTTTGTGCGCGCGCAGCAGATGTACTGGTAGATGGAAGCGTTGCCAAAAATATTAAGATCGATATCCTGTGGGCGGTTTGCTTCCAGATATTCCTTTCCGTCCAAGGGAAAGTTCTTCCATGTTCCGTCGCAGCGGGAGAGGTAGGAGGAAAGAACACCAAGATGGCTGTGAAGCAGGAGAAGATTGTGCTTGATGCGGTTGTGCGTCCGTACCAAGAGAACGAAGAGCAGGAACAACGCCGAGGCAACGACGAAGAACACGGGATATCCGTCATATCCTCCGGCAAGGGCAAATACCATGCCGATAAAGCAGGCACTTCGCAGGAACATAATGTGCTGCGACTTTTTTTGCATATGTATTTCAAGGGAGAGGCTGTGTTCTCGTGAAGAACGATAAAAATCTTTTTTCATAATGGCATACCTCGCAGAAAATAAAGGGCGGTCTTTGCCTGTGCAGAAAGGACAGGCAACCCTAATTTGATGTATTCAGCTTGCTTATGGTTTTTTGGTGGTTTTCCACGTTTCCTTAATTCTTGGAATTGCATGACATTTTAATTATACGAAAAAAGTCAGAAAAATACTATTCTTCTGAGCAAAAACCTGTAAAAAAATTCTGGTGGTAAAAAAGCCAGCTTTAAACACGTTTTTGTTTGCAGATTTAATTTTTGTCGTTTTCATTTCATATCGCATACCTCGCCAAATGCTGTTGCGTATTTTGTTTTTGACATCAAAAATCCCCGGAACACTTTTCGTGATTCGGGGATTGGTTTTCGTTTGTAGCTTTTTGCGGTCTGGTCAAGCGCTTCGTTATAACGCCATTGTTCAAGAAAATGTCATAAGCATTTTCCCTCCAATTTGCGTTTCAACGAA
>CALELM010000079.1 GCA_937902665.1 uncultured Selenomonadaceae bacterium
GCAAATTGGAGGGAAAATGCTTATGGCATTTTCTTGAACAATGGCGTTATAAAGTGAAAAATGCTTTGCATTTTTCCAGTGCAAAGCATTATAATACAATACATTACAACATTATGTTGCAATGAAAGTGTTCCTGCAAAAGTATTTGCAGACAGACAAGGAGATGATGACTTATGATGAAAAATCCAATGATTTCCAAGGTAAGGGATGCGGCAAGCACCATCGGCTACGGTGGAGATATCGCTACCTACAGCGGTGTCGCCACAAAAACCTTTGGGCTTGTTGTCCTCGTTGCGCTCAGTGCCGTTGCCACATGGATGGCTGGCTACGCAACGCCCGTGACGACTGCAGTTACTGCCATCATGGGGCTGATTGCCTGCCTTGCCATTTCCTTTAAGCCGGATTGGGCAGGGTTTCTCTCACCGCTCTATGCCATTTTAGAGGGCATGTGCCTTGCCTGCGTTTCTGTCCTGCTGGAAGGCATATTCCCCGGCATCGTGCTGAGTGCCGTCATGCTCACCTTCGGCGTAGCTCTCGCAGCCGCCGTCCTCTATGCCAAGGGCGTAGTCAAGGTCACGAGCGGATTTGTCAAGGTCACAATGGCAGCCTTGTTCGGCATACTCTTTGCCTATCTCATTGAATTTGCCCTTGGGCTGTTCGGCATCAGCTTTCCGCTCATGCACCAAGGAGGCATGATAGGTATCGCCATCAATTTGCTCGTTGTCATTGTTGCCGCTATGTGCCTGTTCATCGACTACGAGCAAATCAACCAAAGCGTCAGTGCAGGACTTCCAAAGGAAGCAGAATGGTATTGTGCCTTTTCCCTCCTCGTTACGCTTATTTGGCTTTATGTCGAGATTCTTGACCTTCTCAAAAACATTGCATCCTCTGACGACTGACTCTGGCATGCAATCCCCTAAAAAGACTCTGCATGCTTCAAGCGCAGAACCTTTTTAGGGGATTTTTCTATATTTTTCACCCAACTTGCAAGGATATGATATCCTTACTCACAACTGAATTCTGCAAAACGCAAGGAAGGGAAGAACTATGGAAACGTATCTCAAGAACGACAGCAAGGCAAAGGATTATCTCTTTGCAAAACTTTACTCCGAAAACAAAGTCGCACTGCTTAACCTGAAAGCAGGATATCAAAACCATGCGTATGCCAGCAGCCTTGCTGACGGATTCCGAAAAATGTCTTCCTGTGAAGGACCGTATTACATTCATTGCGTTGAGGGGAAGGATCGCACAGGATTTGCCTGCGTTCTGCTGGAAGCCTTGGCAGGAGCCTCCTACCAAGAGATAGAACATGATTACATGAAAACCTACGAAAACTATTTTTCCATCACGAAAGAAAATTCCTGCGAAAAGTATCAGGCTGTCAAAAAACTGCGCTTGGACGAAATGATTGCTTTCCTCACGGATTCCAAAGAAGGAACCGATTTGGCGCAGGTTGATATTTATGCAGGAGCCAAACGCTATTTGCGGATGGGCGGAATGACAGATGCCGAAATAGATGCACTTGAAAAACAAGTAAGGGAAAAGTGAACATCCCTGCATAGCCATTCGCAAGCAAACAGCAAAAATCCCTTCGGAAAAATGCTTCCGAAGGGATTTTTTCATTTCTTCTTTTCTACCTTGTAAGCAACAGCATACATGACTGGCAGGACAAGAAGCGTCAATACGGTTGCCGCCAAAAGGCCGCTGGCAATCGCTACTGCCATAGGTCTCCAGAAGGTACTCGCCGCCAACGGGAGCATGCCAAGGATTGCCGCTGCCGCCGTAAGCATAATGGGACGGAAGCGCAAGACGGCAGAATCCACGAGAGCATCCCACGGCTTCTCTCCCTCTGACAAGTGCTTTTGTATTTGGTCAATCAGGATGACCGTATTGCGGATAATCATGCCGGAAAGCGCCAGCACACCAAGAACTGCTACAAACCCCATAGCAGAGCCAGTGAGCAGCATCCCCCAAACGACACCAATGATTCCCAAGGGAGCCGTCAAAAGCGTCAGCACGGTTTCCTTGATGCTCCTCAGCTGGAACACCAAAAGCGTCATGATAATGAACGCCATAGCAGGAACCGGCTGCAAGAGATACTGCAAGGACTCGCTGCTGTCCTGCAAAGTTCCCGCAGGCTCGACCTTGTAGCCAGCAGGAAGCGATGCCCGAAGCTGTGCTGTCCGTTCATACGCCTTCTTCGCCGCATCGTTTGGCGTTCCCTCATGAATATCTGCCTGCACCATGATAGCAGGCCTCAAATCCCTGCGCTTGATAAGCCCATCCTCTGCCGCAAAGGAAATTTTTGCCACCTGCTCCAAGGGAACATAGCCTGCCGAACCGAGGAAAACAGGAAGCGACCTCAGCTTTGACAAGTCCTTGCGATCCATCGGTGCCATGCGAAGATCAATGGAAATCGTGCGATCCCCCTCATAATACTGCGCGGCACTCGCTCCCGAAATCTCCGTATAAAGCATCTGGGAAACCTGCTGGCTCGTCACGCCAAGAGAGCGAAGCTTTTCCTGATCCATCTCCAAGTGAACGACCTTGCTTTTCTCGTTCCAGTCAAGCCCCACGTTGTAATTGTTCTTGTCCTCGGCAACGAGATTTGCCACATCATTTGCAATTTCCTTGACTCGTTCCGTATCAGGACCGGATACCCGCAGCATGACAGGATACTCCGAAGGAGGCCCCGTCTGAATCAGCTTCATGCTGCTTCGGACATTCGGAAAATCCTCGTCCAGCGTTTCCTGCAGCTCCTTCATCAAAACTTCCCTTGTCTCCGTATCCTTGGCAACGATAACAAACTGCACAAAATTATCCTGCGGAAGCACAGGATCGATGGTAAGCACAAAACGAGGCGCACCCTTTCCCACATAGCAGGTAAAGTTCTCCATCTTGTCCTTGCGGCTTTCCAAGAAACGCATCAAGCGGTCTGCCTCCTGCTGGGAAGCCTCCACGGACGACCCCTGCGGCAAGCGCATATCAACAATAATCTCCGGACGCAGGGACGGAGGAAAGAACTCCTGCTTGATAAACGGCATTGCCCCAACAGACAGGACAAAAGCAAGAGCCGTGCCAAGCAGCACCGTCTTCCTGTGCAGGAGAAACCACGACAGAAGGGAGCGAAATCTCCGGTAAAACCTGTTGGAATAAAGCTTCTTCTCTCCCTTTTCATTGGTTTCTGCCTTCACCTGAATCAAGTGGTACCCGTAAAGCGGCGCGACCATGACCGAAACAATCCACGACAACAGCAAGGCAATCCCAATCACGGGAAACAGCGCCTTGCAGAACTCGCTTGCCATGCCAATGGAAAATGCAACAGGAATAAATCCTGCACAGGTAATGAGCGTTCCCGTCAGCATAGGCTTTGCTGTCGCGCGAAAGGCATAGCATGCCGCCTCAAACCGATCCAGCCCACGTTCCAGCTGGACACTCATCATTTCCACGGCAATGATAGCATCATCGACCAAAAGCCCAAGCGAAATGATAAGCGCCCCCAAGGAAACCTTGTGGAGGTCGATTCCCAAAAGGTACATGCAAAGGAACACACCTGCCAAGACCAAAGGAATACAGCCTGCCACCACAAGCCCCGTATGAAAGCCAAGCGAAAAGAAGCTGACAGCGAGGACAATGACGATAGCCTCCATCAAGGTCTTAACGAAATCATGTATCGACTCATCCACCACCTGCGGCTGGTCGGAAACCTCGCTCAGCTCCATGCCCAGCGGCAAATCGTCCTGCCAGTCCTGCAAGACCTCCTCCAGATTCTTTCCAAGCGTCAGGATATTTCCTCCCGGTGTCATGGACACAGCAATGCCAACCGCCGGTTTCCCATCAAAAAACATCTTGGGATCTGCCGGTTCCTTGATGCGGCGTTCCACCCTTGCCACATCGCCCAAGCGGAAGATTTTCCCGTTTGCCGAAATTGGCAAGTTCCGAATGTCCTCCACCTTGTCAAAAACGCCTGTCACACGAAGGTACACATTATCCGACACCGTTTCCACAACACCTGCCGGTGTCATTTGCCCGCTGCCCTTCAACGCCTCAACAATCACCTGCGGGCTTATGCCAAGCTCCGCAAGCTTTGCATTCTCCACCTCGACATAGATGCGTTCCTCCTGCACGCCAAGAAGTTCCACCTTCTGGACATCCGGTATGCCCACCATGGCACGGCGCACCTTCTCTGCCTCAGCACGAAGCTCCTCATAGCTGAAGCCCTCCCCCGTCACGGCATAGACAGAACCATAGACATCATCAAACCTGTCATTATAATATGGTCCATAAACCCCAGTGGGCAGTTCCTGCTTGATATCCTCGCAGGAATTCCGCACTTCCTTCCATGTCGTGCGGATTTCACGGGAATCCACCTTGTCATCAAGATTCACGCGAATGATGGAAAGCCCTGCCCACGTCTCGCTCTCCACATGCTTCAAGCCCGGCGTATCCTGCAGCTTCCGCTCCAGCTTGTCCGTTACCTGATTCTGCATCTCCTCTGCTGACGATCCCGGCCAAGATACCGTCACAATCATTTGCCTTATTGTGAAATTCGGATCTTCCATACGTCCAAGATTAAAGTAAGAGGCTATCCCTGTGATTGCCACAACGACAATGAAATACCAGACAAGAACACGATTGTTCAATGAAACTTCCGTAAGGTTTCTCATTTCTTTGCCTCCGTGCGAACCGCCTGTCCTTCCCTCAGCTTATGGACACCTGCCACAATGACAACATCCCCCTGCCTCAGCCCACGGACAGACACCTCACGCTCCTGAAAGGAAAGCACCTGCACTTCACGAAGCACAGCCTTCCCGTCCTCCACGACCCATACCTGCGCCGTATCCCCTGTCTGGTAAACAGCAGACAAAGGAATCACGCTGGAATCCGCCGCAGCTTCCTCCTCCGCCACAGAAACCGATGCCGTCATGCCAAGCTCCATCCCCTTCGGCGGGTTCGGTACAGACACACGCACCCGATAGGTACGGGCAGCCGCATCCGCCATGGGCGAAATTTCCCGAACCGTTCCATCGACCATCCCCGAAAGCGCCCAAAACGTCACCTTCACTGCCTTTCCGACAGAAATCTCGCCAAGCTTGTTCTCAGGGACATTCATTTCCACCTCCAGCTCGTCCGTCTGGGAAAGCGTCATCACCGTCTGCCCTGCCGACACAACCTGCCCCTCCTCCGCCTGAATTGCAGAGATGACACCCGCAGCTCCTGCCGTCAAATTCGTATAGGAAAGCGCATTGCCTGCCTGTGCCGCCTGCGCAAGTGCCGCCTGATATGCCGCAAATGCCGAATCGTATTCCATCTGGTACTGGTCACGCACCGATTCCGGAACAGCCTCCTCCCGATAAAGCTGGTTATACCGAGAAAGATTCGTCTGCGCCAAACGAAGTCTGGCACGGGCAGAATCCACCTGTGCCTCGCCGACATTCGACTGCTGTACCACGTCCTTGGGATCAATGATCATAAGGACCTCGCCCGGCTGGACTCTGGAACCAACCTGCACATTGCGCGAAAGAATTTGTCCGCCCACCTGAAAGGACAGATTCGTTTCATAACGAGCCTTGACCGCTCCTGCATACCTGCCCTCTGCTTCCGGCTTTTCCGTGCCAACCACCTGCGCCTTGACCAAGGGAGTTTTTTCCTCCCTCACAGGTGCTTCCTTGTGAAGGGCAAACCACCCCACAACCAACAAAACCACAAACGCAGCAACCGCTGCTAATTTCCACTTACTCAAATCCATCACCGACCTTCCCTGCGCTCGGCAGCTTCCTCACTAATTTCACTGTACTTCCTCGCTTGTATATTATTATAACGCCATTGTTCAAGAAAATACCATAAGCATTTTCCCTCCAATTCGCGTTCAACGAAGCGAAAGTTTGTAACCAAAAAACGCCATTTTTGGTTAGATGCTGAACGAAGTAACCAAAAAACGCCATTTTGGGTTAGATAAGCATATTATAACGCCATTGTTCAAGAAAATGCCATAAGCATTTTCCCTCCAATTTGCGTTTCAACGAAACGAAAGTTTGCTCACCGCTTGTTAAAATTTGACTTCCCACACTTACAGCAAACTGTTAAAACGGGGACATCTTAGCTTCGTTATACAACAACCCTTCGTCTATAGATAGCATAGTACCCAAACTGCCCCATTGCATGACAGCGTATTTTATTTATTCGGAAAGTTCAAGGAAATACGCTTTAGTTTTCCCTGTAAATGACGATAAAATAATTGAAGCATGTGACAGTACATGCTGCAATTATGTTCATAAAAACAACAAAACGAGCGCTTGCAGGTTGGACCGTTTCGGAAACCTTGAAGCACGGACGGACCGAAGTGCTTCCAAGCGCCAAAAGAAAGGGTGTATGTATCATGATGCGTTCTCTCTATGCAGGTGTATCCGGACTCAAAAGTCACCAGACTCGAATGGATGTCATCGGCAACAATATCGCAAACGTCAACACTACAGGCTTCAAATCCGGCCGCGTGACCTTCACGGACACGCTTTCGCAGACCTTGACTGCAGCCGCCTCTCCTTCTGGAGGTCTCGGCGGTACAAACGCAAAGCAGATTGGTCTTGGAGCTGGTGTTGGGGCTATTGATACCATCTTTACCAATGGTTCCATACAAGCGACAGGAAAGAACACGGATCTCTGCCTTTCCGGCAACGGCCTGTTCGTTGTGAAAAACGGAAACCAGAACTACTACACAAGAAATGGTGCGTTTGAATTTGACGAGAGCGGCAACTATGTCCTCCCCGGCTCCGGTCTTTTGGTGCAGGGCTGGACGGCAGTGAACGGTGCCATAAACACCAGTGCAGCCATCGGAAATATCCAAATTCAGGCAGGCAAAAGCATGCCGGCAGCTGCAACCTCCACCGTCACATATTCCAATAACTTAGATGCGGCTGCTCCTACGATTGTAAAGATTGTACAAGGTGCAGATCAAAAAACAACTAAAGGGGATTCTGTTACAACAGATACAGCTGATGTCACCGTCACCTTAAGTGACGGAACCACAACGACCATTGCAAAAACTACAGATCCTACAAAAAAGTGCAAATATACTGTTGGTGAAAGTCTGCCTGTCACGACAATCATGACAGCCTACGATACCTTAGGAAATGTACATTCGATTCCCGTCTATTTTACAAAATCGAATGTAAGCAGTACCGATGGAAATACATGGCGTGTTTCCATTGCACTGGACGGGGGGAACACTGCCACTATCTTGGAATCAGATGGTACCACTACCACTGTTACGATGGATTCTCAAGAACTGCACTTTGATACAGAAGGAAAATATGTATCCGGAAGCGGTACTCCGACATTGACCTTGACAAACGGAGCGAGTGCCACCGATCCAACCACTGGCAAGGGAAGCGGAAAACAAACGATTGCCTTGGTGTTGACTCCCTTAACGCAGTATGCAGGAACAAGCACGGTCAACGGCAAGGAGAATGGTAACGCTGCCGGAACACTCGCTTCCATTGATATCGACAAGTCCGGAACGATTACGGGAACTTACACAAACGGTGTCAAGCAGATTGAGGCACAGGTTGCCATAGCGCAGTTCACGAATGCTTCCGGTCTCACGAAGACAGGCGACAGCTTGTACCAAGAATCCAACAACTCCGGCAAGGCAAACATCAAGACGGCTGCCGATCTCGGCGTGACGATTACCCCGTCCTCCTTGGAGATGTCCAACGTAGATATCGCCAACGAGTTGACAGACATGATTGTTACACAGCGTGGTTTCCAGACAAACTCCAAGATTATCACCGTCAGCGATGAAATGCTTGAGCAGGTCATCAACATGAAACGCTAAATAACTGCGAACTACCCAAAGAGGCTGTTGTCCAGCGGAAACATCACGCTGATGCAACAGCTTCTTTTTCGTGAAGTCCCCATAAAACGCAGTACAGATATCCCCCGTAGGTGTTACAGAAAAGAAAGCAAGAAAGGAAGAATCCTATGTCTATCAAAATTTACCCTGTTGCCGTTGGCAGCCTCATTGAGACCAATGCCTATTTTTATGTCGATGAGGAAACCAATCACGGTATGCTGATTGACCCCGGTGCAGATGCCGAGCTTCTCCTCTCCGTCATAAAGGAGCAGGATTTTCATATCGAGAAAATCCTTTTGACGCATGGGCATTTCGACCATATCGGTGCCGTCCCCCAGTTGCAGGAAGCCTTGCAACTAGAAGTCTGCATGCAGGAAAACGGCACGGACTATGCCGAAAACCCCAAATGGAACCTCTCCTCCCTCTTTGCCGATGCCATCACGCTTTCTGCTGTCCACTACCTGCAGGATTCCTCCGTCATTACGATGGAATCCGCTCCCAGCCTTCGCCTAAGGCTCATCCACACGCCGGGGCATACCAAGGACGGCTGTATCTACTATGATGAAGCCCACCACATCGCCTTCGTTGGCGACAGCATTTTCAAGGCAAGCTACGGACGCACGGATCATTATGGCGGAAGCAAGCAAACCCTCATGAACAGTATCAAGGAAAAAATCCTCGCACTGCCTGATGAAACCATTCTCCTCTCCGGACACTCAGAACCGACCACCGTGGGAGAGGAAAAGGAACGCCCTTGGTACCAATAGACAAATAGCGACTAAAAAAACGGCAAGCACATTTTGTGCTTGCCGTTTTGTCACGCTTCCCCGATCCAAAACTCCCTGTCAGCAATCTCTCTCAGCTGTTCCGGCTCATGCGTAGCAAGAAGCAGTGTCTTTCCTGCTTCCTTCAAGGAACACAAGAACTCCACGAGCCATTTCCTCGTCTTTTGATCCAGTGCCGAAAGAGGCTCATCCATCGTCCAAACCTGCGGATTCATCGTAAAAAGAGACGCCATTGCCGTTTTTTTCTTTTCCCCACCGCTCAGGTAATACGGAACCCTGTCACGAATCTGCCCCAATCCAAAAATCCTCACGGCATCCTCCACCCGCTTTTTCCATTCCTCCTCCGATAGCCCCATCTGCTGCGGACCAAAAGCCAGTTCCTCCTCCACGCTCGTGCAAAAAAGCTGTACATCAGGATTCTGCCAAAGGAATGCCACTCTCTGATGAAACCACTTGGAAAATGCGTGGTCTCTCATTTTCTTTTCCGTAATCTCAGTTCCATCAAAAAAATACCGCCCAATGTGGGGTGAAATCAATCCATTTAACACTTTCATCAAAGTCGTCTTGCCTGAACCATTGTCCCCCAAAAGCAACACGCATTCTCCCTCTGCCACGGAAAAACTGACATGACGCAAAACAGGACGCTCCCCATACGCATAACAGACATCTTGAAGTTCTATCATTCCATACCCTCTTTTTCCCACGACATATACTGCCGCAGCCGATTCCTCAGTGTCCTCCTCACGTCCTGCTAAGATTTGCGATTTCCTCACTGCTCAACTGCCCCGATGCAATCACCTGTTCCAGTGTCAAAAGACCAACAGCTATCATATTTCGATAGGATTCCAGCTTTCCTTCCAGCTTTCCTCGTGCTTCGCCTACAGCCAGTCCTTCCAGTTTCCCTCGTGCTTCGCCTCGTGCTTCGCCTGCAGCCAGCCCTTCCTCGTAGCTTTCTTTCTCATGCCTTCTCAGTTCCATTTCCCATGTCATGTACTCTCGCC
>CALELM010000080.1 GCA_937902665.1 uncultured Selenomonadaceae bacterium
CGCGAATTGGAGGGAAAATGCTTATGGCATTTTCTTGAACAATGGCGTTATAACTTCAGCAGGTTTGGAGGAAGAACCTTGAAATATGAGGAAGAACGTTTGACGCTAGCCATTGAATCGAGCTGTGATGAGACGTCCGTTGCAGTTCTGAGAGGCGGCAGAACGATTTTATCGAATATTATATCGACACAGATTCCCGTGCATCAGAAATTTGGCGGTGTTGTGCCTGAAATTGCATCGAGAAAACATATCGTGAACATTATGCCGGTAATCGATGAGGCAATTCGCCATGCAGGTGTTGCCCTGCATGAGATTGATCAAGTGGCAGTGACTTATGGACCTGGATTGGTAGGTGCTTTGCTGGTTGGCGTATCGGCAGCAAAAGCTCTTGCATTTTCTCTTGATGTACCTTTGATAGGTGTCAATCATTTGGAAGGGCATATTTTTGCAAATTTTTTGAGTGCGCCAGATTTAGAGCCGCCCTTTGTTGCGTTAGTCGTTTCAGGTGGTCATACAGCATTGGTAATGGTAAATGGATACAATAGCTTTACTATGATGGGGCAGACACGTGATGATGCAGCAGGAGAGGCTTTTGATAAGGTAGCAAGGGTAATGGGACTGCCTTATCCGGGGGGGCCGCAGATTGACAAGCTGGCAAGGGAAGGAAATTCAATGGCGATTGATTTCCCTCAGGCTCTTCGTGGAGATGGCAGCTATGAATTTAGTTTTAGTGGATTAAAGTCTGCTGTGCTTAATTATTTGAATAGTATGCAGCAGAAAAAGCTGGAGGTAAACAAAGCAGATGTAGCGGCATCTTTTCAGAGGGCAGTTATCGAAATTTTGACAGACAAGGCATTTGAGGCTGTGGAAGAAGCTGGAATGGATACGCTGGTATTGGCTGGGGGTGTGGCAGCAAACAGTGCCTTGGAGTCAAGGTTGCGTGAAGAATCTGTGAAACGGAATATTCGTTTTGCATTTCCTGATCCTTTGCTTTGCACGGATAATGCGGCGATGATTGGATGTCGGGGCTATTATCAAGCTTTGGCAGGAAAGTATTCGGATTTGCATCTTAATGCGGTACCTGGATTGGGGCTTTCCGATGTAGAGGACAGGTAAACGGGCGTTTCAACGAAGCGGGAGATATGCTCACCGCTTCGTTGAAATTTGATTTCCCCCACTTACAGCAAGCTGTTGAAGAAGGGGACGTCTTTAGCTTCGTTATAGGATTTCTTTATGTCTTTATAGACAAATGCATCCTATGGCAGTAGAATGTTATGCAGAATTTTGGAAAAGGATGGTGAGGAAAATGGACGATCACCCTAGTAGTTTGGGGAATCGCAAGCAAAGCAATTTCATATTGGGAGATTCGGCCATTTTCATATAAATTCGGCTAAATCTCCTGTTCATGGAAGGAGATATTATGCTCAAGATTTACAAGTCAATGGAAAATGGACCGATGAGAGAGCTGACGCTCAAGACTTTAGAAAAAGGTGCTTGGATCAATATTATCGATCCGACTCCCTATGAGTTAAAGGTAGTAAGCAATCTTACTGAGGTTGAACCAGATTTTTTGAAATCCGCATTGGATGATGAGGAACGTTCACATACGGATATTGAAGATAATTCTGTCATGGTTTTGACAAATGTTCCAATTTTTAAGGGAGAAGATAGTTACGATGTATTACCGCTTGCTATTATTGTAACAGGGGAATACATCATTACGGTTTGCTTGGAGGAAACTCCAGTAATTGCGGAATTCAATGAAAGAACCTATAAGCTCTTCCGCACATACAAGAAAACTAGATTTCTTTTTCAGATATTGTACAAGTCTGCCACCTATTATTTGAAATATCTCCGTCAAATCAGCAAGATATCAGATGAAATTGAGGATCGCTTGCGTCATTCCATGAAAAATCGTGAGATTCTTCGGCTTTTGGAACTTCAGAAGGGCTTGACCTATTTTAATGCAGCAATTCGCTCTAATGGTGCGGTGCTGGACAAGCTTTTGCGCTTGCGTTCAAATCAGAGCATTTGCCCTGTTCTCAAAATGTATGAAGAGGACGAAGACCTTTTGGAAGATGTTATTATCGAGAACAAGCAGGCACGTGAGATGGTAGAGATGTACAGCAAGATTTTGGCACGGTTGGCAGATACTTTTGCTTCCATCATCTCCAATAATCAGAATCTTGTCATGAAATTTCTTGCGGCTATGACAATCATCATAGCTATACCAACAGTGGTGTCAAGCTTCTTTGGCATGAACGTGCCAGTGCCGTTTAGTGAGGATCCTAAGGGATTCCTTTACATTATGGTAATTGCATTCTCGATTTCTTTGACGACAGCATGCGTTCTTTGGCGAAGAAAGATGTTTTGAGGTGTGTTTATGATTATAGAGGCAAAATTGAGAGATGGCATAATTTTTGGAGATGTGAGTCATTCTGAATATGTGTACATGCCGGCTAGTGAGATGGGAATGGAGGCACCGATGTGCATCTACGAAGAAAGGGAACGGCATACGGATGTGGACATGGCAGGGGCATTGCGTTTGATACGTGTACGCAGCCTGCGTCCTGTCAATCATCCCTTGCTGGGAAAAAGTTCGTGTTAGAGGGGAGCCAGATTCCATGAAAGCAGTAACTTCAGGAAATTTTTTGAAGGAATTTACCGTGATAGCGGATTGTGCTTGTGATAAAAAGGAACGTTTTGTTGTCCAGAGAAGTAATGGGAAAAATGTGGTTCTTATGTCTATGGAGGACTTTAATGGTTTGCAGAAAGAATTGTATTGTGCAAAGGATGGGCATTGCTAGTGGGTAGCCTGTCTTTTTTTATGCATGTGCTTATGCATTGTCAATATATTTTTTTTGATACCACCAAGCAATGAGGATAAGAAGAATCGTTGCAATTATAACGATAATTAGACGGGTGGGGTCATCTTGCTTTGTAATTGTATCATGACCAATAACAGCTTCAATCCCTGTGGATGGGAATTTGCCAATCAGGGAAGCCAATACATAATCCCGAAGACTTATGGCACTGAGAGCACCAACTGCATTTAAAAGTGCTGAAGGAAGATAAGGAATCATGCGTGCAATCAGCATAACAGTAAAACCTTTTGTTCCACTGTATTTGTCGATGTTGCTGAGTCGTTTGTTTTTTGCAATGATTTTTTCTGCGGCATCTCGGAAAAAGAAACGAAGCAGGAGGAAACTGATGGTAACCCCGACTGTTTCGGCGATACAGGAGAGAATGATGCCGGGAATTATTCCAAAAATCAGTGTGTTAGCTGTAGAAAAGATAATGGCTGGCGGGAATCCAAGGGCATTGACAAAAAGAGTAAGGAAAAAGCTGAAAAATATGGCCCAGTTGCCAAAGGAGTGAATGTACGCCGCAGTTTCTTTGATGTCGCCATGGGAAAGCGTGAGCCAAAGGTGAGGAAAAAAGTCTGGATTTTTCAGGTGAATAATAGCGAGAAGGACAATAATAAGTAAAAAAGCGATATATTTGATAGTACGCATAGATTTTAAGATGGACAAAGAATACCCCCCTTTTAGTAA
>CALELM010000081.1 GCA_937902665.1 uncultured Selenomonadaceae bacterium
TATGGCATTTTCTTGAACAATGGCGTTATAAAGACGGGCTGATTCAAAGTTTTGAATCAGCCCGTCTTTATTAGCTTGACCAGTGTTTTAATGATGGAACAGACGAATATGCGTCATTGCCATGGCCATATCGTACTTATCACAGGTTTCTATAACATTGTCGTCTCGTATGGAACCGCCGGACTGGGCAACGTAGGAAACACCGCTTTTGTGGGCGCGTTCGATGTTGTCGCCGAAGGGGAAGAAGGCATCCGATCCGAGCGATACATTCTTGGCAGTCTTGAGCCATTCCTGCTTTTCTTCACGAGTAAAGACAGGGGGCTTTTCCGTGAAGAGACGCTTCCATTCGTCTGTGCCGAGAAGATCCATGCATTCATCGGAGATATAGACATCAATCGCATTGTCCCTGTCTGGACGGCGCACGTCCTCTTTGAATGGGAGAGAAAGAACCTGCGGGCTTTGGCGGAGGTACCAGACATCTGCCTTGTTGCCGGCTAAACGAGTACAGTGAACTCTGGACTGCTGTCCTGCGCCAATGCCGATGGCTTGCCCATCCTTTGCGTAGCAGACGGAATTGGACTGCGTGTACTTGAGCGTAATCAGGGCAATCAGGAGGTCACGCTTTGCAGATTCCGGCAGGTTCTTGTTCTTGGTAGGAATGTCTTTCAGATACTCTTCCGTGATGCAGACATCGTTGCGCTGCTGTTCAAAGGTAATGCCGTATACTTGCTTTTGCTCCAGCTTTTCTGGAATGTAATCCGTATTCATTTGAAGAACAAGATAAGTACCCTTGCGTTTGGATTTCAGGATTTCGAGAGCTTCCTCACTGTAGGATGGGGCGATGATGCCATCGGAAACCTCTCTCTTCAGGAAGGAGGCTGTCTGCGCATCACATTCATCGGAGAGCGCTACGAAATCACCATAGGAGGACATGCGGTCAGCTCCTCGTGCGCGAATGTATGCCGTAGCAATGGGGGAAAGCTCAATGCCCTCCACGAAATATACTTTCTGGAGAATTTCGGAAAGGGGAACTGCCACGGCGGCACCTGCTGGGCTGACATGCTTGAAGGAAGCGGCAGCGGGAAGTCCGGTAGCTTCCTTTAGCTCCTGTACCAGCTGCCAGCTGTTCATGGCATCGAGAAGGTTGATGTATCCGGGCTTTCCGTTCAGGACCTTGAAGGGCAACTCGCCCTCCTTTATGAATACTTTGGCAGGCTTTTGGTTGGGGTTGCAACCATACTTCAGTTCGAGTTCGTTCATTCTGTTGTCTCCTTTTCTAAATGATAACAGCCGACACGTATCCAAGGCTGTTGCCCAGACGGTCGGCTTCTTCCGCTGTACTTCCTTGTGGTTATCCACTTCCGCCAGTCGTACAGTTTCTACTTAAAATTTAGCATTGGCAGAAAGCTTTGTCAATAAGTCTTGCAATTCTCTGCATAATTTCTTTCGTGAAAATACTGTTATCTTGGGCGATTTTATGGTATGATTAGAGTGTTTGAAGTGTTTTGCTTTAGGAAGAAAATGGCTTTTGGAAAGCGTTCTATATGACAGTTACAAGGGGGATATGAGATTATGTTGAAGAGCATTGCGGTTATGACCAGTGGTGGGGACAGTCCGGGAATGAACGCAGCAGCGCGTGCTGTCGTTCGTACTGCATTATATGAGGGCGTGAAGGTCTGGGGCATCAATAACGGCTTCCATGGTCTTTTGGAGCAGGATATGTTTGAGATGCGTTCCAAGGATGTTGGTGATATCATTCAGCGTGGCGGTACGTTCCTCGGGACGGCTCGTTGCATGCGTTGGAAAACCCCAGAAGGTCGCATGGAGGGCTACAAGAACTTGGTAGACCGTGGGATTCAGGGCTTGGTCGTTATCGGGGGTGACGGAAGCCTTACGGGTGCGCAGCTCCTTTCTCAGGAAACGGGTATCCCTATCGTTGGACTTCCGGGGACGATTGACAATGACGTATGGGGTTCTGATTATACGATTGGCTGCGACACGGCGGCAAATACTATCATTGATGCGATGAACAAGCTGCGTGATACGGCATCGGCACATCGCAGGGTTATCGTTCTTGAGGTTATGGGACGCAGCAGCGGATGGCTGGCAATGGTGGCTGGTATTTCCGGCGGTGCTGAGTACATCTTGGTGCCTGAGGAGGAATATGACCTCGATGAGATTTGCGCCCAGATGAAGGATGAATATGAGAAGGGCAAGCGGTATATCATGGTCGTGGTTGCCGAGGGTGCAGGAAGCGGTCAGGAGATTGGCAAGCGAATCGCAGAAAAGACGGGACTGGATACAAGGGTATCTGTTCTTGGTCACATTCAGCGTGGCGGCGCGCCTACGGTCATTGACCGAGTGAAGGCATCCCAGCTTGGTGAGCAGGCTGCTATGGCAATTATCTCCGGCCTTTCCGATATTGTTTTTGGCTTTGACAAGGGCAAGGTTGTTTCTATCAACCTGAAGGACGCTGTTACGAACAAGAAAAAAATGGATCCAGATTTCATGCACATTGCAAAAGTGCTGGCATAAGATAATATTGTTTCACGTGAAACAAAAAGAACCTCGCTCATTGGAGCGAGGTTCTTTTTTGTTTAAGGTAGCTTGAGATTTCGCAAATCCTCATATCGTTGTCGCCGTCCCAACATGATGGAATAATTATTTTATTTTTATGTAGTGACTGCCCAACAAGGGCATTTTTAGTAGGAAGCCTTATTCTTGCTCACGCTGTTGCAATTTAATGTGGAATGATTAAGTCATTTACTAGCAACTGATCAGGAAGCCTTTTTCTCTTGCGATACTTCCAAAAGGAAGGAGGAAGTGTCTTCATATCCTTTTCCTTTGCATCGGGTGGGATAAAGGCTCTTCCCTTGCCAGCCGAGATGTTGCTGAGTTCCATGTCTGTCATGCTTGTCTTTTTCATTGTAATCCGCTCCTTTTTGTTTTTCTCTTTGTCCTTTATACGATGGAAAAGGAAAAGCATTACAGGAAAAGTTATTGTTTTTAATATTTTTATTATGGATCTAGGAGGGAGTGCAGAAAAATGTTTTTCATAAGAAAAAAGGAACCTCGCTCCAATGAACGAGGTCCCATCTTTTAAAAAGTAGCTTTAGATTCCACAAATCCCCCAAATTGACTTCCTTTACTGCTGCAAAAATCAGCATAATACTCATTTATTAATCCCCTGCAGGTACCAATGTTAATATTTTTTTGTCCTGTTAGCTTGAATGCTTCAAATGTCAAGTTATTCAAACCAGTGCTTGCAACGTTCCAAAGTTTTTTTTGTTGGTCATTACTCAATGGAACGTCTGACCATAGAATGTTTGATTTCCCATCTCCAAGGTTTTTTCGATAGATGTAGCAGGTGCCACCAACAACGCTTTCGAGTTCCTCATCTGTCATAAGATTTTTGCTCATTTTTTTTCTTTCCTTTCTGTTTAAGCTGTTTTTGTTACTTTGAAAAATTCCTCAGCTATACTTCGGAGGTTATATCAAAATACCACAATACGAACGTCTCTTGTCTGATTAGGAGAAGAAATCATCTTCGGTTTCTGGCAAGCCATATCCTTTTCCTTTGCATCGGGTGGGATAAAGGCTCTTCCCTTGCCAGCCGAGATGTTGCTGAGTTCCATGTCTGTCATGCTTGTCTTTTTCATTGTAATCCGCTCCTTTTTGTTTTTCTCTTTGTCCTTTATACGATGGAAAAGGAAAAGCATTACAGGAAAAAATTATTTTTTCAGAAGTTTTTTTGCAAGCTCGACAGCTTTGACTCCGTCCTGTGCATAGGCATCAGCACCGGCGCTGTCCGCATATTCTTGGGTGAGTGCTGCACCTCCGACCATGACTTTGGCAGGGCAGCCGGCGGCGTGGAGTTCTTCGATTACTTTGTCAATCTGGATCATGGTAGTGGTCATGAGAGCGCACAGTCCCACGATGTCAGCTTGGTTTTGGATGGCAGCCGCTACGATGTCTTGGGAGTCCACGTCTTTTCCAAGGTCGATGAGATGGAATCCGCTGTTGGCAAGGAGTGCGCCAACGATGTTTTTCCCAAGGTCATGTACGTCGCCTTTGACGGTTGCAAGGACGACGGTTCCTGCTTTTGCCGTGCTTTGGTTCGGCAGCAGCTCCTTGATTCTTTGGAAGGCAAGGCGCATGGTTTCGGCAGAGAGGAGAACTTGGGGAAGGAACATGCGTCCAGCGCCAAAGTCAATACCAATGTCGTTCATGGCGGCAGTCAGTGCCTTTTCTGTGATTTCATTGGAATCGTGTCCTTCCTGAATGGCTTGTTCTATGAGTTGGGCGATTCCGTCCTTTTCGCCTTCGATAATTGCCTGCTTGATGGCAGAAAGCGAGTCAAGGCAAGCCTCCTTGGCTGTTGCGGCAGCTTTTGGCACGCTGAGATTCGCTTCGTTCCTGCTGTAAGCAAGTCCATTCGGGTCTTTGCCGAGAAGTGCGGCACTTGCCATACAGACATTTTGCATGGCTTCGTCATAGGGATTCATGATGGGTGCGTCCAGCCCTGCGGCAAGGCAGATGGCAAAGAAGGTGCTGTTGATGAGCGGGCGATTGGGAAGCCCAAAGGAGATGTTGCTTAGTCCCATCGTCGATGGATAGCCAAATTCCCTGCGGTATCCCTGCAAGGTTCTTAGTACTTGCAGGCAGGCTTCCTGATCGGAGGAAATGGTCATGACGAGGGCATCGAGCAGGAAGTCGCCATCCTGCAATCCGTGTTTCTTTGCCATTTGGATGATGTGGCGGGTTGCTTCAATACGTTCTTCTGCTGTCTTTGGCACGCCGTCCTCCGTGATGGGAAGGCAGAGGATAGCCGCTCCGTATTTCTTTGCCAGTGGGAGGAATTTTTCCAGACGGTCGCTTTCCGCACTGACGGAATTGATGAGCGCACGTCCGGGATATGCCCGCAGTCCTGCTTCGAGGGCAGCGGCATCTCCTGTGTCGATGACGAGAGGCACGTCCGTGATTTGGGAAATTTCCATGACAGCACGTTTCATGGCTTCTGCTTGGTCGATTCCGCCAACGCCCATGTTGACATCGAGGAGGTCTGCACCAGCTTTGACTTGGTTCAGAGCTTCTTTCTTGACGGAGAGGAGAGAGCCTTCCCGGATTTCGGCAGCAAGCTTTTTTCGTCCTGTGGGATTGATTCGTTCTCCAATCAGCCGAGTTGGGAGCGATGCATCTATTTCAACGGTCTTGCTGCGGCTGGAGAGGATCAAGGAGCGAGTTTTTTTCGGCCGCTTTGTCTCGTGAAAGTTTTTCAGTGCGAGCGAGAGTGCATGGATATGTTCCGGTGTCGTCCCGCAGCAGCCGCCAAGGTAGGTTGCGCCAGCCGCTGCCAGTCTTGCTCCCCACTCGCCGAAGTCATCTGGCTTCATGGGAAATTTGGTTTCGCCATTCTCGAGGTAGGGCATTCCTGCATTGGGCTGAACGCTGATGGGAAGATCGCAACTTGCGGCAAGCTTCTCTACAATAGGGAGAAGCTGCTTGGGTCCTAGGGAACAGTTGACACCGATGATGTCTGCTCCCATAGCGGAGAGCGTAACAGCGGCTGCCTCTGGGCTGGTTCCCGTTACGGTGCGCCCATCCTCGCTGTAGGAAAGCTGGCAAATGACGGGAAGACTGCATGCATCCTTTGCCGCAAGAAGGGCGGCACGCATTTCTTGAATGTCGATGCAGGTTTCGATGATGAGATAGTCTGCACCTGCTTGGGCGAGTGCCTTTGCTTGTGCGTAAAAGGCGTGGTAGGCATCCTCGAAGGAGAGAATGCCGAGGGGAGCAATGAAGTGGCCGGTTGGCCCCATGGAGCCCGCAACCTTGGCACGTCCTGCAGATGCTTCTTTGGCGATTTTTACGGCAGCGGCATTGAGTTCTTCTGCACGGTCGGCAAGATTATAGTGATTTAGCTTGAGATGCGTGCCACCGAAGGTATTGGTCTCGATTATGGTGGCTCCGGCTTCTATATATGCTTCGTGAATTTTTCTTACGACATCGGGAGCTTCTATGTTCATGAGTTCAGGGCAGTCTCCTGCTTTCAGGCCGCCTGCTTGGAGCATAGTACCCATAGCACCATCAAAGATATGTATCATAAAATCAATTCCTTTCTATTTCATTGTGCAATGCTATCGTACAAAAAGGGAAATCACTTTGTCAAATTTTTCGTGCGGGGCAGGTGGTTTTGGGACAGGAAAGACAGCCTTGCCTTTCGTGCCCTTGAGAGCATTGACAGGTATGCTGACCTCGGTCATCTCCTTCTTGGCATTCTTGCTGACGCTGAACTCACCAATCTTCTTGCCTCCATTGCTTTCCTTTGGATTGCCGACCATAACGGTGACTTTGCCGTCTATGCCTTCTGGTTTGATGCGCACATTGAGGTCGATAGCATTTGCCTT
>CALELM010000082.1 GCA_937902665.1 uncultured Selenomonadaceae bacterium
ATCTGCCAAAAACTACGGATTAAATAATATTAATGTGCTTGTTTTTGATAAAGATAAATTAAAGTTTATTTCTTCTACAGAGCATTCAATTATGGTAGGAGATGGTATTAACGATGCTCCTGCTTTGGAAAAAGCAGATGTTGGAATTGCAATTGGTGCTGGTACAGATATTGCCTTGGAAAGTGCTGACACGGTGCTGGTAGGCAATAATCTGCAGCAGGTAGTGGATACGATCAATCTCAGTAGGGCGGTATTAAAGAATATTAAGGAAAATCTCTTTTGGGCGTTTTTCTATAATATTATCTGTATTCCTCTTGCAGCAGGTGTATTTTATAATGCCTTGGGCATCAAGCTGTCACCGATGATTGGCGCAGCGGCCATGAGTATGAGCAGCGTTTGTGTAGTTTTGAATGCCTTGCGTCTGAAAGGCTTCGATTTTTCTGTACAGGACTCTGGTGGGATAAAGGAAGCTGAGCTTCTTGCTACAGAAAAGCAAATAAATATTATTGAGCATGCTGCATCAGCAGCAAGAAAGGATGGTCAAAACATGACTAAGGAATTAAAGATTGAGGGCATGATGTGCCAGCATTGTCAGAAGCATGTCCATGAAGCTTTGAGCAAAATGGAGGGGGTAACTGAGGTGGTGGTAGATTTAGCAGGCAAGAAAGCAATTGTTACCTGCGAGACAGATATTCCGCGGGAAAGATTCAAGGCCGTTATTACAGAGGCTGGCTACGAGCTGTTGTAAGATTAGAAGGTGCAGTTGTAATAGGCAGGGCTTCTCGGATTTGAGAGGCCCTATTTTGTTGCTGGGAAAAATAAAATGAACTTTTTCAAAAAAAGTGTTGACAAGTATACTCAAAAGCAGTATCATAGTTTTTGTCAGTCGGCGCAAGCGTGACAGACAAAACAAAATAACATGCGGAAATAGCTCAGTTGGTAGAGCATCACCTTGCCAAGGTGGGGGTCGCGAGTTCGAGTCTCGTTTTCCGCTCCATATCGGCGACATAGCCAAGTGGTAAGGCCGAGGTCTGCAAAACCTTTATCCCCAGTTCGACTCTGGGTGTCGCCTCCAAATATGATTTTACAGCCTGGAATGATTTTCTGGGCTTTATTTTTTTAGCTTAAGGCAAGAGAATGATGAGATGTTTGAGGAGGAGAGCTTTATGAAGATAGCAGTTACCTATGAAAACGGGAATGTATTTCAGCATTTTGGGCATACGGAGAATTTCAAGCTTTATGATGTTGAGGACAATCAGGTAAAGGAATCCCGTGTATTCAGCACGAATGGAATAGGTCATGGAGCCTTGGCGATTCTTTTGGGAGAACAGCAGGTTGATGTATTGATCTGCGGAGGAATTGGCGGCGGTGCGCAGCAGGCACTGAAAGATGCCGGGATTAAGCTGTATGGCGGTGTTTTCGGCAGTGCAGATGCGGCGGTAGAGGCATTTTTGAAGGGAGAGCTTTCCTACAATCCTAACGTGATGTGCAATCATCATGGAGCAGGCCACTCCTGTGCGGGGCATGTTTGCCATCATGAAGGATAAGCCATATGCTTGATTCTGCGAAAGTTCTTCATCAGCACGTCCTTAAAAATGTGAATTTTTTCAGATAATTTTATGGGAAAAGGCGTTACAATGTGGTATGATGTAGTTTGAGATATGATTTTGCTTGGAGGTAAATTGGATGGTCAGTGACGAAACGATGATGTTCCGTTTTGGAGCAGACGAGAACAAGGCAAGGACTACAATCTGCAATGTGTGCAAGGCAATGGAGGAAAAGGGGTACAATCCCATCAATCAGTTGGTGGGTTACTTGATTTCCGGAGATCCTGCGTATGTGACGAGCCATAATGATGCACGCAATCAGATTCGTGCATTGGAACGTGACGAGCTGCTGGAGGAATTGGTGCGCGCTTACTTGGAGAATATTTCATGAAGCGGTATTTGTCGCTTGATGTAGGGGATGCGACGGTTGGGATTGCAGTGAGCGATCTCTTGGGAATGACGGCACAGGGAGTGGAAACGATTCGCCGAAGCTCCTTGGCGAATGATTTGGCAAGGCTCAAGGAATTGATGGATCAGTATGAGACAAAATCCTTGGTTCTCGGTCTTCCCAAGAATATGAACGGCACACAGGGGGAACGCTGCGAAGTAGTTCGCAATTTTGCGGAGGAAATAAGAAAGATGGTTCCTGATGTGGAGATTGTGTTCTGGGATGAGCGGCTTTCTACCGTGGCGGCAACAAGGTCTTTGCTAGAAGCTGATGTCAGCCGAAGGAAACGCCGCAAGGTGATTGACAAGATGGCGGCAGTTTTTATATTGCAGGGGTTTTTGGACAAGCTTTCCCATGAGAAGGCTTGATAAATTTTAGGAGAGGTGATTTTTATGTCGAAGAAAGAAAAAGATATGATGGACGAGGAAAATGATGCAATTGTTGTAGAATTTTTGGATGATGAGGGAAATACATATCTTTATGAGCAGGAAATGATTATTCCGGTCAATGGGGAGAAGTTTGCCCTTTTGGTCGGTATTCATGACGAAGACGAGGAGCATGATCATGCTTGCGGCTGCGGATGCGGTTGCGAGGATGGAGATGAGGATGTTATGATTGCAAAAATTGTCTTGGGTGAAGACGGTGAGGACGAATATATTGAGCCAACCGATGAAGAGTTTGAGGCTGTGCAGGAAGCATACAATAAGTTGGTCGATGAGGAAGAAAATTCTTAAGATGTCACATGAAGCGGCTTCCCAAGGCTTAAAGCCCAAGGGGAGTCTGCGTTGGGCATTATGAAGGATGGGTGGTATAGTGCCTGAGATATGCTTGTTTTTCGGAATAAGAATTACTATGTATTGGAATGATCACATGCCACCACATTTTCATGCAGAATATGGAGAATATAAGGCTTTGGTTTCTATCAGAGACGGTGCAGTCATAAAAGGTTCATTGCCTAACAGGCAGTTGAGGTATGTACTTGCATGGGCAGTGATGCATGAAGATGAATTGATGCAAAATTGGGAACTGGGAAAAGACAAGAAAGCGTTTATCCAAATTGCCCCGCTCAGATGAGGTGACGATCATGTTGGATTATAAAGATATCATGCCGGAAGTGGTACAGGTAATTCCAGATGACAGCTTCGGTATATTTGCGTATTTCAATGATGGTTCAGTCCGTTATAAAAATTTGCGGGAGTATATTGATCAGGGGGGCGTTTTTGCTCAATTAGCTGATATAAATATTTTTAAAAATACAATTACAGTAATGAACGGAACGGCATCTTGGGATGTAGAAGGAAAATGGGATGAAAAGGCGGTTCTTGATATTGATCCTGTTGAATTGTATGAAACATCAGCTGTTGTGCGATGCCCTATGGAAAAATAGGAATGTAATCATGAGTCATTAGTCAAAATTTTATTGGCTGATGACTTTTTTGTGAATGGATATTTTTGCAGGAATAAGAGCAAGGTAGCTCAAAGAGGTATTTTAATCAGCGAGTCGCCCCAGATGTGCTTTTTGTTCAATTCATTATTGCAAATTGTGATTCTGGATTAGTATAACGAAGCTAAGATGTCCCCTTCTTCAACAGCTTGCTGTAAGTGGGGGAACTAAATTTTAACAAGCGATGAGCATATCTCCCGCTTCGTTGAAACGCAAATTGGAGGGAAAATGCTTATGGCATTTTCTTGAACAATGGCGTTATAATATTATTCATAAATATTCCAGAATGTATACAGGAAAAGCGTTGCAGCTTTATGAGCAGTGATATAGCAGTGATATATTGGAAAACTGCCAGAGAGGAACAGTTGACCGATGGGGAGGGTACTTGCAGATGAAACAGATTCCGTATTGCGTGAAGAGCATGAAGGAGCTGGAATTGGCATTGGCAGATTTTCGGAGCCAGTGCCCGCCTAAACATACATCGATTCTTGCTATGGTCTTTACATCAGATGACCGCATGGCGACTTTACAGAGCATAACAAAAAGGATACATGCTGCAGTGCCGGAGGCAGTTGTAGCTGGCTGTACATCTTCAGGAGAAATCTTTCGGGGAAATCTTCGATTGCAGACGATTATAGTTTCCTTTTTGATATTCACATCGTCAAAGGTGGAGACTTTGCTTTTTGATTGTAACAAGCTCAGTATGCAAAAGGTTGGGGAAGTGTTTTTGCAAAAGGTATTGCCAATGAAGGATCTGCGTGGTATCGGCTTTTTGCTGACAAGCAATACGCAGGGCAAGCTGAGGGATTTTTTGGATCAGTTGGCAGCGATTCCAAAGGATATTGTCATATTTGGCGGAGCGGCAGATACTTATGCAAATGAGGCATCATATGTAGATACGGAGCAGGCGCGTGTTTTTGATAGGAAAACTGCATCCGATAAGGGGATACTTGCTATTTTGTTCCGTGGGGAGGAATTGAATCTTTTTGTAAGCTCCCATCTTGGCTGGAAGGCGCTAAGCAGTGAGGCAGTGATTACTGAAATGAAAAGCCATACGGATATTTGCACGTTGAATCAGGAGCCTACGGTGGAAACCTATAAGAAATATTTGGGGATATCCTCTGGGAAGGACTTTTTTTCTTATGCGATCCCGTTTTTGCTCATGCTCCATCGAGATGGCAGAGACATTGCACGGGTTCCGACTAGGTGCTTTCCGGATGGTTCCATGCGGTTTGGTGCGGATTTTGATGTGGGAGAAAAGGTGCGTTTAGGGTATGGCGATCCAAACGCAATGTTTCGGGCAGCGAAGAAGAGCCAAGGGGAAATGCGTGAATTTTCTCCAGAGGGGATCTTGCTCTTTTCCTGTATCGTGCGCCGCATGTATTTGCGCGATGATGTGAATCAGGAATTATCGCTTTGTGATGCACTTGCACCAACGGCAGGGTTCTATACCTATGGGGAGTTGGAGCGTTTTTCAGGCCATGAGCGAGTAAATTCCATGAACGGAGCTTCTGTAGCTATTGGCTTTAGGGAAGGCAAGTCTTATTTGAGATCGATTCCTTTGGAGGATTATGAAAAGGCACGGTTGGAGGAGCCTTTTGATGAACGCATCAGTATGGTCAAGGTGCTGGCAAACTTTATTTCTGTTATGGCAGAGGAATTAGAGGATGCAAATCGAAAGCTTGCTTATTTGGCGGACATTGACCGCTTGACGGAGCTTTTAAACCGTGGTGCAGGAGAGCAGATATTGAAGCGGGAGCTGAAGTACCTTCAGGCAACCAATGGGAAATTTTCTGCCATTATGGGAGATATTGATTTTTTTAAGAAAATCAACGATACCTATGGGCATGAGAAGGGAGATGATGTGCTTCGTCAAGTGGCGAAGCTCTTAAAGTCTCAAGTGAGGGTCAATGATTATGTATCTCGCTGGGGCGGAGAGGAATTCATTATTCTTCTGCCGAATTGCCCAATCGAGAAGGCACTGGAGCTCGCTGAAAGGATTCGGGCAAAGATTGAAAGCACGATTGTCTTGCCGAATGGGCAGCATGTGACGATGAGTTTTGGCGTAGCGAACGCAAAGCAAGGGGACGATATGGATCGTTTTTATGAGAGTTTGGATCGGGTGCTTTACGAGTCTAAGGCGAATGGGAGAAATCGTGTTACTGTAACAGAACATAGGTAGGAACAGCAGGAGCAGAGAAAAAGACGAGAATGCCGTAAGAGGCGTTCTCGTCTTTTTCTTTTGCATGGTTCGTTATTTTTTGTGATGGTGGAGGAAATTTTCGATGCGGGCAAGTGCTGCAGAAATTTTGTCGATTGCTGTTGCATAAGAGCAACGGACATGTCCTTCGCCGCATGCACCGAACGCAGTTCCCGGAACGAGGGCGACGTGTTCCGCTTGCAGGAGAGCTTCTGCAAATTCATCCGAACTGTAGCCGGTAGAAGTAATATCGGGAAAGATGTAGAAGGCACCTTTCGGTTCAAAACATTTCAGCCCCATCTTTGTAAAGCCGTCATAAATCAGGTGGCGGCGGCGGTCATATTCCGCAATCATTTTCTTTTTGTATTTTTCTCCATGGCGAAGTGCTTCGATTGCCGCAATTTGTGCAGTGATCGGAGCGCAGAGCATCGTGTATTGATGAATCTTTGTCATGGCGGCGATGATGGTTGGGTTGGCAAGGGCATAGCCAATGCGCCAGCCGGTCATGGCATACGCCTTGGAAAAACCGTTCAGAAGAATGGTACGTTCCTGCATGTTTGGCAGGGAAGAAAAGCAGATGTGCTCTTCGCCGCCATAGGTGAGGTCGCCGTAGATTTCATCCGAGATGACAATGAGGTCATGCTTTTGGGCAAAATCTGCGATGTCAAGCAAGTCCTTCCTCGTCATGATCGCACCTGTTGGGTTGTTTGGATAACCGATGAGGAGCGCACGAGTTTTATCCGTTACATATTCCTCAAGTTCCGCAGAGGAAATACGGAATTCGTTTTCCAGCTTTGCAGGGACCGTGACTGCCTTTCCTCCTGCAAGTGTCGTGCAGGACTGGTAGGAAACGTAGCATGGTGCAGGAATAAGAACCTCGTCCCCCGGAGAGAGAATCGCCCGAAGCGCAAGATCGAGCGCCTCGCTTACGCCGACTGTGACGAGAACCTCTGCGGCAGGCTCATAGCTTATGCTGTAATTCTTGTCGTAGTAGTCGCAAATTTCCTTGCAAAGCTCCGGCATGCCGCGGTTGGAGGTATAGGAGGTATAGCCTTGTTCCAGTCCATAGACGCAGCTTTCACGGATGGACCACGGCGTTACAAAATCAGGCTCGCCAACGCCAAGAGAAATGACATCCTCCATTTTTGCAGCAATATCAAAGAACTTGCGGATACCGGAGGGCTGTATGGCATTGACGCCGGGAGAGAGCCGTTCCTTCCAATTTTTTGTTTCTATCATGGGGACACCACCAGTCTATGGTCTTTTTCCTTGTTTTCGATAACAATGCCATCCTTTTTGTAGGGCTTGAGCATGAAGTGGCTGCGTGTTGCAGTGACTCCCTCGATGGTGGAAAGACGAGTTGCAACAAAGTTTGCAATATCCTTCATGGATTTTCCCTCAATAATGACAAGGAGATCAAAATTTCCGCTCATCAAGTAGACGGTGCGAACCTCGTCAAAGCGATAGATGCGTTCTGCAATGGCATCAAAGCCGACTTCCCGCTGGGGTGTCATGTTGATTTCGATAATGGCTGTTACCGTGTCGTCGCCAAATTTTTCCCAGTTGATTAAGGTATTGTAGGAAAGAATGATGTTGTTCTTTTGCAGCTCCTTGAGTTGCTGCTCTACCTCATATTCACTGCGATGCAGCATGGATGCCAGCTCGCTGACAGGACGGCGGGCATCGTGTTCCAGCAGTTCTAAAAGATCACGCATAAATAGTTCCTCCTTTGCAAAAAAAAGCCTCATCCCTAAAGGACGAGGCTTGTATTCCCGTGGTACCACCTTCATGAATTCAACGAAAAGAATTCTCTCAAAGCTTTAACGCAGCAGACGGCGAGGCTTTTTAGGCCTGCAGCTTGCAGATAGCTTTCCACTTTCTGCCTTGACGATTCACACCCAGCACCGTCTCTCTGAAAAAGGAAGGAAAGTGTACTCTTCTGCGCATTGCTATTCACTCTTTAATCATAGCATAGGAAGGAAATGAATTGCAAGAAAAATGTTTTTCTCGGTTGCAAGTGCCTTGTCTTTTGTATAGAATAAATACATAGAAGGGTTAACAGGGGGCTTATCATCCCAACGGACTTTTTGGGTGGTGCGCTCCTCTTGGCTACAAGGAGATAAGACTATGTTTATTGGCAATATGGACACATTGGGGCAAGAGAAGGAAACCTACCCGCAAGCAGTTCTGGATGCTTTGAACTATCTTCGTTCGACTGATTTCACGAAGATGGAGGATGGAAAGTATGTGCTGGATGGAGAACGTGTTTACGCAACATTGCAGCGTTATGTTACGCGTATGGCAGGGGGCTGTCGGCCGGAAAGCCATCGAAGATATGTGGATATCCAGTATGTTGTGGAGGGAGAGGAATCCCTTGGGTGGTGCCCGCTTAGTCCGGACTTGAAGGAAGCTGTTCCCTATGATGAGGAAAATGATATCATGTTTTATGAGAAGCTGGTTCCTGAGAGTAGCTTGGTGCTGCTTCCCGGCAGCTTTGCCGTGATTTATCCGGAGGATGTCCATTGTCCCTGCTGTTCCATAAATGATGAACCGTCACAAGTAACTAAGGTGGTCGTGAAGATTGCCGTGGAGCTTTGCTGAACAACGGATAAATAACGAAGCTAAAGATGTCCCCTTCTTCAACAGCTTGCTGTAAGTGGGGAAACCAAATTTTAACAAGC
>CALELM010000083.1 GCA_937902665.1 uncultured Selenomonadaceae bacterium
ACGCGAATTGGAGGGAAAATGCTTATTGCATTTTCTTGAACAATGGCGTTATAATGTGCTACGATGCATGTTATGATGTTAGTTAGTAGGAGAATGAATTTATGAAGGGTTTGTCTTGGAAGCGTAAGGAACAGTTGACCTTGCGGATAAGTCTTGGTGTTATGACGAGTGTGTTCAGCATGGTGCCGCTCGCCGCAGCAGCAGATACGAGTTATGGTGCCTCGGAGGAAGCTGTGCAGAGCCGTGATAAAGAGGATAATGCAGCAGACAATTCACAGAAACAGGAGGTCTCATCGAGCAAAAAACGACTGGCGTCTCCTTGTGATGACGGTGAGAAGGAGAGAAGCGGCAGGGATCGTTTGACAGGAAGCTTGAAAGACCGTGCTTATCATGCGGACGGGCATGATGTGCTGATGCAGGATACGGTGATTCATCGTGGATATTCTTTGGATGCAGGCAGTGTCGGCAATGCCAAGCGTGTCATTGTTACGGTGGATTTGTCGCAGCCAGTGAAAATTGATGGGCAGGCAGGCGGCTCCTCTGCGGAAGCGAGGACAATCAATGTAGATTTGGACAGGGTGTTTGCTGAAAAGAAAGCAGATGCTCTTGCGCAGGAAAAGGCTGGCACAGCAGGAAAGGAACAGGGGATTGCGGCCGCCAAGAATGAAACCTATGATTTGACGGGTGCGGTCAATGGACAGCATGTTCTTCGCAGTTCGGCAGGCGATGCTTCGGTGATTGGGGATAAAGCAATCGAGGAGGGACCGCAGGCGAGCCTAAATGCAAGGTATGGCACTCCCGTTTTGAACGATTCCAAGGCAGGAAGCCAATGGCTGGAGGAGCAGCAAGCAGGAGATTCTTCGCCTGAAGGGGGAACGCAGTCCCAAGAAATTTATGGAAAGAAGATGCGCCTTGCTATTGATAATGAGTCTGTCAACCGCTGGCTGGAGAAGAAGGAACAATATCTTGGCTCGTCTGACAGCTCGGCTAATGGTGAGGGCAGAATTCTTGGGGACAGCTATATTGTTCAGTGGGACAGCGTGAATCATGAGCTGGTACGGGTCGGCAGGGATGATTCCTTGACCTATACGGGGACAGCAGGAACGTCTTTGGCAGAGCATGGTACCGCTGCACATGAGAAACGGTCGATCAGAATCGTTGGAGCAGGGCATTTTGAGAAGGTCTATGAAGCAGCAGAACAGACGGAGAAGCTGTCTGGGCAGTATGCGGATGCAGAAGAATTCATGCATGGTATAAAGGAAAATGAGGAGCTTGCGAAACGGATTGTTGCAGAAGGCAAGGAACGCAATGAGAATTATGATAGTCTTGCGCATGATGCAGGTGCGTATGATGCAAGTAGGAAGGATGAGCAAACCAAGGACATGATGGATCGTGCCGCTGGTTCTGCGACTGTCAACCCCAAAAATCTTCCGTTGGAGGCAAAGGGCAATGCCCAAGAGGGGGTATTGCAGGATATTGTCGGAGCAGATACGGGAGCAACTGCAAATGTTGGCAGTCAGGAGCAGGTGCGCAGTGACGGAGAGAGCCAGCTTTGGAATGGTTCCGGGGAACCGTCTGCCTATGCATGGTACAGGGAGGATTCCATGAGCGGGACTGCAGGGATGCAGGAGGAGAGCAAGCAGGAAGCGCAGGGAACGCTTGAGGTGTACCGAGAGCCGGAGGATGACCTTGAGTTTGCTTATCGGGCAAATGGCGGTAAGCGGACGGTAGGGAAGCTTTCGGGGATGAAGGAAGCAGAGGCAGGTTCGCTTATCAACTTGACAGAAGCAAGCAGGAAAAGCCATATAGGAAACTTTGATGTAGGGTTTCATGTGACGGACAGGCATGCAGACATGCAAGCGAAGCCAACGGTTGATGTGCGGGTCGGCAATGCACTGGAACAGGCTTGGGAAAGCAGGGAAGCGGAACTGCTGGACTTGCAGGGAGAAAACGCTGTTGAGGCAGGAAACGCAGGGAAGGTGCAGGAGGCTCGCAAGGAAGGCATGAACCTTGGGGCGGCGAAGACGTCCAAAGAAGGATTTACGATACGGAATATCTGTCTGGATGCTGTGGGACTGGAGCTTGACCAAGCGGAGCTTACGGAGCTATTGAATCCCCTGCTCCAGCAGGAAGTCACCTTGAAGGAGCTGGGCAAGGCGGCAAAGGATATTACCACTTATTGCCGCAGTCATGGCTATCCGGCTGCTGCGGCTGTCATTCCGCCGCAGGAGAGCGAGGATGGAACGGTAAGGATTCAAGTGATTCCCGGACGCTATGGCAAGGTTCAGCTAGATAACCAGAGCAGCATGGAGGATGCTGTGGCAGAGACGGCAATAGGGGCATGGAAGACGGGAGAGATTATCCAAGCCAAGACTGTGGAAGGGGCATTGCGTTCCCTCAAGCAGATCAGTGGTGCGAAAGTTGTCTGTGAAATGGCTCCAGGCAAGGAGTTTGGAACATGTGATTTGACAGTGCATATTGGGGTATAACGAGCTAAAGATGTTCCCTTCTTCAACAGCTTGCTGTAAGTGGGGAAAACTAAATTTTAACAAGCGGTGAGCATATCTCCCGCTTCGTTGAAACGCAAATTGGAGG
>CALELM010000084.1 GCA_937902665.1 uncultured Selenomonadaceae bacterium
CACCTTGCGGCGACTTGTACTATGTTACACGCATCTGGCTTCTCTGTCAATACCCCTTTTGAACTTTTTTGATATGCGCATAAACACCCGTTTTTCCATTCGAGATTTCAGTCATTTTGATTTCGCTTTGCAAATATGCGACAAAAAAAGCAGCCACCCCATCAGGATAGCTGCTTCGACATCAAATGGATGCTTCTACCTCGTTTTCCTCAAAAATCCTCAATAGATCCATCAGCTTTGTTTTGGCAGGATTGTAATCGATGGTAGTCTCACCGTCATGCGCATGGATATGCACGTAAAGCACGCCCGGCAATCCAAGAAGCGCCTTTTCGACTGCCTTTGCGCTCTCTGCCGTATAGCCCTTGGCGCAAAACTGCAAGCGGTTGTTTCCGTTCGTTTCACCGCAGCCACATTCTTTGCACATGCCTTCACCCCCCTATCTCAAAAACGATCCGTCTTTTCTACCTCGCAAGCATCCTTCGGCTCATGAGCCAAAATCTTGCTACCGGAGAACATGCTGGAAACCTCGCTCTCGCCTTCCATAAACTCTGCACGAATGACCATGTAAAAATGGCCAATGGCAAAGAGGATGATAGCCCATGCCGCAACATGATGGACGAAATGCGTCATATATTCGCCGCCAAGCAAGGTAATCACCCAGCCAAAGAGCGTGCCGCCGATAGCGGACGGATCCGTCATGTAGTACATAGCAAAACCCGTCAGGATTTCCACAGCAACGAGGAAGTAAAGCCCTGCATAAGACATGCGAGCCAAAGGATTGCGGAGAAACGATGCATGCTTTGCTTTCAAAAGCATATAGTGAAGCGCAACATCTACCGTTTCTGCATAGAAGTGTCCTTCCCATACACGCGGGAAAAGACGGTCGCCCTTGTTCACGATGAATCCGTAGATTCGCAGAATAAAGGACGCACAGAACAAAAAGGCTGCAAGGAAATGGATATTGCGGATATTGTCCACCGTCATGCCGCTAAAGGTCGGCTCAACGGAATAAATAATCCACGGCTTTGTAATCATCAGTCCCGTTGCAAAAAGAGCGATGATGCAGACAACCATAATCCAATGAAAGATCCGCAGCCAGGGACTGAACAGGTAGTATTCCCTGCGAATTACTTCTTTCATATCATAGTTCCTTTCTCAATATCACTTCTCTACTCTCGTTCCGGAATACGGATCCGTCGTGATGACTTGAATACGTTCCCCATTGGCATTGAACATATGCGTTGCGCATGCCATGCATGGATCGAAGGAACGAATCACCTTGGCAATCTCAAGCGGCTTGTCCGCAATCTGCACCTTGGTATCCATCATAGCAAGCTCGTAAGCGCCATGACCTGCCTTGTCGTCTCTTGGGCAAGCATTCCAAGTTGTCGGGACTACGCACTGATAGTTGTCCGTCTTGCCGTTCTTGATAACAATCCAGTGGGAAAGCGCGCCGCGCGGTGCCTCATAAAGCCCAACACCCTTGCAGTTTTCCGGCCAAGAACTGGGATCCCACTTATCGGAGTTTGCAACCTTCGTATCGCCGCTCTTGATATTTGCAATCAATTTGTCAAAGAAGAACTTGTTGATTTCCGCATTCAGCTGGCAATCCAGCGCACGAGCCGCCGTGCGTCCCACCATGGTCGGGAGCCAAACCTCCGGCGCAAGCCCAAGCACATTGGACACTGCCTCAATCTGGTCAATCATCATCTTTTCTGCCCAAGTCATATCAGGCAGCAGTCCCTGCTTTGCCTTCGTGTAAATGATGATATAACGAGCCAAAGGACCAACCTCGCAGACCTTGCCGCGCCATTTTGGTGTCTTGAGCCAAGAATACTTGCCCTGCTCGTTGAGTTCCTGCCACTCTGTCGGCGTACCAACCTTTGGTCCCGTAAAGGAAGGCTCTGTCTCGCCCTCCCAAGGATGAATTTCCTTGCTGTCGCCACCTGCATACTTGTACCAAGCATGCTCGACACTTTCCGTAAAGCCATCCTGAGAAGAAACGTCCTCCCCCTTGACCTCCGTGTATTTCGCATTCATGACACCGCTGCCGAAGTTCTCGACCACACCATTGCAACGGATGAGCAGGTTGTTGAAGAAATCACCATTTGTCGTGCCGCTGAACGGCTCTACCGGATAGCAGCCATAGCCCAAGACACGAGTCTTTGCCAAGCCGCCGCCATCCACCTTGCCTGCCTTGACATAAGCAGCTCCAATAGCCAAAAGATCCGGCAAATAATAATTGTTCACCAACGTGCGTCCCATGTTGATAGCGCGATCCACGATATCCAGCCGAGCCGCATTGATAGGAGAATTTCCATCCTCCATGGAAATGGAACAAGGCATACCGCCGACCACATAATGAGGATGCGGATTCTTGCCGCCGAAAACAACATGCGGCGTTACCAATTCCCTCTGCTTGTCAAGCATTTCAAGGTAATGCGCCACTGCCATGAGATGAACCTCCGGCGGAAGCAGCTTGTAATCGGGATGATCCCACCACTGCGCAGCAAAGATGCCAAGCTGGCCGCTTTCCACGATAGCCTTTACCTTATCCTTGATGGCTGCAAAATACTGCGGCGTAGCAGCCGGGAAATCATGCGGATATGCCTCCGTGCTGCTCGTATCCGGTGCCGCAAACGGGAGCTTGTACGTCCCAAGCACCGTATTCTGCAAATTTGCCGTAGCAATCGGATCGGCTGCAAGCGCCTCCACAGGGCTTACCCAGTCCAACGCATGCAAATGATAAAAATGAACAATATGATCCTGCACCGTGAGTGTTGCCGCCATGATGTTGCGGATATAGTTTGCATTCTTCGGAATCTTGATGCCAAGCGCATCCTCAACCGCACGAAGTGATGCAAGCGCATGCGCTGTCGTGCAAACGCCGCAGATACGCTGAATATATGCCCATGCATCTCTCGGATCGCGATTCTTCATAACAAGTTCAAGCCCGCGCCATGCCGTGCCGCTGGAAACGGCATCCGTTACCTGCCCCGAGCCTTCGTCCACCGAAACCTCGACACGCAGATGACCCTCGATTCTCGTAATCGGATCTACTACTACATGCTTCATTTACTTGTTCACCTGCTCTCTATTCTTCTCTTTTGCCTCAGCCTCGTCACGCTTTTTCTTCTGGACGACACTGGCCGCCCCATGTCCAGCAACCCCCAAAGCGGTTGCAACGCCCAAGGCAGCACCAATCTTGTCCACGTCACCCAAAGGTCCAAAATCCGGCATGCGATCCGTCATCGGATCCTCATCCCAGAAATGCGCATTCGCGCAGCCAATGCATGGCGCACCAGACTGAATCGGGTAGCTCATGCCCTGGAACCAGCGCAAATTGCCACAGGAATTGTAAGTCTCAGGCCCACGGCAGCCCAGCTTGTACAAGCACCAGCCAGCCTTCGCCCCTGCATCATCAAAGCGCTCCGCAAACATCCCTGCATCAAAGAACGGACGGCGATAGCAAGTATCATGAATACGGTTCCCATAGAACTGCTTCGGGCGTCCCTCGTTATCAAGCGGCGGAAGCTGCCCAAAAAGTGCCAAATGCATGATAACGCCCGTCATGACCTCCGGAATTGGCGGACAGCCCGGCACGTTGACAAGCGGCTTGCGCCCAACAAACATGCTGATGCCGGAGGATCCTGTCGGATTTGGCTTTGCCGCCTGAATTCCGCCCGATACAGCACAAGTACCATAAGCAACAATCGCTGCAGCATTTTCTGCCGCATGCTTCAAAAGATGCGTAAAGGTGTGCCCGCCGGACATGCAGTAAATGCCACTGTCCTTCGTGCAAACAGCACCCTCAACTGCCAAAATATACTGCCCCTTGTACTTCTGGATGGTTTCCTCCAGATGTGCCTCGAAAGGCTCGCCGCAAGCGGCACTCAAAAGATGATCGTACTCCAGCGCAATCTGATTGAGAACGACATCCGACGTAAGCGGCGCACCCGAACGAATGAAGGATTCGTCACAACCCGTGCACTCATGCCCATGAATCCAGATAACTACCGGAAGCGGCTTCTTCTCAGCAGCCTCCACGACCTTCGATACCATATCCGTGCTAAGGCCCATAAGCGTCGTAAGTGCCACGCAGCCCTTGATAAAGCTGCGGCGGCTCAGGCCTTTTTTGAGATACAGATCTAACATACTCTCCCGTTTCTCCACTTTCGTACCTCCTCTGCCAGCTATCCCTGACAATATCTCAAAGGATTCCCCGCCATTGCTGCGTGAAACCCCTTCATGGCTCGCCCTTCATTATACGCTTTCCTGCCTTGAAAATCAAAATTTATGATATGTATTTACACCATAAATTCTGATTATCATTCCATAACGAAGCCAACGATATCCCCTTCTTCAACAGCTTGCTGCAAGTGGGGAAAGCCAAATCTTAACAAGCGGCGAGCAAACTTTTGCTTCGTTGAAACGCGAATTGAAGGGAAAATGCTCATAGCATTTTCTTGAACAATGGCGTTATAACAAAACGCAGATACTCCACACCCTTCTTTATTTCTCCATCATCATACATTTTCCCTGCCAAAACCAAAAATAAAATGCAGAAAGCCCCATCGCTCACCAGCCCTTGCTCCGTCTCCAGAATTCGGGCATCAGGAGAGCTATCACCGTAAAAATTTCCAGCCTGCCCAAAATCATGACAATGCAAGCACCCACCTTGCTGAAGGTAGGAAGCAATGCATAGGTACTCATTGCGCCGTCCAGCCCAAACCCAGGGCCGACATTTCCCATTGTGGAAATCGCCACGCTGACTGCCTCCACAAACGGAACGCCGTCAAAGGTCATCCAAATCGCAAAAAGAATGTCAATCATCAAGTACGCAAAGAAAAACCGCCCTGCCGAATAAAGGACCTCATCTGGAACCGGCCGCCCATTCAGCTTTACATGATAGATTATCTGCGGATGCAGCTTCTGCCACACAATAGATTCCACCATTTTCAGCAGGAGAACCACCCGAGATACCTTCAACCCACCGGAAGTAGAGCCGGCACAGCCGCCAATAAACATCAGAATCAGCAAAATCCCTCTGGAAAAGCCGGGCCACGATGCAAAATCATACGTCACAAAAGCTGTCGTAGAGGAAAGCGAGGCAACATGAAACACCGTATAGCGGAGAGCCTCCAGCCAATCCATCTCCATTTCTATCAGCAAATCCACGACAATCAGCACGGTCGCCGTTCCCAAAATCATCAGGAACACACGAAACTCCGTATTCTTCCAGATTACCCATGTGCCATTGCGGAAAGCCAGCAAGTACATCGAAAAGCTGCCACTCGAAAGAATCATGAAAAATACCATGCAAAATTCCAGTCCAGGATTATGATAAAAATTTACGCCATCGTTATAAATAGAAAAACCACCCGTTGCAATCGTGGAAAGCGCATGGTTCAATGCCTCGAACCACCCAAGCCCGAACAACATGTAAGCGCACATGCAGGAACCCGTAAAAAAGACATATATCCCAAAAAGAGCCTTGGCATTGTTGCGAATCTGCGGAAGCTGCCTGTCCTTCGTAGGGCCTGTCGCCTCCGCCTGAAACATGTACATCGCCCCCCGCTTCATCTGCGGCAGGATTGCCATGAAGATAACGATAATGCCAAGCCCGCCAATCCAGTTCGTCAGGCTGCGCCACAGCAAAATGCTGCGCGGGAAAATATCCAGATCCTCCACCACGGTTGCGCCAGTTCCCGTAAACCCCGACACAGATTCCACGAAGCAGTCCAGCGGCTGCATGTAGCCGCTCAAGAAATACGGGAGCATGCCCAGAACAGAAAGCATCAGCCAGCCAAGCCCCGTAATGGCGATTCCCTCCCGAAGCGAAGGAACATCGTCCTCATTGATCTCGCCGCTGCTGCGCAGCTCAAACGATACCAAAAGGCAAATTAGGATGGACACCAAAAAATCTGCGCCGCCCGTTGGCTCACCATAATATTTAGCGAGAATTAACGGAGGAACAAGTGCCGCCCCCGCAGTCAGGGACATCGTGCTAAGCACATAAATAATCAACTTGAAATTCATGATGCCTCCCTACCACTTTTTCCGAACCACATCGGAAGAAATCTGCGCAAGAACCAAGAATGCAAAAATCTCGATACGCCCAAGAATTATGAACCATCCTGTAGCCAGTTGAATCAGCACGGGCATTTCCAGAAACGTAACGTCCCCTGTAAACCCAACCGTATTGCCGACCGTCGTAAATCCGGCGACTGCCACACTGACCGCATCTGCCATCGAAAGCCCCGACAAGGAAAGCACCATAGCAAAGCAAAAAAACGTGAGGACATACAAAAAGAAAAAGCTCAAAATACGTCCCACCAAAGGAGGCGGCACAGCACTTCCCCCGACGATAACAGAGGAAACCATGTGCGGATGAAGTACCCGCTTTGCCTCAACTGCCATCAGCTTGAAAAGAACAATAAACCGTATAACCTTCAATCCTCCTGTCGGAGAACCCAAGCACCCCCCCACGAAGCCCGCAAGCAATAAGAGAAGCCTGTCAAAGTCCGGCCACTTGGAAACATCGGATATCTCATATCCCATGGTACTCGAAAAAGAAAAGGTATGAAAAAATGCCTGCCGCAGGGCTTCTGCCAAGCCAAATTCCCCATGGCACCAAAGATGTATGCCGATAATCACGCCAAGCGCCAAACTAAAGAATATAAACACCTTGATCTCTGCATTTCTGTAAAAATCCGAAAATTCCCTGCGTTGAACGGTTCGCCAATAGCGCAGTACATTCCCGCAAGAAAGCACCATCAAGAAAAAAATCACCATCTCTGCCCAAAAGATTTTTTCGGAATCCTGCAAAGTATACAAATCTCTTGCACCAGTTGTCGATACAGTCAAAAGAGCCGCCTTCCATATATCGCAGCCCTCAAGCCCCACCAGCCAAAACAAAAGCAAAGCAATCCCCGTCAAAACAGCATAAGCGCCTACTACCTGCCTTGCCACCGACTCCATTTGCTTTAGCATGAAGCTGAACGACATCGTTTTGCGAAAAGCAAGCTTCAAGCCAAAGCAACCGCTGACAATGGGAAGCACCGTTACCACCATCACGAGAAATGCCAGTCCGCCCATCCAGCCAAATACAGCATGCCAAAGCAGAACAGGGGAATACGCATCATTGTAAAAAAGCAAAAACGAGAATCCTGTTGTCGTTGCCGTACACACCGATTCCAAAAAAGCTTCCGCTAGATTCAACGCCCCCGTACAGTAAAACGGGAAGATCCCAAGAAAGCAAATCCAAACCCAAAGAAGAAAGGTAAAGGGAGCCGCCTCACGCAGGGACACATACTGCCTGTGATCTCTCCCCGCATAAAACAGGATCCCGCCCAAAGCGCCCATGCCGCCTGCCAAAGCGAGGTATATCCATGCGGTACTGTCCGCAATGAAAACGGCATAAACACACGGAATCAAAAGAGCCGCCCCCATCAGCATAGGGACCCAGCTCATCAAATACATCATCACCGGAACATTCATTGTGGCATTTACTCCTGAAAATATTTCATAACTGTCTGTGCCGCCTTCACCTGCAAAACCAGTATCGTCCGATCTCCCGGCAAAAGCACTGTTTCCCCTCGTGGAATATACGCCTTTCCATCACGCACATAAGCACTGACCAGACATTCCTTCGGCAAATCCACATCCATCAGCCTCTTGTTTGCAACAGGCGCACCGCTTTGGACAATGACCTCCATCGCCTCTGCCTTCGCCCCCTCCAAGAGAGATACCGAAACGACACCGCCCCTTCGCGCAAAGGCAAGCACACCGCTTGCGGACAAAAGCCTTCCCGACACAGTAATATCCACGCCAACCTTTTCCATCAAATCCATGTATTCCACGCGCGAAACTCTCACAATCGTCTTTTTGGCATTTTGATGCTTGGCAAGAAGCGCCATCATCAGGTTCAGCTTGTCGTCCTCCGTCAAGCAAATCACCACATCCGCACTTTTTATGCCTTCCTCCATCAGAAGATCCATATCCGTGCCATCTCCGCAAATAGCAATGCCACCGTCCATCTGCTCCGCAATCATGCGGCAGCGCGCCTCATCCTTGTCAATAACCTTGACACTGACCTTTTGCGCATCCAAAAGCTTTGCCAGCACCCGTCCTGTCCTGCCTGCCCCAATAATCATGACATGCCGTACCTTCGTTGCCGAACGATGCACCAGCTTCTGGCTGAACCTCTCAATCTGCTCCGGTATGCCGACAAAATAAGCATTGTCATGTACCTGAAACGTATCATCTCCATGCGGGATAATCATGCGGTGCGAGCGAGATATCATGGCGGCAAGCACGCCCTCCGGCAGATTGAGGTTCTTGAGGGGAATCCCAAGAAGTGCCGAATCATGATGGATCCTCGTCTCAAAAAGACGTACCTTTCCCTGCGCAAAATCCTCGACATTCAAGGCGGCAGGTGTCATCAAAAGGCGATTGATTTCGTATGCCGTAATCATCTCCGGATTCAGCATGAGGTCAATGTCAAAATTCTCCTTGAGATAATCCTTTGCCTCCGACATGAACTGCATGTCACGGATCCTCGCCACCGTATGCTTGATCCCGTGTTTCTTTGCAAGGATGCAAGCGACCATATTCACCTCATCCGTAGCCGTCACGGCAATCAAGATATCCGCATTCCTCACATCCGGCTCATTCATCGTAATGGGGCTTGCTCCATTGGCACAGATGGTCAAGACATCCAGCGTATGCCTTGCCGCTTCCAGCTGGCTGTCCACCTGATCAATGAGCGTCACGTCCATCTGCTCCTGCGAAAGAAGCTCCGCTATGCTATAGCCCAGCTTCCCCGCTCCCACAACAACTACCCGCACAAAAATTCCTCCGCTTCACCGACATAATAAAAGTCAAAAAGATAAAAGATTCAAAAGTCAATCTGAAAACAGCTCCGTAGACAAGTAACGCTCCCCGCTGTCCGTCAGCAGCACCACGACATTCTTCCCTGCAAGCTCCGCTCGTTGCGCAAGCTGCACTGCGGCGGCAAGTGCTGCACCGGAAGAAATGCCGACCAAGATTCCCTCTGCCTGCGAAAAGCTCTTCCCGTAATGGAAGGCTTCCTCGTCCCGAATCGCCACAACCTCATCGTAAAGGCTCGTATCCAGTATCTCAGGAATGAAATTCGCCCCAATCCCCTGAATCTTGTGCGCGCCTGCATACCCCTTGCTCAAAAGAGGAGACGATGCTGGTTCTACAGCGATGAGCTTCACATTCGGATTCTTCGAGCGCAGGTACCTTCCCGTACCTGTCAATGTGCCGCCCGTGCCTACCGTCGCAATGAACGCATCCACCTTGCCGTCCGTGTCCTCCCAAATCTCAGGGCCTGTCGTCCTCTCATGCGCCAGAGGATTGGCAGGATTCGTAAACTGGGATGGAAGAATCGCATGGGGCATGGTTCTTACCAGCTCCTCTGCCTTGTCAACAGCTCCCTGCATGCCAAGCGCCCCGTCCGTCAGGACAATCTCTGCCCCAAAAGCCTTCAAAAGATTTCTCCGTTCCACGCTCATCGTGTCCGGCATCGTCAAAATCGTGCGATAGCCACATGCTGCGGCCACGCAGGCAAGCCCGATTCCCGTATTGCCGCTCGTTGGCTCCACAATCACGTCACCGGGCTTCAGCCTTCCTTCTGCCTCTGCCGCCTCAAGCATCGACTTTGCCACACGATCCTTTGCGCTTCCTGCCGGATTGAAGCACTCCAGCTTCACAAGAATATTTGCATGCAGGTCACATGCCTTCATAAAATTCCTTGCCTTCATCAGCGGCGTACCGCCAATCAGCTCCACGACACTCTCATAAATCTTTCCCATCCATCATTCCTCCTCTGCAGCCTATCTTTTTATTATAACGCCATTGTTCAAGAAAATGCCATAAGCATTTTCCCTCCAATTTGCG
>CALELM010000085.1 GCA_937902665.1 uncultured Selenomonadaceae bacterium
CGTGAGCTGGGTTCAGAACGTCGTGAGACAGTTCGGTCCATATCCATCGCGGGCGCAAGACACATGAGGGAGGCTGCTCCTAGTACGAGAGGACCGGAGTGGACGGACCGCCGGTGTACCAGTCATGCCGCCAGGCGTGCAGCTGGGTAGCTGCGTCCGGAAGGGATAAACGCTGAAAGCATCTAAGCGTGAAGCCCGTCCCGAGATGAAGTGTCTCATGGAGTAGTCCAGTAAGACTCCTCGAAGAAGACGAGGTAGATAGGGCAGGAGTGGAAGTCCCGCAAGGGATGGAGCTGACTGCTACTAATAAGTCGAGGGCTTAACTTTCAGGATCCGAGAGGAAACTTTCTTCTGTATAGTTTTGAGGGAGCAATCTCTCGAAGCGAATCCGGTGATGATGCCTTGGTGGAACCACCTGTTCCCATTCCGAACACAGCAGTTAAGCATCAAGAGGCCGAAAGTACTTGGCTGGAGACGGCCTGGGAGGATAGGAAATTGCCGGTTTGCATGGCGGCTTTGGTGAAGTGGTTAACACACTGGATTGTGGCTCCAGCATGCATGGGTTCGACCCCCATAAGTCGCCCCATTTTTGTTTATAGGGGTATAGCTCAATTGGTAGAGCAACGGTCTCCAAAACCGTAGGTTGTGAGTTCGATTCTTACTGCCCCTGCCATTTTATTTTTGAATAGATTTGGAGCAGTACTCAAGAGGTTGAAGAGGACGGTTTGCTAAATCGTTAGGCTCGCAAGGGTGCGGAGGTTCGAATCCTCTCTGCTCCGCCATTTTGAATTGTAAGGACACTTTGGTGTCCTCTTTTTGTGTTCCTGAATTTCGTTGGGTGAATGCACTTGAATTGCATTTGGCAAGCAGGATTTTTTGTAATACCTTGTAATAAAACGAAGTTTGGAACGTATAAGGCCTAAATGGGGAAGCATGGAACGTAAAGAAAAACAAGGGAAGAATATTTTAAGTTGAGAAGACAAGGGGATGATCTGAGATGAAAGAATTTTTGGTCAGATATTTTCGCTTGGAGCAAAATCATACGGATATCAAGACAGAGTTGATGGCCGGCGTCACTACTTTTATGTCTATGGCGTATATTTTGGCTGTGTTTCCCAATTCCATGTCGACGGTTGGCATGGATGCGGGGAGTGTCTTGGTCGCAACGGCATTGATTGTTGCTTTTTCAACGCTGTTGATGGCCTTTACGACGAATTATCCGTTTGCATTGGCACCAGGGTTGGGATTGAATGCTTTTTTTACATCGACTGTGTGCGGCTCGATGGGATATTCATGGCATGTTGCTTTGACAGCTGTTTTTCTTGAGGGACTGCTGTTTATTATTCTGTCATTGACTAGGGTACGCGAGCTATTGTTTGAATGTTTTCCCATCAGCTTGAAGCATGGGGTTACTGCTGGGGTTGGGCTTTTTGTTGCACTTATTGGCTTGCGTGCATCGCATTTGGTGGTACCTTCTGATAATCTGATTTCTATTTTTCCATTTCATCAGTCTGTGTTAGATGGTTCTTTTTTTACAGTTGGGATTGGTGCATTGCTAGCGTTGGTTGGTGTTATGATTACTGCGGTATTTATGATACGCAAGATTTCTGGCAGTATTTTGTGGGGGATGCTGATTACATGGGGAATTGGAGTCATTTGTGAGTTATCAGGCCTCTATCGTCCCAATCCTGCAATTGGAGTTTATTCAGTTATTCCAGATTTGAGTAATTTGTTTTCGATACCATCACTTTCTCCTACCTTTATGCAGTTGGATTTTTCTATGATTTTTCAGGTAGAGATTATTTATGTGATTGCAGCATTCTTTTTTGTGGATATTTTTGAAACGATGGGATGTCTTATTGGGCTGGCATCCAAAGGGGGTATGCTGGAAAAGGATGGGAAACTTCCAAAAATCAAAGGAGCACTTTTGACAGATTCTCTTGCAACAACCTGTGGCTCGATGCTGGGACTTTCAACAATCACCCCTTATGTGGAAAGCACTTCGGGGATTAGTGCGGGAGGACGCACAGGACTTACGGGGGTAACAGTTGCGGTTCTGTTTTTGTTGAGCTTATTCGCAGCACCTATTTTTTTGGCGATTCCTGCTTTTGCAACGGCCCCAGCCTTGATTTTAGTAGGGTATTCGATGCTTGGCAGCCTGAATTGCTTGGATTATTCGGACGCAGCAGAATCCGTTCCAGCTTATTTAGCTGCTATTGGCATGGGGCTGATGAATTCTATTTCTGAGGGCGTTGCGCTTGGCACGATTTCTTATGTTGTACTGCATGTGCTTTCCGGAAATTATCGCAATAAAAAAGTGAGTCCTGTACTTTATATTGTCGCTGTCCTGTTTGTTTTGAAATATATCCTTATGTAACAACTCCCGCCCAGAGAGGCGGGAGCTTTTTTATGTTTTTTTAAAGCAAGGAAAACTTACTCTAGGTTAAGCCCGACATTGCTCCGAAGCTGAATGGCTTCTCCTATGTGCGTATCTTTGATAGCATCGGAATGGTTGAGGTCCGCTATGGTTTTAGCTACTTTGATGAGGCGGTCATAGGAACGAGCGGAAAGGTTCATGACACGAAATGCTTGTTCCAAAAGCTTTTGCGCTGCAGGTTCCATGGGGCAAGTTTCCTTTAGTATGGCATGATTCATTTGTGCATTGCAAAATAAGCGGTAGGGTTTCAGCCGTTCTCTTTGCCGTTCCCTTGCAGCAGTTACTCGCTGGCGTATGATGGCAGAGCTTTCTGCTTTTTGAGTGGAGCTTAGATCCTTGTACTCGACACGGGGGACACGGATATGAATGTCAATACGGTCGAGGAGAGGTCCAGAAATTTTCCCTGTGTATCGCTTGATCTCACTATTGCTGCATTCGCAGGTATGCGCATTGTCTTCTGCACCATTATATCCGCAGGGACATGGATTCATGGAGGAAATGAGCATGAAGTCTGAGGGGAAACTGAGGGTTGCGTTTACTCTTGCAATGGAAACTTTGCGATCCTCTATTGGTTGCCGCAGAACTTCCAGCGTGCTTTTGTTGAATTCGGGAAGTTCATCGAGGAAAAGGACTCCGTGCTGAGCAAGTGTGACTTCGCCGGGACGGGGAATCCGTCCGCCGCCTACAAGCGCAGTGGTTGAGGTTGTATGGTGCGGACTGCGGAAGGGACGGTTTTGCATTAGTCCACCGTTTCGTGGAAGCAGTCCTGCAATGCTGTAGATTTTTGTTACTTCGAGTGCTTCTTCGGCAGTGAGCTGGGGCAGTATGGAATTGACTCTCCTCGCCAACATGGTTTTTCCAGAGCCAGGCACACCGACCATCAGGACATTATGCCCTCCTGCTGCCGCAATTTCGAGAGCTCGTTTGGCTGCGAATTGTCCCTGTACATCGGAAAAATCATCGGAAAAGGCAGGGCTTTCCGTGATGGCGGCTACACTTTTTTGGGCAGGAGCAAGCTCTCGAGTTCCTGTCAGGAAGGAAATGACTTCTTCCAAGTTACTGACAGCATAGATGCGAAGCCCTTCCACGAGCAATGCTTCATTTGCGTTTTCTTTTGCAACAAAAAATTCTGTCAAGCCTATTTCGCTTGCTCGGATTGCCATAGGAAGGATTCCATGGATGGCACGGCACTCTCCCTCGAGAGAAAGCTCTGCGGCAAACAGGCATTTTTCCAAACGATTGGCAGGAATCAAGCCATAGGCGGACAGAAGTCCCACGGCAATGGGGAGGTCAAGTCCTGAACTGTCCTTTCGGATATTGGCAGGAGCTAGGTTGATGGTCAGTTTTTCTTGGCGGAGACGAATTCCAGAATTTCGTATGGCAGTGCGTACCCGTTCCTTGGATTCTTTGACAGCAGTATCCGGCAATCCTACAATATCGAAGGAAGGAAGCCCATTGGCGCAATCTACTTCCACATCGATAATCAAACCATCAACACCCAAGGTTGCTGCACCGTGTGATTTTGCAAACATAAAGAAACCTCCTGTTCTAACATTCAAAAGCATCTGCCAAGTGGCGGATGTTCCATTTCTCGTGGGGCGTTGGGTAAACCTCGATGACATCAAAGCTGCAGGGAATGTCATGCAGCTTGCGAGTATTTAGGTAAGAAAGGGCAGTGCGGATGATTTTTTGTTGCTTTCGGTGCGTGACAGCTTCTGCCGGTGTGCCGCAGCGATTGTCACAGCGTGTTTTTACTTCGATGAAGGAAAGCCGTCCTTCCTTTTTGGCGATGATGTCGATTTCACCTGTGCGAATGCAGAAGTTCCTCTCCAGTATTTCATAGCCATGTGCTTCCAGAAAGGAAACGGCTGCGTTTTCGCCGAGCTGTCCGAGGCTTTTCTTGTTCATGTCCCATAACTCCTGTTTTTGTTATTAAAGATAAGTATAATACACAACTGTACACTGGTCAAGGACAAATTGAATAGGTTTTTGCAGGATGTATCTTGTTGAAAAATATACAAATAGAATTTAGCGTTTATACATAAATGTCTTTACCGGGGGGGCAGATGTGCTACAATTACAGGCGTGTAGGAGTCATTTTGAAGATGTGCGGAGAGATGAATGTGTGTGGATTGCGTTTATGCAGGTCTCAAAGGTAAAGTCCGTATAATAGTGTAAATTGTGAAAAATCTACAGATATGATAAAGGAGACAACAAATATGGAAATTAATGGGGAATCTGCGATTTGTAAAAAGACACTAATTTGGACAAAGTTGTTGAAAGAAGAAAATGTAAAATTATCTTTTCAGTCAGATGCTGTTTGGCAATATAAAAAAGAAAACGGTGAAGATGATATTATAGATGGAATACTATGGAAAGAACGGGTAAATTCGATATTTACCGCTGTACGTGATAGTATAAAGAAACATAATGCTAAGTACTGCACAATTCCTTCGTCCGTAGAAATTATTTTTCATCATTCTGAATCTTCTGATTCGAACAACGAAAAAAAGAACTTAACAGATAAAGAAAATAATGATTCCGATGAAAGCACTTCTAATGAATCTATCTCTCAAAAGCCTATAACCAATCAGATACTTGTACGGGAACCTCGATGGAAATTTTCTGATGTATATATTGAAGAAGACATGCTTGATTCAATTAGAAAAACGATGCTTATAGCTCGTCACAGAAAAGAATTATTCGAAGATTGGCATCTTGGTAATGGTGAAAAATCAGGGCGTGCTATTGTGTTCAATTTTTATGGTCCCTCTGGAACAGGGAAAAGTATGACAGGGGAGGCCATTGCAGGAGAATTGGGAAAGAAAGTTTATGTTGTTAATTATTCTGAATTAGAGTCAAAGTATGTTGGAGATACTCCGAAAAATATAGTTGCTGCCTTCCAGCGCGCCCAAAAAGATGATGCCGTGTTAATTTTTGATGAAGCGGATTCTTTCTTGGGAAAACGACTTACCAGCGTCACACAGTCCGCAGATTATGGTGTAAACATTACACGCAGCGTTATGTTGATGGAATTGGAAAAATTTGATGGCATTGTTATATTTACCACAAACCTCATAAGTAATTATGATGAAGCGTTTAAGCGACGTATATTAACTAGCATTCCGTTCAAACTGCCGGATGTTTATGGAAGAGAGCACATATGGAACATTTATCTATCGCATGGAATTCCATTGGCGGATGATATTACAGGAAAACTACTGGCAAATAAATATGAGGATGTTTCAGGAGCTGATATAAAAGATATGTTGCTTTATGCAGCAATATCCTCACTTTATCGAAATGAAATTAATCCGATACTAACAGAGCAGGATTTTGATGATGCGAATAGGGTTATACACTTGCGGAAACAATCAAATGAGCCACGTATTGTGTCGGTAAAACATGAAAAAATAAGTGAGGAAGAGTATAAACAAGAGATGTCACCAATAATGGAATTGGATAAAAAGGGGTTATAGAATGATAAAGAAACTTATCAAAACGTATCACAAGATATATAACATAAGTAAATTACAATTTATTGAACGAATTATGGGTGAGGAAAATTTTTTTCGAGAGGAAGTGACGTGTTTTGATGATGGAAGGGTCGAAGCTGGAATAAAAAGACTTCAAGCAGATTATGCAAAAATAAGTGAAGACATAAAATTCTTGATGGAGACCTCAAAGAAAGATGAATCTTACAGCGAGCGCTTACAGTATTTACGTAAACGACAGTATGATATGATTCGTTTGCTAACTTTTGAGACTAGTCAAAACGAGAAAAATATCGATGCTTGTTTAAATGTATGGGGAGAAATTGAGGATGACTTTCGTTTATGTCTTGAAGGATTGAAATTATATTTCAGTGATGACCAAAACTTATCTTACATGAAACTTAACGAATACCTAGAGAATCATGATGGGTTTGGGAGTCATTATCTTTTGAATAAAATATATGGTTTAATGCTTTATGAAAGAAAACTTTATGATGGTGCAGAAAAATTTCTCTATCGAGTTACTCAAATTAAACCAGAAGATATCGATACGCATAAATTGATGAAAGACTTGTATCATCGAAATAACAATATTACTGGTGAAACTATAGAACAAAACATTCTGTTGGCACTAGGGGAGGAATAAGTATGAATGTTACAAATTTCCATCATAGAGACGGCAGTACATCATCGATTCGTACGAGCTATGGGGGATTTTCAAGCACCAGTTATTTAGGATCCTCATGTGGAGGTACAACATGGCGTTTGGGTAATAGCTCTATGCGTTTTGATAATAGAGGGAAATTTCTTGGTTCTAGCGTAACAACTGGTGGAGGAACAACATATTTTGGGCGACATGGTGGGGTAAGCTCCCATATTGCTTCTTATGATGGAGGTGATTGGTAATGGGTGAACGATTTTTTCATCCTCTTTATATTGAGAAAACGGAAGAACTGAACAATATGATTCCTTATCAAGATGAGATAATCGCCTGTTATGCTGAATACGAAGGAAAATTAAAGAAACCAGATTTGTTGGGAAAAACTATTCGAGTAACAGAACGCCAATTTCCGCAAATATACTCTTTTGTTAACGAACTCTCTCAGAGTGCCGGAATCGATCCTCCTAAGATATTTGTGTACGAAGATTTTTATTATGGTATGGAGGCAAAAGGAGCGAATTCTCCCCGAATAGAGATATCGGCAAAAACTATAGCTGATTTTTCACCTGTGGCAATTAAATTTTTGATAGCTCGTGAATTATGCAGAATAAAGTACGGAATTGTAAAATTATCTCGTGTTGCTGAGCAATCATTGCAGATGCTGTCTAATACGAGTTTAGTGCCAGGTACGGAGACAATGGCGAAAGGGTTGACAATAACTTATGCCAACTGGTCACGTACAGCGCATTATACTGCCGATTGTTACGGATATCTAGTTGTACAGGACGTAAATGTTTGTATCAAAACAATTTTAGCCCTTGTTTTGAATAATTTGAAACTGGTAGAGCAGGTAAATGTGTGTGATTATTTGGCGCAAGCTAAAGATATTTATTTGTTAGATGATACGGTATCTCGATATAGTCAAAATGATGAAAAGATACCATATGGACCGCTAAGAATACGAAATCTATTGGCATTTGCTTCTTCGCATGCCGCAACTCGATGAATAGGAGTGTAAGAAAATGGTTATTTCTATGGGGTTTGTTTTGGCTGGACTCATTATCGGTGGATTGGTATCTTTCTGGGACGATATAAAGGATTGGCTTAATCGTGTAGCAGCAGATGCAATTGAGAGGGCATTTGGATTTGAGGCAAGGAATCAAATGCAGAAAGCCGTTGCGGTTATAGATCGTTTAGTTGGAAAGATAAGAAACACATCAACAATTTATACTAAAAAAACTGCTACAGCCACATATTTTGACAAAACAACCATTGTTTCAGAAGCACGGGAGCAGAATGTTGATAAAGAGGTGTTGGAAAAACTCGAGGAAAATCATAATAGGTTAATACAGGAGTTTCAGTATCAACGTTGAGTAAGTAGGTGATTCTTATGAGTATGTGGGACGATGCGACGATTATCAGTACAGAAACGACACAGGTCATTGATCCAAACCCTGAGGTTTGGATTAATTCTGCTTTGGAATCGATTAATGAGAAGGATTTCTATGGTGCCTTAGAAAAGATAAGTAGTGCAAAAAATTATGCGTCTGGGGATAGAAATATTTTAGGAATGGCCTATGCATTGGAGATTGTTTGTTATTATGAAACGAATGCTAAGGAAAAAGCACAGGAGGGAAAGAATCATCTTGCTGATGGGCTAGAGAATTTTTTATTTGAATATCCAGAGTATATTATTCGATATCGAGGCTTTGATAACAAATCATGGGAAGATTTATGGGAAAAATTAATTTCTAATTGGATGGATTCAAGGGATTACCAGAAAATACAAAGATTTAGCAACGACATTAATAGTAGATTATTTGCCAAATTAGCTAATAACAACTTTGTCATAGACGTAGTGGAGGCAGGTCAGTTTGATTGTATTTCCAAATTAGCAGAAGAAAACTATGATTTTTCTAAATGCGTAAGAGGTAATGAGAATTTAGCAATGGTTGCGGCGGCTATCCCAACAAGCGGATGTTACGATATTCTAAAATATTTCATGGAGAACCGGACTTTTCCAATTAACTGGCAGAACGAGTCAGGGGAAACCATTCTTATGCATGCCATTAGCAATGGTGCTACAGAAAACGCAAAACTTATTTTGGAATATAAGCCGGATGTAAATTTGTTTGGTTATGGATTGAGTACTGCTCTGCATATTGCAGCAAGAAAAGGGAGTGCTGATATTGTTGAAATGCTCATATCAGCCGGTGCAGATGTAAATAAAAAGGATAGTAGAGGTTGGACTGCACTTCATTGTGCCGCAATGTTCAGGAAACCGATGATACTAAAAACACTTATTAAATATGATTCGGATATCTGTGAAAAAAATAATAAAGGTCAAACGGCACTTCATCTTGCTGTTGGTTTTGCTGTTGGTGGAGACATGAGTTGCGTTGCTACGCTTATAGAAAATGGTGCTGATGTTATGGCGACAGATAACGATGGGGATGATTCCATGGTTTATGCTGTAAGGAAAAAAGATTTTAAAGCGGTTACTTTGCTTTGTGAGGCCGGTTCAGACTTAAATAGACGTTATAAATCGTTAGGTCATAACCGGACGGTTTTACATTATATTGCTGCGAACAAACATTGGGATCTTATCGCCAAGTTCACTTGGCGCGTCCTTCTTGACTGCGGTGCAAATGTCAATTTAACAGATGATAATGGATATACTCCGCTTATGCTGTCAGTAGACCATAACTGGACTTTTTCTGATGAATTGGGCTTGGCACGTGCGTTGGTGAAAAAAGGAGCAAACCTATCCGTTCGTTCAAAAGATGGAAGAACAGTTGAATCAATAATGCGTAGCCATAATATTGATCCTTCTAAGCTATACAATACGAAATCCAGCAATTGGTTTACTAAATTATTTGATTAAATTCTGGAAAACTTAATTTCACAAATGATGAAAATTTTATTATCATCATGTCTATCTTTATTCAAGAAAAAATCTGTTTTCTATCAGAGGATGTAGCATGGAAGCAGAGGAACTGCTATATTGAAGGTAAGCATGAGGCAATTATCGCCTTGCAGCATTTGACTTGGTGTAGGTAGGCAGAATTTGCCGAATCTATGGAAGGCAAGGGGCGATATATAGCGAAGTAAATATTTTTTATAGAAGTGCATGGCTGCGGCTTTGCACTTTTTTGCGTTGCAAAAGCTATGGGAATAATGATAAAATGTACGAAATTCTAAGTGAACGAGGAGAATTTATCCTGAAACGGCTGGAGATTTTCCATTTGGGGGCGGGACATTGCTGACAGCGAGTGTATTTGTAAATATTCCGGTGAAAAGCATAGCAAAAGAGTACACATATCGGATTCCAGAAGAACTTTCTTATTTGGATGTTGGCTGGAGGGTTTTTGTGCCATTTGGCGGACGGAGGGTTGAGGGCTTTGTGCTTGCAACGGAGAAGGTAGAGGATTCAGAGATTGCATTGAAGGATATCTTGGAAGCAGTGGACGAGGAGGCTTGGTTTACGCCCAAGATGATTGAGGCGGCACGGTGGATGTCTGAGTTTTATCTTTGCTCGCTGGCAGAAACGATGCGTCTTTTCATGCCGGGAAAAAGCGGACTGAGAATCTTTGCTGCAGAAGAACATGGAAATCATATCCTTTTGCAAACAGAGCTGTACCAGAGCTTATATCGCTGTCTTTTGAGGGATGGTCCGCTGACTCGGCGGGAAATAAAGAAACGTATGGGAAATGCGACCTTTTCTGTTGAGGAAATTTTGGAAAAGCTTTTGCGTTATCATCTTGTGGAGAAGGAATATGTGGCGGAGTCACGCGTGAAAGAAAAGCTTGCGAGGTATGTTTCCTGCAAGGTCGAGGTTACAGCCGAGCTTTTGGAGAGCCTGAAGCGACGAAAGGCACAGTGCCGCTTGCTAAATCTTTTGAAAGAGCATGATGAGCAGCTGTTTTCGGAAATTGAAAAGCAAGGCATTTCTTCTGCGACCATCAAGGCGGCGGAGGAATCTGGCTTGGTCGAAATCAAAAGGCGGAGAGTGCTGCGTGACAGCTATCGAGAGGTTCCTGCCCAGAGCAAGGATTTTGCATTGACAGATGACCAGCAAAAGGCTTTGTCAGAAATTGTTTTGGCGTTAGCGAAGAAGGAATATCAAGGTTTTCTGCTGCATGGGGTCACGGGAAGCGGAAAGACGCAGGTCTACATTGAGGCGGCGGAGCAAGCGAGGGCGGCAGGGCGAAAGGTCATCGTGCTGGTGCCGGAGATTGCACTTACCGGTCAACTGGTACGGGCGTTTCGAGGATATTTTGATGATGTTATTGTCATGCACAGCCAACTTTCTGTGGCGGAGAGAAACGATGCCATTTTCCGCATGAGACGGGGCGAGGCTAGTATTATTATTGGTGCAAGATCCGCACTTTTTACACCTGCGGACAATGTGGGGCTTATCATTATGGATGAGGAGCAGGATATGTCCTACAAGCAGGATGAGTCGCCCCGCTATCATGCGAGGGTAGTAGCGGAACAGCTTGCCCAAATACATCACGCCGTTCTTATTTTGGGAAGCGCAACGCCTTCAGTGGAGTCCTTTGCAAGAGCAAGGCTGGGAAAACTTAGGCTTTTGACGATGCCCAAGAGAATCGGGAACAAGCCACTGCCTTTCGTGAAATGTGTGGATATGCGTCAGGAACTTCGGATGGGAAACCGTCATGTGATTTCACGGGAATTGCAAGACCTGCTGGAAGAAACGATGCGCAATCAACAGCAGATGATTGTCATGCTGAACCGGCGGGGATTTTCTACCTTTGTCATGTGCCGTTCCTGTGGGGAAGCTTTGAAATGCCGCTTTTGCGGTTTGCCGCTTGTTTATCATGCCAATGGGGCATTGAGCTGCCATCATTGCGATGTGCAGGAGAAGATGCCAGCGGAATGTCCAAAGTGCGGCAGTCGCTATATCAAATTTTTTGGTTCTGGAACGGAAAAGCTGGAACGGGAGCTGCGTGAAATCCTGCCGAATGCGCGAGTGATTCGCATGGACAGGGACACGACAGGGAAAAAGTTTGCCCATCAGAACATTTTGGACGAATTCCGAAAGGGTGCGTATGATATCCTTCTTGGTACGCAGATGGTAGCAAAGGGGCATGATATACCAAATGTTACGGCAGTTGGGATTGTGAGTGCAGATTCGAGCTTGAATTTGCCGGATTTTCGTGCTTCGGAGCGTTGCTTTATGCTGATTACGCAAACAGCAGGACGAGCAGGCAGGGGAAAGCTTTCCGGAAAAGTCGTGGTTCAGAGCTATAATCCGGAGCATTATGCTGTAGCTTGTGGAATCAAGCAGGATTATCAAGGATTTTATGAAAAGGAAATAGCAATGCGGAGGCAGCTGTTGTATCCGCCGTTTCGTCGGCTAATTAAGATTTTGTTTCAGGACAAGCTGGAGGAGAGGGCAAGGGAAAATGCAAAGCTGTTGATAGAGGCATTTCGCAAGGAATTTCCAAAGCAGGAAGAAAACCAAGCGATTGGTCCGTCTCCTGCCATGATTTCGCAATTTCGGGGAATCTATCGTTTTATTGTGCTGATTAAGGCAAACAATCTTCTGCCTGTGCAGGAATTCCTTCGGAGACAGGGCTTGCACAGGAGGACAGATGTAGCTATTGATATTGATCCCATTTCTATGATGTAATGAATGGTAGTTTATGTCCCCATCTTTGACAGTTAGAAAAGGTAAAAGCCTCGCAAGCAACGTAAATACGGTGTTTGCGAGGCTCTCTTTTTTTAGTAAGTGGTTGCTTTCTTTTTTCCTTGTTCAAAAATTTTCCCGCATTGGGAGGAGAATCCATCGTTGGCAGAATCTATATATTTAATTAAACTTGATAGTATTGGCACGCAGTGTTTCAGGAGAAGCGGCGTAGGTTACGGCTTCGACATGAGGTTCTTGTTCAATGTCAAGGATCAGGTAGTCGTAGGTTTCCTCTTGCTTGTTTTGCTGAATGCAGATAAAGGCAATATGTCCCTTGATGACAACCTCATAGTTGTACTGTTTGGCAAAGTCCTGTGCTGCTTGGTGCGCAACCTTGACTGTGGCAGCACCACCTTTGGGTTGCTTTTCGTAAAGGTAATCGTCCACATAATCGTTGAGAAGGTTGATGGTGCGTTTCAATTCTTTTTCGTTCATGTCTGCTCACCTCATGTTCGTATAAAATATCCTGCTTATAGATTCAACAGGAATATGGGTTTTCCTTCTGCAACTGGAAGCATTTGGAGCTGCTTTTGAAAAACTGGAAGTTCTTTTTTATTGAGTAGACGGGAGCAGGATTTGAGGATAAAATAGAAGAAAAGCTTTTTGATGGGAAAGATTTTGTTTGCAAGGAAAGGAAGATGGGATTGGTCAAGAATGTTATTCTCGTGATGCTTTCTATTGTGCTGTTGGTGACAGCGGGATCTTTTGCGTATGTAGGGTATTGCAATACAAAAGCACATATCCAGACAGAGCAGGATAAGCGAAAGGAAAAAATAGCAGCAGAGCGAGCAGAAAAGGAAGCAAAAAAGGAAGCCCAAAGGAAGAAAAAACAGGAAGAGAAAAAGCAGGAACAGGGAAAAAGAGAACAAAAGAAAAGCGAAGAAAAAAAATCCCAGAATACTGAGCTTTTGCGTGAGGCACAACCGCAGGAGCCTATGACGGATTTTATTCAGGATGAAGGAGATGAATTCCTTCAAAATCGGAAGGAAATGTGATACAGAGCGTACAGGAAGACAGTCAGGCTTGGAATATCTGCACTGGGACATTTTCCTTCGTGGCATATTAGGGTATCATAATGAATGGTTCAAATAATATCTAAATTGCACTAAAATTTTCTTGACTTTGTGGAATGTTTTTATTAGAATAACTCTATGTGATGTTGTGGCATGGTCTTCCATTAGCCCCGGAAACCTGACGCAGTTTGCACATGGATGAGTATTTTATTTGAATTTTTAGGGGGGAAATCGCATGAAGACAACGTTTATGGCAAAGGCATCCGAAATTGAGCGCAAGTGGTACGTTGTAGACGCTGAAGGTCAGACTGTCGGCAGGCTCGCTGCTGAGGTCGCAAAAGTTCTTCGCGGTAAAAATAAACCGACATATACTCCGCATGTTGATACGGGTGATTACGTCATCGTCATCAATGCAGATAAGGTGAAATTTACTGGGAAAAAGTTGACGGATAAGGTTTATTTCCGTCATTCCGGATATCAGGGCGGCACTACGTTTACGTCGGCTGGCCAGATGTTGGAGAAGTTCCCAACTCGTGTTGTTGAACATGCTGTTCGGGGAATGCTCCCGAAGAACCGTCTTGGTGCGCAGATGTATCGCAAGCTCAACGTGTACGCTGGTGCGGAGCATCCTCATGCTGCACAGAAGCCGGAAGAGCTTAAACTGAATATCCGCTAAGACTGGAAGGAGGACATAATTTATGGCAGAAGTCAGCTACTACGGTACTGGTCGTAGAAAGACATCCGTTGCTCGTGTTCGTTTGGTTCCAGGCGATGGCACGGTTACGATTAACGGCCGTAATATGGAAGAATACTTTGGTTTGAAGACGCTTGAGCTTATCGTTCGTCAGCCGTTGGAACTTACAGAGACTGCAGATAAGTACAATGTTGTCGTTAACGTAAAGGGTGGCGGTGCATCCGGTCAGGCAGGTGCGATTCGTCATGGCATTACTCGTGCACTCATGGAAATGGATGCTGATTTGCGTCCTGCACTCAAGAAGGCAGGTTTCGTAACTCGTGATCCCCGTGAGAAAGAGCGCCGCAAGTATGGTCTTAAGAAAGCTCGTAAGGCATCGCAGTTCTCGAAGCGTTGATCATTACGATTCATATCGAAAGCTACAAAAGCCCGTCGGCTCAATGCTGGCGGGCTTTTTCTAGCCTTTGTGAGGAAAGCTGTGCAAATCCACTATTTGCAATATTTGTGCAGTGTGGTAAAATGAATGAACAGGTTTTCTGTGGGTAATTTTGGTGGAGGGGAACGGTATGCGGCGTTATACGTCATTGCTGCTGACGGCTTTTTCATTATTTGTGATGGTTTTGGTTGGCTCTGCTTACTTGGCAGGTGCGGATTGGGCGGAAGATACAGAAGCGATGCAGGAGGTAACGGTCTATACGACACTGCCGGCAGAACATGCGGCACTTCTGGCAAATGAGTATGAGCATCTGTATCATGTGAAGATAAATTTTGTTCCATTGGCACAGGAAGACATCCTGCTTCGGCTTAGGGAACAGAAATCAAGTGAGAGGGAAGATGCCGCCGCGCTTCTTTTGGCAGATCGGGAAACCTTGGAGCGGGCGGCACAGGAAGAAATGCTGTTATCGTATGTTTCCCAGTCCAGTGATGCTGTTCCAGATGCTTTTAAGCAGCAAGATGGATACTGGACAGGTGTTTGGTATGATCCAACGGTTTTCTGCGTTAACAAGGATTACCTTCGCACATTGCAGCAAATTCCTGATAGCTGGATGTCATTGGCGGAGATGAATTCTGTGCGTATCGGGATTACAGATTTTGTTGCAGCGGACGCTTCCTCTGGATTGCTTTTTTCCATGATTGAGCAATACGGTGATCAGATGACCTATCAAATATGGCGGCAGATTCATCCGAAGGTCGTGCAGTATACGAAGTATCTCAATAATCCCGTTCGTCAGGCAGGAATGGGGGAAACGGATATTTCCATTGCGGTGCAGAGTGAGGTGCTTCGCTACTTGAACGATGGTTATCCCTTAAAAATTATTTATCCAGCGGATGGGACATCCTATCTTTTGATTGGTTCGGCCTTGACTGTGGGAGCAACGGAGCAGCAGACTGCGTTGGCAAGAGGCTTGGCGGACTGGCTTTTGATGGATGACGTCCAGATGGCACTGCAGAGAAATAATTTTTATTTTGTTCCGACCAATCCGGGAACTCTTGCGTATAAGATGTTTGCAGGCAAGAATATTGTCCTTTTTGACCATTTGCCGAAGTTTACGAAGCAGCAGAAGCATGATTTTCTGGATCGATGGGTAAAGTACATTAGGCTGAAATAGAGTGGGATGTTGTGGTTTTTATGAGTGTTCTTTTTGCTGATTGCGATGTTTAGGAGGAGTTTTGATGAAAGCAGGTTTTATTAGCCTTGGCTGTGCAAAGAATTTGGTGGATACGGAGGTTATGCTCGGTCTTTTGCGAGAGAATGGGATAGAGCTGACACCAAACCCTGCGGATGCCGATATTATTATTGTGAATACCTGTTCCTTTATTCAGTCGGCAAAAGAGGAAGCCATTACCAGTATCCTGAACATGGCTGAGTATAAGGAAAATGGAAAGTGCCGTTCCTTGATTGTGGCTGGCTGCCTTGGGCAGAGGTATCATGAGACACTTTTGGATGAACTGCCGGAAGCGGATGCGATTTTGGGAACAGGCTCGTGGCATCGAATCATGGAAGCCGTTCAGGAGACACTGAAGGGGAATCGTGTTGTTTTGGTGGACGAGAATGCGACAATCTATGACTCGAAATGCCCTCGTATTCGCACGACACCGGATTACACGGCTTATGTCAAGATTGCAGAGGGATGCAATAACCGTTGCGCTTTCTGCGCAATTCCTTTGATTCGAGGCAAATTCCGCAGTCGCACGATTGAGGATATTTGCGAAGAGGTTAGGAAACTGGCGGAAAGCGGTGTCAAGGAAATCAATCTGATAGCACAGGACACGACGAACTATGGCCATGACATTTACGGAGAGCCTAGTCTAGCAAGGCTTCTGCGGGAGATTGTCAAGATTGAGCCTTTGCAGTGGGTAAGGATTCTCTATTGCTATCCTAAATTCTTTACGGATGAGCTGATTGATCTGATGGCGACAGAGCCAAAGATTTGCAAGTACGTGGATCTTCCATTGCAGCATGCGGACAATGAGATTCTCCGCAATATGCATCGCCCAGACAGCAGGGAGGAGATTGAGTCGCTTCTTGCCAAGATTCGCAGCCGTATTCCTGATGTTACGATTCGTTCAACATTTATTGTCGGTTTCCCAGGTGAGACGGAGGAGCAGTATCAGGTGCTTCGGGATTTTGTGGAGAAACAGCGTTTTGACAAGGTGGGGATTTTCCCATATTCTCGTGAGGAGGATACGGCTGCTTACGATATGGAGAACCAGATTTCGGAGGAGGATGCCCAAAATCGGTATCATGACTTGATGAGCTTGCAGTGCAAGATCTCGGAGGAGATCAATCAAGCGTGGGAAGGAAAGGAAATTGAGGTTCTGGTAGAAGGCAGAGATGAGGAGCAGGAAAATATTGCTTGGGGCCGATCCTATCGTGAGGCACCAGAGGTAGATGGCATGGTTTTTGTCGAAGGAGACTTGAACAGCCGACCGGGCGATATGGTAAGGATAAAGGTTTCGCAAGGCTTTACCTATGATATGGTAGGGGAGCGGATGGACTGATGAAGGGAGAGCCAGAGCAGGTTGCCCGCTTGCTTCGTGATAAGGGATATACGATTTCCTGCGCAGAGTCCTGTACAGGCGGTTTGCTGACGAGCTGCTTGACTGACGTGCCGGGGAGTTCTGCGTACATGGCAGGGGCTGTTGTGACCTATACCGATGCATGCAAGGAACGGTTTGCAAAGGTGAGAAAGGAGACCTTGCAACGTCATGGGGCTGTATCGAGGGAAACTGCCTGCGAGATGGCAGAAGGAATTCGGGAAACCATGGGAACGGATCTCGGTGTGAGCGTGACGGGAGTCGCTGGTCCTGACGGAGACGGAAGCGGAAAGCCTTTGGGATTGGTCTATATTTCTGTTTCGGGAAGTCAGGGTACTTTTGTCACAGAAAATCGCTTTGCGGGTGACAGGAGACATGTGAAGGAGCAGAGCGTGGAGAAGGCCTTGCTTATGTTGGCTGATTACTTGGGCAACGGTTAAAAGGCTGCAAGGTATGAAAATAATTTTTTAGTCATGGGAGGATTTTTTTGAAAAAGGAACTGAAATCATTTGGAGAAATTGAGCTTAGCCGCAAGGTGCTGCTGGCGATTCATGATATGGGATTTGAGGAGCCGTCGCCGATTCAGGCACAGACGATTCCATTGGTGATGGAAGGGCATGATGTCATAGGGCAGGCACAGACTGGTACTGGAAAGACCGCTGCTTTTGGCATTCCTGCTATCGAAAAGGTTATTGATGCGTATCGTCATATTCAGGTGCTTGTCCTGACTCCTACGAGGGAGCTGGCGATTCAGACGGCAGAGGAAATGAACAAAATCGGCCGCTATCGCCATGTGCATACGATTCCTGTCTATGGCGGGCAGTCCATTGATAGGCAGATTCGCTCCTTGAAAAGAGGGGTTCATGCTATTGTGGGAACGCCGGGCAGGTTGCTCGACCATATTCAGCGGGGAACCGTGAAGCTGGATGATGTGCATACGCTGGTTTTGGATGAAGCAGATGAGATGCTGGACATGGGATTTGTAGATGACATAGAAAGTATTCTCTCGCATATTCCGACGGAGAATCGCCAAACTCTGCTGTTTTCTGCGACAATGCCGGCACCTATCGAAAAGCTGTCGCATCGGTACATGAGAAATCCGCAGAAGGTGGCTATCAGCAAGGAAAACCTTACCGTGCCGCTCATTGACCAGTTTTACTATGAAACGAGGGAAAAGCTGGAAGGTATTTGCCGTGTGCTTGACGTGGAGGAAACGGGCAAGCTGATTGTTTTTTGCCGCACGAAGCGTGGAGTTGACGAGCTTTGCAGCTCGCTGGATACCCGTGGATATCTTGCAGGCGGACTGCATGGGGATCTTTCGCAGGTTCAGCGTGACCGCGTAATGAAAAAATTCCGTGATGGGCGGATTGATATTCTGATAGCTACGGATGTTGCTGCGAGAGGCATTGATATTGATGATATCACGCATGTCATCAATTATGACATTCCGCAGGATCATGAATCCTATGTCCACCGCATTGGAAGAACCGGCAGGGCAGGACGCAAGGGTGTTGCCATGACCTTTATCGAGCCGAGGGAGTATCGGCAGCTCCGCTTGATCATGCGTTTGGCAAAAACGAAGATTGTCCGCAAGGAGCTTCCATCGGCATCGGATGTTTTGGAGCATCAGAAGGATCTGGTCAAGGAACGGCTCTTAAAGACCTTGCAGCAGAATCGATATGATGATTACCATACAATCATTGCGGATATGGCAGCAGAGCATGATTACGATTTTGTAGATATTGCGGCTGCGGCATTGAAGCTTTCTGTGGAGGGCTTTCAATCGGATGCAGACAGGGAGAGCGTATCGTTCAGCGATACGGGGGGGGCACCGGGTATGGTGCGGCTCTTCCTGAACATAGGACGTAGCCAAAAAATACGCCCTGTGGATATTGCACGGGCGATTGCAAATGAAGCGGATATTGCGCAGGATCTCATTGGCGTGATAAACATTTATGATAAATTCACCTTTGTGGAAGTTCCGGAGAATGTGGCAGAGAGGGTGCTTTCCGTCATGCACAGGAATACGGTCAAGGGTTGCAGGGTCAATGTGGAGCCTGCGAGAAAAAAGTGATTTGGCAGAGCAGTAGTGAGGAGAGATTGACATGAAAAAGAAATTTGTTGCGGCAGGAATTCTTGGCGCTATGCTGGTGGGCGCAGCTTTTTTTCCTTCCCAGAGCTTGGCAGCAGAGGATACAGCAGTGGAGAAGCCAGCAGCTTCCTCATCAGCACAAAGAACAGATGCCAAGGCATGTCTTTATATGAATGCGGAATATGGCTATAGTATTTTGTGTCCCAAAAAGCCGAATGTTATTCCTGCTTCTGCGCTTTACGAGGGAGCCAAGGGAAATGTACTGATTTTTGATAATGATGGATATAACATCAAGCTGGCATGGGTGGTTCTTGTGGATTCCTTTGAGGACAGTGCAATTCCAAACCTGAATGCTATTTCCGTGGAGGATGCCACGAAGGAACTGGAGAGAATCCAAAAGACCAATGGGTATGAAAGTATTGGCCTTTTGAAGATGACTCCGGAGAACAATGCCATTTTTGCGATTACAGGAAAGGACATCGAGATAGATTCCGATGGAGATGGCACGGTAGATACGGTGGCAACGGCAGAAAACCAGTCCGCAGTTGCATTTTTCCGTGGAAATGAGGGCGGCAGGTATACGCTGCAGCTTCTCAACAACCCACAGCTGCATCCGCAGATGGTAAGTGATTTCCAGTTTGCGCTTTCCACCTTCCAGCAAATCAGCCCGAAGATCCTTGCACAGTATGAGCAAGCTATGCAAGAAAAGAAAAAGAAATAAAAAAGGGCAGCCAAAGGGCGAGCTCCGAACTTGCGCAGAGCGTTTGTTCGGGGCTTTTCTGTTGCGAAAAATAAGAGAGCAGGGTATGATAGAAGCAGATGGAAGATGTTTTGGGATGGAGGTGTTGAAGGTTGAAGATCAATCGGCTGAATGATTTGTTTTTCAAGTATTTGCTGGGAAGTGATGAACGCAAGGATTTGACGCTGAACTTTCTGAATGCGATACTGGCAGATGGAGACAGGCGTTTTGAATCCATAGAGTTTACGAATAAGGACCTAGAGCCTGAGGCGGATGCAGGCAAGCTTTCCAAGCTAGATATCCGTGGAGTTTTGGATAACGGAGAGCTGATTGATATAGAGGTGCAAGTCTGCTCGTATGCATATATGGCAGAACGTTCCCTGTACTACTGGGCAAGAATGTATGCCGGACAGCTGAATGAGGGAGAGGATTACAAGCGCTTGAAGCCAGCGATTGCCTTGAACTTGTTGGATTTCAATCATCTGAAAAAGGAAGCCTTCTGGCATAACACCTATACACTGCAGAACACGAATGCAGATCATAAGGCACTCAGCAAGCATTTGGAAATGCATTTTCTGGAGCTTTCAAAGCTGAAAATCAGCGATGTGAAGCAGCTGAAACGGGGTGAGCTGTGGGGAGCTTATTTCAGTGGGAAATGTACGGAAAAGGAACTGGAAAAGATTGCAATGCACTGGCATATGCTCGAAGTGATGGCAAGGTAGCAGAGCGACCAGACAAGAATATGAATTGGGATTTGCAGAGGATAATTATGAATTTGTCAATAAGAGAATGGAGAATCAGTGATAAATCTGCTTTGGCAGGAAATCTCAATAATCCGAAAGTTTTGAATAATCTTAGAGATGGGTTGCCTTACCCGTACACGGAACAAGATGCAGAGGATTTTATCACGGCTATGTTATCTGCAAACAAGGACAATACGTATGCGTTTGCGATAACACTTGATGATGAAGTGATTGGGAGTATCGGCGTGTTTCGGCAAGATAATATCCATTCTCGAACTGCTGAAATGGGATATTACATAGGCGAGTCCTATTGGGGAAATGGCTATATGACAAGTATTATTAAGCAAGTTTGCAAGTATATTTTTGAAAATACAGATATTATCCGTATATTTGCCGAGCCATTTGCACACAACAAAGCCTCATGTAGAGTGTTGGAAAAGGCAGGATTCCAATACGAAGGAACATTAAGAAGTAATGCTGTGAAAGGTGGCAAAATTGTTGATATGAAAATGTATGCACTTATCAGAGAGTGATACAACTTCCTGTTTCACGAGGAGAACGTAATGTACGCACAGGCAGTCAAGTCCATATTCTCCTGTCTTGTTAAAAAATTAAAATATCGTGTGCTAAAAAGCAGTGAGTAATCGTAACAGAAAACTCACTGCTTTTTTATTGGACTTCTCCTAGAAACAGCGTGGTTTGCAGATAGATCTCAAAGGTTCTCGGCCATGGGTAGCTCATGTCGGCTTGCAGGTCTTGGGCGCAGAGGGAGAGTTTTTCCGTTGGTGTCGTGACAAGAAATGGCTGGCGGAAGGCTTTTGTATGCTTGTAGTCTGCCAAGCGTTCCTGCATGGCAGACTGGAGCATGGCATTTGCCCAGCGGTAGTTGTGTTCTAGGTCGAGGTCTCCTGTATTGATATAGCCTGCTTTGATGAGGCTGGTGTTTACAAGGTCTATCACGTCTTTTAGGTAGAAGGAATCTTCCAAGATGCGGTTTTGCAGGAAGGTGAGATTTGCCGCATAAAGATTTATGGCATCCTGCTTGCTGCATATGTCTCTTTTGGCGGAGGCAAAGAGAAGGGCTTGCGCAAGAGCCGTCCCGATGGAGTTGCTGGTCGTGTTCCATCCTGCATAGGCAGCCAGCGTGTTGAGAGGATAATCCTCTTGAATCAAAAGCGGGAGCAGGGTTTCTTCCTTTTGAAAATGCTTGCTGAGGTCAACGAGGGCAATCGGATGATTGCCGGACAAAAGGCTTTGCAGGGCATGGAGGCTGTTCCTTCGGCTGGCAAGTGTGTCCTCGTCACTGTTATTGCATGAGATGAAAAGGGTGATGTCTGCGTCTTTGGGGGACGCAACAAGCTTTGCATGGAGCATGCGAAGCTTTTCTTCTGCACTTTCCTTCGTGCTGACAGCCATGTAGGGCATGATGCGGTCGGGTGTTTTTTCATCGTTGTATTTCACGCAGACACAAGGATGGAAGTTCATGTCCTTTGTCTTGATTTCTGCCAGCAGTGCCAGTGCGATTTCGTCTGCCCCGTGTGTCAGGAATACCTTGCTTTCTGGAATTTCTTCTGCTTGCAGGAAATTCTGGAGTTTTTCTTTTTCGATGTTGGGAATGCTGTACTTTTCTCCATCGTCCTGTCCGAGAATCAAGCGTTCCAGTGTGCCTTCTTTGGCAAGCGAGGCAAGATTGCGGTTGAGCGAGGTGCTTTCCTGAAAGTGGGAAAGATATTTTTCCATGCTTTCGGACGATATTTTTTCTGCAAGGCGGGAAAGCTCGCTTTCATCGACAGGCAGGCCGGCATGCTGTTTTCCAACCAGTCTGGAATATTCTATGAGGTATCGTTTTTCATAGTAGCCGTCAATAGTGTCCTGCGGTGTCAGTCTTGGCAGGATGCTGAATGCATAAATCGGTATGTTTGGGAAATCCCTGTGCAGCTGACGGAGAAAGGCAAAAAGCTCTGCCTGCTTTTCGGGCGGGGCTTCTTTTTCACGGGCGGCGAGAAGTCCTCCGTAGAGAAGCTGATCAATGGAAAGTATGACGGCATGGCTTCTTGCAATGTTTTCTTTTATCCACGCTGGAAGCTTTTGCGTATCGGCAGGGAGGGAGTAGTAGTCCTGCAGTTCAGAGGGAGGGGACAATACCTCATAGCCGGCAATGCTTCCTGCCTGCAGGACAAAATTTCGGCAGGGCGGCCTTCCGTCCAAGGGAATCAGGAGAATTTTTTTTGAGGAAGCCTGCGATGCTTCCGGATATACTGCGGTGCAAGGGTAGCTTGGGTGCAGGACGCATTGGTAATAGGAGAGCAGAAGGAGTACGCAGACGGACAGGGCAAACAGTCTTTTTTTCACGGGAATTCTCCTTTGCATGAATGATTGCTATCATTAAAACATAAGAGAGGTTGTGTTGCAAGTGTTTTCCGCTCTTTTCAGCAGCTGCTGAGGAAGCAGATTCTCGGTATCGTCTTGCGGTTGACATGGGTTTCTTTCTTCTGTATCATTAGAGGTAAGTTGGAGAAAAGCAAGTTTCACATTGAATTTTGTTTTGCGGATAGGAGAGGAGAGTCTCATGAAGAAAGTAGCAGTTATGATGGGAAGCGATTCTGATTGGCCAATCTTGAAGCCTGCGGCAGATCTTTTGAAGCAGTTTGGGATTGCGTCGGAGGTCGTGGTGGCTTCGGCACATCGTACACCTGCCAAGGTCAGGGAGTTCGTTTCGGAGGCACAGGAGCAGGGGATTGGTGCGTTTATTGTGGCGGCAGGCGCGGCAGCCCATTTGGCAGGCGTGGTTGCAAGCTATACGACATTGCCCGTGATTGGTGTGCCAATCAATGCAACCGCGCTCAATGGCATGGATGCACTTTTGAGTACGGTGCAGATGCCGTCGGGAGTTCCTGTGGCAACGATGGCAATCAATGGTGCAAAGAATGCCGCTATTTTTGCTGTGCAGATTTTTGCAGTAGAAGATGCGTCCTTGGCAGAACAGTTGAAGGCTTATCGTGAGAAGATGGTACAGGAAGTAGAGAAGAAGGCAGCCCGGGTTGCGGCACAGTTGTAATGCTGTGACGTTTTCGGGGTGTCTTTTATTGTGCAGTGTTGGAGGAAGAAATGGAAGAAAAGCTTACCTATCGAGATGCTGGTGTTGATATTGATGCAGGCAATTATTCCGTAAAGCTGATTAAGGACAGCGTGAAGGCTACCTACCGCCCGGAGGTTCTTGGTGACCTTGGTGGTTTTGGTGGATTGTTTGCTCTAAATAGTGGAAAGTATAAGGAGCCGGTTCTGGTTTCCGGTACGGATGGCGTAGGAACGAAGCTTCGTTTGGCTTTTATGCTGGACAAGCATGATACGATTGGGCAGGATGCCGTAGCAATGTGCGTCAATGATATTTTGGTGCAGGGTGCAGAGCCCCTGTTTTTCTTGGATTACTTGGCAGTTGGCAAGCTCCAGCCGGAGCAGGTGGCGAATGTCGTGAAAGGGGTAGCGAATGCCTGCAAGGAATCTGGCTGTGCCTTGATTGGAGGAGAAACGGCAGAGATGTCGGGCTTTTATCCAGAGGGAGAGTATGACATTGCGGGCTTTGCCGTGGGTGTTGTGGAGAAGTCCAAGGTGATTACGAGCGATTTGGTTCGAGAGGGGGATGTCCTTTTGGGGCTTCCGTCCTCCGGGGTTCATTCCAATGGTTATTCCCTTGTTCGGAAGATTGTGTTTGAGCGCAAGGGATTCGATGGAAGCGAATACATAGATGAACTCGGAAAGACGATTGGGGAGGAGCTTTTGACTCCGACGCGCTTGTACCCGAAGGTCTGCCTGCCGCTGATTGAGAAGTTTGATATTCACGGCATGGTACACATCACGGGCGGCGGTTTTTATGACAACATTCCTCGTGCGCTTCCGGAAGATATGGCGGTGGAGGTTGATGCGTCCGTGTGGCAGATGCCGACGATTTTTAACCTTCTTCAGCAGTGGGGCAATGTTGAGTGGAAGGAAATGTATCGCACGTTCAATATGGGAATCGGCATGGTTCTTATGGCGAGCCGTGAGGAAGCGGAGAAAATCAAGGAACATCTTAAGGCGCAGGGCGAGACTTGCTATGAAATCGGCAAGGTGGTCAAGGGTAGCCATGATGTAACCATCAAAGGCGGCGTATTTGATGCATAAGGAAATTTTGGGAGTTCTCTGTTCGGGACGGGGGACGGATCTGCAGTCCATCATGGATGCAATTTCTGATGGGAAGCTGGATGCAGAAATTGCTATCGTTCTTACGGATAAGCCGAATGTCATGGCTTTGGAAAGGGCAGAGAAGGCAGGAATCAAGAATATTTGCGTCAACCGCAAGGAATATGAGACTCGTGAGGCATTTGAAAAGGTACTCGTCAAGAATTTGCAGGAAGCAGGTGTTACGCTTGTGGTGCTGGCAGGCTTCATGCGAATTTTGAGCCCGTATTTCGTTCATGCATACAGTGGACGTATCATGAATATCCATCCAGCGCTTCTTCCGTCCTTTGGCGGTGCGCATGCACATCGGGACGTGCTGGCTTATGGTGTCAAGGTTTCTGGCTGCACGGTTCATTTTGTCGATGAGGGCATGGATAGCGGCCCTATCATTTTGCAGGCAGCCGTACCGGTTCTGGATGATGATACCGAGGAATCCCTCGGTGCAAGGGTGCTGGAACAGGAGCATATTATTTATCCGAAGGCGATACAGCTTTATGTGGAAGGCCGTCTTGAGGTAGAGGGTCGCCATGTGAGGATCCTTAAAAATAAAAAATCATAAAGGAGCGTACAGTTTATGAAAATCAAGCGTGCTTTAATCAGTGTTTCCGACAAGACAGGTGTTGTGGAGTTTGCCCGTAAGTTGCATGCTGCTGGCGTGGAAATCGTTTCCACGGGCGGTACGATGAAGGCAATCAAGGATGCAGGGATTCCTGTAACCTATGTCAGTGATGTGACAGGCTTCCCTGAAATCATGGATGGGCGTGTCAAGACCTTGAATCCGTATATTCATGGAGGTATTCTTGCTGTCAGGGACAATCCGAAGCATGTCAAGGAGATGCAGGAGCATAAGATTACGGGAATCGACCTCGTGGCTGTGAATCTGTATCCTTTCAAGGAAACGATTGCAAAGCCGAATGTTACGCTGGCTGAGGCAATCGAGAACATTGATATCGGTGGCCCTGCCATGATTCGTGCCGCTGCGAAGAATTTCAAGTTTGTAACGATTGTTACGAATCCTTCCCGTTATGATGAGGTGGCTGAGATGGTGGCAAAGGATGGCTGTGTCAATGGTATGATGCGCATGGAGCTTGCACGGGAGGCATTTGCGCATACGTCTGATTATGACAGTGCTATTCAGGCATACCTCAAGGAACAGGTGGAGAAGTAATGAACATTATGGTAGTGGGTGGCGGCGGCAGGGAACATGCGATCGCATGGAAGCTGGCGCAAAGCCCCAAGTGCGAAAAGCTTTACGCTGTGCCGGGAAATCCGGGCATGGCGGAGATTGCGGAGTGCGTTGCAGGTGTCTCGATCAACGATAATGCTGCTTTGGTAAGTCTTGCCAAGGAGAAGGCGATTGACCTTGTTGTTATCGGTGCGGAGGCACAGCTTGTCAATGGATTGGTGGATGCCTTGCAGGAAGCAGGCATTAAGGCTTTCGGTCCAAAGAAGGATGCCGCAGAAATAGAAGGATCCAAGGAATTTTCCAAGAATTTGATGAAGAAGTATGGGATTCCTACAGCGAAATATGAGGTTTTCTCTGATGCAGCGAAAGCTCGCGCCTATGTCAAGGCAGAGGGTGCTCCTATTGTCATCAAGGCGGATGGCTTGGCAGCAGGCAAGGGCGTTGTTGTTGCTATGACATTGGACGAGGCACTTTCTGCTGTGGATGATATCATGGAGAATCAGGCCTTTGGGCAGGCAGGTAGCCGTGTGGTAATCGAGGAATTTATGGAGGGTGAGGAGGCATCCCTGCTTGCCTTTACGGATGGGAAGACTATCCAGCCGATGATTTCCTCGCAGGATCACAAGAGGGCTTATGACGGGGATAAGGGTCCTAATACGGGCGGCATGGGAACGTATGCTCCGGCACCTGTCATGACGGATGAGATGGTAAGGCTTGCTGAGGAAAGGGTATTGAAGCCTGCTATTGCGGCTATGGCACAGGAGGGACACTGTTATCAAGGGTGTCTCTATGCCGGTTTGATGATCACGAAGGAAGGCCCGAAGGTCGTGGAATTTAACTGTCGTTTTGGCGATCCCGAAACGCAGGTGGTTTTGCCGCTTTTGGAGAGTGACCTTGTGGATATTATGGTTGCGTGTGTGGATGGCACTTTGGAACAGCAGGATATCCAGTGGAGCGATGGGGCGGCTGTTTGCGTTGTCATGGCTTCTGGCGGTTATCCGAAATCCTATGAAAAAGGATATGTGATTCAGGGCCTTGCAGAGGCAAAGGACAATGCTGCCTTGGTCTTCCACGCAGGAACAGCTTGGAAGGACGATGCAATCGTGACAAATGGCGGCCGTGTTCTTGGCGTTGTTGCCAAGGCGGAGAATGTAAGGTCTGCTGTGGAACGCGCATACGAGAATGTCCAAAAGATATCCTTTGACAAGGTTCACTTTCGGAAAGACATTGCTTATCGTGCCCTGCATAGGAAGTAATTGCAAAAGAATAAATAAATCCCCGTTTTCCTTGGTTGGGTACAGCCAAGGAAAACGGGGATTTTTCTGCTTGCCTTTGTTATTCCAAAAGAACCTCGATACTGCTTTTGGGTATGACACCAACAGATTCGCCGGTTTTTTTCCCGTTTTTAAAGACAAGCAGGGTTGGGATGCTCATGATATGAAATTGGTTGGCAAGCTCCGACTGTTCATCAATGTTGACCTTTCCAACCTTGATGTCGGGGCGTTCCTCTGCAAGATCTTCCAGTACAGGCGACAGCATGCGGCAGGGACCGCACCAATCTGCCCAAAAATCAAGAAGCACAGTTTGGGGAGAGGAAAGAACCTCTTGCTGGAAATTTTCGCTTGTTATTTTAATAATGGACATGTGAAACACCCTTTCTGCTTTTTGCGGAGTATGTTTTTCTTTAGGGATATTGTAGCATGAAACTTGATTGGAAAATAGGTGCAATTTGCATGTGGTTCACTTTTTCAACAGCAAAAAGCAGGTATCCCAAAATACCTGCTCAACATTTCATGGTCGGGATGACAGGATTCGAACCTGCGGCCTCATCGTCCCGAACGATGCGCGCTACCAAACTGTGCCACATCCCGCTAAACACAAATATTATTATAGAAGATTTTAATAGAAAAAGCAAGAAAATTTTTCTTGCAGGAAGAAATTTTTTTTATTATCATGGAATAGGGAGTGAAAATAGGAGGAGCGTGAATAAATATGAAAAGGATTCGCAAAGCGGTTATTCCAGCAGGTGGGTATGGGACAAGGTTTTTGCCGGCGACCAAGGCAACGCCGAAGGAAATGCTTCCTATTGTGGACAAGCCGACCATTCAATATATAGTTGAGGAAGCAAAGGCGAGCGGCATTGAGGAAATCCTGATCATCAGCGGTCATGGAAAACGTGCTATAGAGGACCATTTTGATTCTGCTCCGGCACTTGAGCAGACATTGGAGGCACAGGGAAAGCAGGAGCTTCTGAATATGGTACGGGAAACGGCAGATATCAATGTCCACTACATTCGGCAGCGCTACATGCGGGGGCTTGGGGATGCAGTGCTTTGCGCCCGTGCCTTTATGGGGGATGAGCCGTTTGCTGTTTTATTGGGGGACGATGTTGTATACAATCCAGAACGGCCGGCAATAAAACAGCTGATGGATATTTATGAGGCAACGGGAGGCTCTGTGCTGGGCTGCCAGATAGTACCAGATGAGATGGTTTCTTCCTATGGAATCGTGGCAGGAAAGCAGACAGAGAACTCACGGCTGATGCGCGTGGAAAACATGGTAGAAAAACCAGATCTCGGGGAAGCTCCGAGCAATATGGCGGTGCTTGGCAGATATATCATCAAGCCGGAAATCTTTGAGATTTTGGAGCATCAGGATGCTGGGAAGAATGGGGAAATTCAGCTGACGGATGCACTCAAGGTATTAGCGCAAAGAGACTTGGTTTATGCGTACAATTTTGAGGGAAAGCGCTATGATCTGGGAGATAAACTTGGTTTTTTGAAGGCAACAGTGGAGTTTGCGCTTCGCCGCGAGGATTTGAGAGAAGCGTTTCAGGGATATTTGCGTGATGTCGTGAAAGGATTATAACTATAATGCAGAATCAATATAAGGCATCTGCTGCTTTGGCTGTCAGTGTTTTGGGAAGCATAGCCACGATGCCGTGGGGATTTGGGAGCGGTTTTTGGGGAGGGCTCTGCCATCATGGTTTTTTGGCGGCAACGATTGGCGGATTGGCAGATTGGTTTGCTGTGACGGCACTTTTTCATAAACCGCTTGGAATTTCTTATCGCACGGACATCTTGCGTCGCAACAGGAAGCGCATCATGGATGAGATTGTGGTATTTGCAAGTGATGACTTGCTAAGTGTTGAGAATATCATGAAGGTGCTTGACAAGCAGGATACGGCCCAGATGCTGGTGGAATACATAAGCATGCGAGGCGGACGGGAACGTCTGTGCAAGGCAGTGGAAGAGATTCTTTTGACTGCGGCAGAAAACGTGGACACTGCTGCTTGGGCAAAGGAACTGGAAAAAATTGCCAAGCAGAGAATGGGAGAGGTTTCCTTAGAGACTGTTTTTCCGCATGTACTGGAAACGCTTGCGAGTGAGAAGTACAGCAAGGTGCTTGCTCGTGTGTTTTTGGAGATGGCAAGGGAGTTTTGCTTCTCGGCTTCGATGCAGGAGCTTTGGCTTCAGTGCATAGCGTCCTTGCGGAAGGAATATGAGAGCAATTCCATGGGCAGGGAATTTATCTTGGATGCACTGGATATTTCCAATGAGCGTATTTTGGCAGTGGTGAATGAAAGGATTTCTGCAAAGCTGGATACTGCGGACAAGGAAGGTGCGGATTTTTTTGCATGGTGGTGCAGGCGTGAGGCAACGAAGCTGCTTTCCGGTCTTGCTTCGGATGTTTCGGCACTGGGGAAAATAGACGTGTGGAAGGAACAGTTTCTCTCTTCCGTGGATCTGGCAACGTTGTTTGCGCAGGTGTTGGAGAAGCATTTCAAGGGACAGAATCCGGTTTGGCTGGAGCCTTTGCATTGTTTCCTGAATCGAAAGCTGGATGCGTTTATGGTAACGGACGAATGGAAGCATCGTGTTGACAGGTGGATCAAACGCTTCTTTCGGGATCAGCTGGAACAGCATCATCAAGTAATAGCAGAGCAGGTTCAGGGGCAGCTGAACAAGTACACAGATGATGAAATATCGGAGTTGGTGGAGTCCAAGGTAGCGGATGACCTGCAAATGATACGGATTAACGGTGCTTTGGTAGGCTCTTTGGTTGGCATGGCATTGTATTTGGTGGTTAATGGTGTGGAAAGGCTGTGGGGAATATGACTTGGCGGAATTGGAACTGTGCAGACAAGGTGCTTCTGTGTGCGGCTGTCGTATTCCTTTTTTCCTTGTGCCTGTACCTGCAATACCCGGATAGCTTGTTTTCAGAAGGCTTTATGTTTTGCGCAGAGGCGGCATTGGTCGGTGGAATTGCGGATTGGTTTGCCGTGACAGCTCTCTTCCGCAAGCCGTTGGGGTTTCCGTACCATACAGCATTGCTTCCCAAAAGGAGGCAGGCATTTATTCAAGCTTCTGTTGACATGATTCAGAAGGAGTTTTTTTCCAAGAAAAAGATTTTACGTTGGGTTAAGGGATTCCAATTGCCGCTCAAGCTGATGGAATGGCTGGAACAGCCTGTAAACCAAGAAAAGGTAATGCGTGCGGTCTTGCATTACCTAAGAAGAAATTTATTCAAGGAAAATCCTCAGGAGATGTCAGCGTCCTTTGCAGAAAAACTGCGCCAGTTTATCATAGGCATTCCTGCACAGGAGATTTTTTTTTGGTGCGTGACATGGCTGCGGGAAAACGGCATGGACAAAAAAATGTTGGCTATGCTGGCAGGGCGTGTTAAAAAGCAAGCGGAATTGCCGGAAACAAGGCTGGCTATAGAAAGAAAGCTAGAGGAATACAAGCAGGAGCAGGTACAGAGTCCTTTGGCGATGTTGATGGGCGGCCTAGCGGAACTCTTCAATTTGGTAAATTTGGAGGAAGCGTCAGGACTTATACAGAAGAAGGTGCTTCAATTCTTGGACGAGCTGGCAGATGAAAATTCTGATTTGCAGCAAAGAATTTTGGCTATCTGCTATGAAAGGGCAGAAATCATAGGCAGGGACAAGGAATTCTGCCAAGTCCTCATGGAATGGAAGGCAGAAATTGCAAAAGAACTGCCACTGGAAGAGGCTGTGAACGGTGCGGTGGGGTATGTGTGCCAGCATATCTGCGAGGAAAAGCAGGTGGCAGAAGGAAAAGAGAGCGAGCCAGAGGCGTTTGCTTTGCTGTTTCAAGAGGAATATACAAGGATTTTTCAGCTGATTCGCACGGATGCAGGGCTTTCCCGTTCTGTTGAGCATTTTATCTATGACGTTGTTATGCGGAGCGCACTTCAAGCGCAGTCTATGATCGGTGTTGTGGTGAAGGATGTCTTGGGGAGACTGACAGATGAGCAGTTGAACCGCATGGTATATGACAAAGTGGAAACAGACCTTTTATGGATCCGCATGAATGGTTCAGTAGTTGGTGCAAGCATTGGATTGCTGATTTTTGCTATATTGAAGCTTGCAGGTGAAATGGTTTAGGAAAAGGCAAAATAGAATTTTCTTCCTGGAACAATATAATTCATCAAAAAAATCTCTTCCTTGGGTATGCGGGCGGCTACGTTGGTGCGCTTGCTGGCAGGGGAGGGATTTTTTATGATTTGAACTTCTCCCATGAAGCCTGTGCAGTTTTGATTGTCGATGGTGATATCTCCTAACTGCCTGTTTATGGTATTTTCAGGCTGAATGACGTTTCCTATCT
>CALELM010000086.1 GCA_937902665.1 uncultured Selenomonadaceae bacterium
GCTAAAGAAGGTGGAGTATCATTCATATTTGTTTCACAGTCAATTGAGTCGCAATGTGAGATGGTAAAAAGGGTTAAAGAATTTAAGGCTGGATTTGTTAAATCAGATTCTAATCTTAGACCTGACCAGACTTTAGCAGATGTTATTAAGCTTAAGGAAGAATTAGGACATGGAACAATCGCAATTACCGAGGATGGAACAGCACTAGGTAAAATGGTTGGACTTGTTACTTCAAGAGACTACAGAGTTTCAAGAATGGATCCTAAGACACCAATAAAGGATTTCATGACACCATTTGAAAAACTAATTTGTGCTGAAGAGGGAATTACTTTAAAAGAAGCAAATGATGTTATTTGGGAAGAAAGATTGAATGCCCTTCCAATTATTAATAAAGAGCAGAGACTTGTCGGATTCGTATTCCGTAAGGATTATGAACAACATAAAGATTCTCCTGACGAAGTTCTTGATGAGCAGAAGAGATATATCGTTGGCGCTGGTGTAAATACAAGGGACTACGAGCAGAGAATACCTGCACTTGTTGAAGCTGGTGCAGACATCCTTTGCCTTGACTCATCTGAAGGATATTCAGAGTGGCAGGCAGATGCTATAAAATGGGTTAGAGATCATTATGGCGACAAAGTTAAAATTGGTGCTGGAAATGTTGTCGATGGCGAAGGATTTAGATACTTAGCTGATGCTGGTGCGGATTTCGTAAAGATTGGTATTGGTGGCGGATCGATATGCATTACCCGTGAGCAAAAGGGAATCGGTCGTGGACAGGCAACGGCTTTGATTGATGTGTGTGCAGAGCGTGACCGTTATTATGAGGAAACAGGCATCTATATCCCTGTTTGCTCGGATGGCGGTATCGTGCATGACTACCACATGACGCTGGCATTGGCTATGGGAGCAGATTTCCTTATGCTGGGACGCTATTTCTCTCGTTTTGATGAAAGCCCTACGGATAAGGTAAAGATCAATGGCACTTACTACAAGGAGTATTGGGGAGAAGGTTCTAACCGCGCCCGCAACTGGCAGCGTTATGACCTTGGCGGCTCAAAAAAGCTTTCTTTTGAGGAAGGCGTGGATTCTTATGTGCCGTATGCAGGATCTCTCAAGAGCAACGTGAGCGTTACGCTTGCCAAGATTCGTTCTACGATGTGCAACTGTGGTTCGCTGTCCCTTGCAGAGTTCCGTGACAAGGCAAAACTGACCTTGGTATCCGCTACGAGTATCGTTGAAGGCGGTTCTCATGACGTTATTTTGCGTGACAAATTTCAGACGCGCTGATATTTAAGGAAATGTGAAAAATTTTTGATGTTCTGTTGCCAAGCAGTGCATGCCGTAAGATACGCTGTGTGAACGACATAAGCACGCTCCCATCCATAATATATCTTATGGATGGGAGCGTGCTTATTATTTGCAAAAAAATATCCTCGGCCAGCAATAGCCGAGGATAAGATAAATTCTCTTTATGCGTTTGCCTTGCGGAACTTTTCCATGAAGTCAACGAGTGCTTCGCAACCCTCATAAGGCATTGCGTTATAGATGGAAGTGCGCATGCCTCCAACGGAACGATGCCCTTTGACACCGCCGAGCTTGCACTCAAGAGCCTCTGCAACGAACTTCTTTTCAAGTTCTTCACTCGGGAGCCGGAACGTCACGTTCATAAAGGATCGGCTGTCCTTGTCTGCATGTCCCTTGTAGAACCCGTTGGAATTGTCGATAGCATCATAGACAAGGCTTGCCTTTTTCTTGTTGCGTTCTTCCATTACGGCAAGGCCGCCCTGCGACTTAATCCACGCAGCCACTTTGCCAACCATGTAGATGCAGAAAGCAGGAGGTGTATTGTAAAGTGAATCCTTGCTGTAGAACGTATCGTAGCGGAACATAGTCGGAAGATTCTCAGGACTCTTTTCCACCATGCTCTTCTTTGCAACAACGAGGACACAGCCAGCAGGCCCAAGGTTCTTTTGCACGCCTGCATAGATGAGGTCAAATTTCTTGAAATCCATTGTCCTTGAGAGCATGTCGGAGGACATATCGGCAATCAAGGGGATTCCTTTGGTATCTGGAATGTAGTGATACTCCGTTCCGTAAATTGTGTTGTTGTTGCAGATATGAAGGTATGCAGCATTATCGCTGATTTTCAACTCGTCCTGCGTTGGGATATGACGGAACTCGACCTCCTTGCTGGAGGCAGCGACTTCGCCAACGCCCAAAATCTGAGCTTCCTTGTAAGCCTTGGATGCGAAGCTTCCAGAGAGGACATAGCTTCCCGGATGCTCCTTCGTTGCGAAATTCAGGGGAACCATGTCAAACTGGGTGCTGGCACCGCCTTGAATGAAAAGGACCTCGTAATCGTCACCGAGTCCCATGAGTTCCTTGATGTCTGCCTTTGCCTTTTGATGTACTTCATCGTACTGCTTGGCACGATGGCTGATCTCCAGAATCGACATGCCGCTTTCATTGAAATTTAAGAACTCAGCCTGTGCTTCCTTGAGAACTTCAAGAGGAAGAACGGCAGGTCCTGGATTGAAGTTGTAAATACGATTTGCTTCCATTGGAAAACCTCCTGCATGGTAGATAATGTTTTTAGCAGTCCATCTATTCCATTTATATGTTGTGGACATTTGATATTAAGTAACATTTTATCGCTAAAGTATAGGAAAAGCAAGGAGAAGTTTGTTTATGACTGGCGAGTTGTGTTACACTGTATAGGATGTGATGGTTCAAGTTTGTATAGTATATCTAAAATGGAAGGGGAGCCAGATGGCAGAGTTCCCTTGCTATATATGAGATATGAGGTTTGAAAAATGATGAAAAAAAACAATCTGACACGGGAACTCGACTTATATATCGAAAAAAATTATCGGTCGGAGGGCGTTGACCTCGAAAATATTATTGGTTGGGGTTTGGGTGATTTAAGAGGTTTTGGTGGACATCCTCGCAATATGGGCTGGGCACTGGACTTCTTTTTGAAGAAGATGGAGCTGTCCTTCTCGGAGAAGCTCATGCAGCTTATCGAACATAAGGGGCGTAAGCCTTCCGAAGTTTACTCGAAAGCTGGTATCACCAAGAACTTGTTCTCAAAAATCAAGAATGATAATGAATACCACCCTACCAAGGAGACAGCTTTGGCTTTTGCTGTCGCACTCCATCTTGACTTGGACGAGACAGCAGATTTGCTGAAACGGGCAGGGTATACCCTCTCTCACAGTAGCGAGAGCGATCTTATTGTGGAGTTCTTTATTGAGCGGGGAATTTACAATATTGACGAGATCAACAATCAACTTGACTGTCGTGGGCATAAACCGCTGACCAACTGGCGGAGATCCGCAGATGAATAAAGTTTTTTCAAATAGGGTGTGGCAAGATGCAAAAACATTTTGTCACATTCTATGTTTATTTTCTCCTTGATTATATTATGCGTTGTCGTTGCTGAAAAATCAGGCAAAGCTTCTGGAAAAATTGCCCAGATTTGCGGACAAAATCATGTTTCATAGACAGCAGTCCTCTTTTTTATTCTTCTTGTCATAGGTGTTTGAATACGATAAAATGAAAGCAAGAAAAGGTGCAGGGGGCGAGGGTTTCGTGCGAAGGATCAAGACGTTTGACGAGCTGACGATACAGGACAATTTTATCTTCCAAAAGGCGATGCGGAACAAGAGTCTTTGCAAGGGAACGATTGAGAGATTGCTTGACATAGAAATCCGTGACATATCCTATCCCGAGGAGGAAAAGACCATTGCCCTGAAGCTGAACAGCAAGAATGTCCGCCTTGATGTCTATGTGCGGGACGAGCAGGGGACGGTATTCAATTTGGAGATGCAGACGGTCAATGACAGGAACGAGCTGGCAAAGCGCATGCGGTACTACCAAGCGAGCATTGATATCGACATGCTGGAGCGTGGCAAGGACTATTCCGAGCTGAATTCGACCTACATCATCTTCATCTGCACATTTCCGCTGTTCGATTCCGACCTTTACAAGTACACCTTTCGGAACATTTGCTTGGAGGACTACGGCATCGAGCTGAAGGATGGGGCAACGAAAATGTTCGTGACGACCAGAGGAAAGCGTGGAGAAATCAGCGAGGAGCTGAGGAGATTCCTTGCCTATGTGGACGGCAAGGGAGCAGAAGGCGGATTTGCCTCTGCCATGGATGAGGAAGTACAGAAAACAAAAAGCTGCGAGGAATGGAGGCGAGAGTACATGACATGGGAAATGGAACTGAGAAGGCATGAGAAAGAAAGCTATGAAACAGGAAAGTTGGAAGGAAAGCTGGAAGGAAAGCTGGAAGGAAAGTTGGAAGGAAAGTTGGAAGGAAAGCTGGAGTCTTATCGGAATATGATAGCTGTCGGGCTTTTGACATTGGAGCAGGTGATTGCATCGGGGCAGCTGAGCAGTGAGGAAATCGCAAATCTTAGCAGGACGTAAGACGGTTCGACAAGAGAAAAGAACAGCAGGTGTATTCGATAAAACAGAAGAAGGAACAGTAGGGTGTGACAAGATGCAAAAACATTTTGCCACACCCTATTTTTATGTTTTCTTTGAGTACAGAAAAATTTCAAAGGTTGCCTGCTAGGCAACCTTTTGGGTGAAAGTATCGTTTATACTGTACTTGTTCGAGTAAATAAACGACAAACAGACTGGAGGAGATTTTATGAGTTGGTGTCAAAATGGGTTACTGCTGGCGGCTGGCGGCATTGCTGGACTGGCACTTGCGGCATGGCTGGAATCCGAAGGAAAGTCCGATCGGTGGGACTGCGACGAGGAAATGGAGCGTGAAAGAGCCAAGGCACTAAGATCTGATGGTATGAAGATTTTGGTGGAAAAAGTCAGGCGCGAAGCGGAGTGGGCGATGGAGGAATGTACCACAGACGAGGAACGGGAGGCTGTTTACGCTGAGGTTGAGGAATCTATCCGCAAACTCCAAGCATCCCTCGATAAGCGCGGCAAAAAGATTATCGCTGACCTCAAGGCACAGCTTGTCGAAGCACAGTTAAATGAAGAATACGATGCTTCGGACAACGAGGAGCTTGAGGGGGGCTGCAAGAAAGCTGCCGTGCGTCACTTTAAAAGCACGATAGAGGACTTGACCAAATCTCTCGATGATACGCTGGCATCTTTGAAGCCAGACCCGAACCCTGCCGTATGAGAAAGAAGATTCAATCGTTCCATCAGCGCAAGGAGGAAAAGCATCTGCAAAAGGCTTGATGCGGGGGATGATTACCTATGGGGAGAAAAATTTTATGACATAGAGAATGTTGAAAAAATTAGTTACAAGGATTTTTTTCAGCAAAAATCAGCAAAAAACAAAAAAATTCTTAAAACTAGGAGGATTATCCCCCCCCCGAAGAATATAATGTGTTGGGGAAAGACACGCTTTTATGAGATTGGGATTTATAAAATGTGGGAATATTCTTGCAGATATTTTTCCATCGGTGCAAGAATGAAATAGGAGAGGAGATTTTATTATGCAATCAGAAAAGACATTGGAACAGAAAAAAGCCGAGGCAATAATTAAGTACCTGATCGACAAGGTCGAAACTGTGGAAGAAGGCGATATAACGGTTGAAGAAGTGGTAGAGCTTCTGGAAAAATCGCTGGAAGATCCTCAGGAAAATCCTCCTATAAAAGATAATGCTGAGAGTAGTATTGGCCAAGCGTTTAGTCGTTTGACAAGAGATAATCCTCTGTTTGAGCGTGTTATGGGAGATGGTATTTTTTCATCCGTAGATAATGCTGAGAATAGGGCTAAGCAGATTCTTAATTATCTGAAAAGGGATAATTCTCGGTTAAAATATGATGACAATGATGTTTACGAAATCGCTCGTATCATTCGCAAGAAGTTTATCCGTGATGACGATGATAATGCAAAGTATAAAGAGAATTCGGGGAAAGCGTCCGTATCTTCCGCAAGAGGTTTATGTGAAAAGTAGGATGGGAGTATGGCAAGCAAAGGAGAGACGATGATGGAAAATGAACTTCAAAATAAATCTGCAGACGAGCGTTTGAAGGCTTGCCAGACTCTGACTGACCTTATGGATACCTTTTCGTTGCAGGAATTGGTGGTTCTTACGCAAGATGCTGTTTTGGGAGAATGGCTGAATAAACATTTTTTTGAAGCCCAAGCAGAACGGCTGACAAGTGTCCGTGGAGATGGCTGGGATGCCGTTTTGCTGGCTTTGGTGCGTACACTCGAGGTAGATGTGACCAAATTGACCGATTATGAGGCAAGGCTTGTGGCTTGTGCCGTCAGGCAGGAACGGGAACGGAGCAAGCGTGAGCGTGAATGTGGAAAAGACGGTGCAATCGTCAGCAATCAAGAGGAGCTTATTCAGGCACTTGAATCGGATGCCAGCAAGGTCTATCTGTACAATGAGACATTTTTGATTCCCGTAAAGAAAAGCCATATCACCTACGTTGGTCGTGGCAATGCCGTAATTAACATTTTGACGCAAGGCGAAGGGGAAACGGTACTTGATTTCGATGGAGATGAAATCTATTTCTACGATTTGACCATTGTGTTTCATTTTTTGGAGCCGAGACAGGTGAAGATTGACTGCTCCAAGCAGAATCATAATCACATTGTTTTTCTGCACGATGATCGAATCGTCCAAGATGATTCGATTCAGCCTCACGAACTTTCTGCATTTCTGTCTGGGCGTGATTTCTTTGAAACACCTCAAGCTTTTGAGGAGAAAGCAAAGAGGTTTCATGGCATTATTGTGGGGAAGGTCTGCCTGAATGCCGCAGATTATGATGTATGGCACTGGATGTTTTCCTTGAAGCCCATTTGGCGGGCAGAGTTTATAGAGTGCCTTCGCCGATACGTTCATGATGCCAAACTTATTTGTTCCATTTCGTGCGAGGAAGCGAAAGACATTTTTGAGCGTGAACGAGTGCAACTGGTTTATGCTGATTTTTTCACGGATCGAGACGATGCCGTGATTGCTTGCTTGTATCTGCACACAGATGGCGGAAAAGGCAAGAAATATCCAATCTATTTGTTAGAGCGTACAGCCTTTTTTGCATTTGGCTCGGGTTCTGGGGGTGCTGGGTATGGCTTGCATCTGATCGCTGTTGAAAATAATTGAGGAGGGCAACGATATGGATGCTTTTCATACGCTTCGAGTACGTCGCCCTGAAAATTTTGCCCTTGCTGATTTTGAGCTTTTCACCCTTGCCCTTTCCGCTTTGGAGTGGCGAAAGCACAACGGACGCATTAAGCTTGCAACTGACAGCGTTGGTGCGGAATATATGCACGAGTGCGGTCTAAGTGAGGTTTGGAACAGCACCGAGATTTTACTGGATGGAATGACTTCTTTGGATATCCATGAGGATGTCTTTTGGGCAGGGGCGAAGATTTACGCACTGTCCCAGCAGGTGGCTCCATGCGTCATGATAGATTTGGACTTTATCCTGTGGCAAACGATAGAATTTGCACGTTTTGGCAAGGATTTGGCTGTGATTCATAGGGAGAGGGTTCAGCCGCCGGTTTATCCGCCAAAATGCTTTTTCCGTTTCGTTGACGGGTGGCAGCTGCCGAATTGGCTGGACTGGTCAGTTCTTCCGTGCAACGGGGCCTTGGTGTATTTTGGTTCCAATCGGTTCTTGCGGGAGTATACAGGCTTTTCGTTGGATTTTATGAAACATGCCGCCACCAAGAGTGACCGCCTGAGCTACATGGTTTTTGCGGAGCAGCGTTGGATGGCGATGTGTGCTAAAAAAATGGGGATTCCTGTTCATGAACTTTCGTCTGTAGAGAGCCTGTTTGACAAGAAGCAAAAATACTTTACCCATGTTTGGGGGTACAAGCAAAAGCTTCGTGAGAATCTTGACGAGGCAGATAAATTTTGCCGTACCTGCGGCGACAGGCTAAAGCATGATTTTCCGGAATTTGCCGAGAAGCTGAAAGACTATGCTTGGGCGGCAAACTATATGGAGGAGTAGCCAAAGCAGGGCAGGCGGCGAGGGAGTGTCGGAAAATTGGAGAGAAGTATCAAAAAGTTCTTTCAAGAGGAAGAGAATCAGCGTTGGCTGTGTGAAATAATCTTTCGTGAAGATAATCTGCATTGCTTGCGTGAGAAACTTTTTTCTATGGAAGGTTACTTGCGTCAGCGTGATGTGGAGGAGGAACTAGCGAAGGTTTCTGCGGAAAAGAGACAAATCGCAGAGGCGTGGGAAAAGAAGCATGAAATCGCTATGACGGAAAGAGCAGAGGAGCATCGGCGAGAAATCAAGGCGATAAAAGCCCAATATGCGAAAGCCTTGCAGGAAAAGGAGGAGGAGCTTGCGGCATATCAGGTTTCTGTGAGGAAGGAGCTGTGTGCGGCGAGGGCGAACGAGGAACAGCTTGCCCGTTGGGAATCCGGATACAGCGAGCTTGCCGCCGCCTTTGGGAAATTCACCAAGCTTTCCCCGAAGCATCGGGAAGGGATGGCAGGAATCTTTGGCGGATGCGATACGCCGTTGGAGTTTCTTTGCGGCAGTGTGCAAGAAAGGCATCTTAAACAGCTTTGGGATTATGTGAGGGATGAAATCTATGAGCAGTGGGACGAGCAGGAAGCGGAGCTTCTCTCCTCCCTGTTTGATTTTTCCTTTGCTGCCGTAAACCGCAGCCAGTGCGAGCCACTCTATGAGAGATTGGCGGCATTGCAGGGAAGCCGTTTTGACGGGGATACCATGGGACGCACGGCAGGAAGCCCGCAGAATGGTCGGGTAAAGCGAGTGGTATTTGCGGGCTTTGCCCATAAAATAACGGGGAGTGTAGTGTGTCGCTCTCTGGTGGAATTGGAGTAGATGATCATGAGCCAGACAACAAGAACCGTGAAAACCGTCAAGGTACCTTCTGAGGCAATGCAGGCATACAAGGACGCTATGCTGGAGAAGATGATAAGCGATGCGGCAGAGAAGGTCAAGCGTTCTGCCGACACTCTTTGGGACTGGGCAAAGAGCCATGATATCACTAAAAATTGGACGTATATGTCCAATAAGGATGTGTATTATATTCCGGACATTGCTGGCATAATGCCAAATTGGGAAAAATTTGAAGCAACATTTCAAAACTGTAACTGTGCCTTTGGAAAACCTTCCATGGAAAAGATGAAGTTTGGCGGATTTGAAGGTGACTTTCCAACGGAAAAAGAGGCTGTGATAATCTGTCGCCAAGCAACAGGGTTCAAAAGAGATGACGGCAAAGCCCTGATTGTAAAGGGGGTGTCCCACGATGGCTTAACTTGCAGATACAAAGGTTCATTTGCTTGTTACAACCTATATCGGAGATGTCAAACAGTGGTATATGGTAGAGGTACTAGTGAAGATTACGGTTGGAACATTCCCATTGTTCGCTTTCATGGTGAGGACAGTATGGGGATTACTTTGGGACAAACCCTGCTGTACTGGCTTCAGTATGACCTATATCCCGATGGGTTCAAGAGCGACGAGGGCATGGCACAAGCGTTCCAAAACGTCAAAGAGTGCAAAGATTATATCATGCTCACAGCCGATGATAAACTGGCTTTGGACGAAGCCAAAGTAGAAGAATCGATTCGTTCCGGCAAAGAATTGAGCTGGATGCCAAAAGAAGCAGTGGAAATCCTTCCTGCGAAAAAGGTAAGTGGGAATCAGGAGGTTATCAAGCAATTCCGTAACAGCCTTCTCTGCACGGATGCAGATGCCATTGCCCTTGATCCTTATGATGAAAAAATCCTTTCAGATCCCAATCGAGGGCATTGGGACTTGTGGGATATGGAGGGGACAGAGGATGGGGAGAATCTCATAGAATTAAGCGATGGCTTTACTGCCAGAAATCCTGCCATGGATGTGTCGGACGGTATCGTAGCCATTGACTTTGGCACCAAAAGCACCGTTGTCGTCTGTGAGACGGATGAATTGCAGGTTCGCCCCCTGCAAGTCGGGAGCGGCACATACAGCAAGGGGATTCAGGAGAAGGATTATGAAAATCCCACCATACTGCAATTTCTGGATCTGGATTCCTTCCTCACCGCCTATGCAAAAAAATCCGGTCGTCCTGCTACTAGCTGGAATGACCTGACGGTTTCCCACAACGCCTTCCAAAACATGAAGGATGCCTCAAGCGACCAATACGGCAATTTCTTTGATGGCTTGAAGCAATGGTGCGGCATCCGTGACCAGCGGCTCAAGCTGCAAGATGCCAAGGGCAAGGTGTGGGAGCTTCCTCCCTTTATGGAATTGCAGGAGCAGGACATGGATCCCTTGGAAATCTATGCCTATTACTTGGGACGCTACATCAACCACATGCTCCGTGGCAAGATTTACCTCCATTATGTGATGTCTTTCCCCGTCACCTATGAACACAGCATTCGGGAACACATGGGAAACAGCATCCGCAAGGGGCTGAAAAAATCCTTCCCGACGGCACTCCTTGCCAATGAGGAAATGATGAAGAAATTCTGCGTCCGTGAGGTAGCGTCTGAGCCTGCGGCTTATGCGATTACGGCACTGCAGGAATTCCATTTCGAGCCGGAGGGGGACGAGAAAGTCTACTATGCCGTCTTTGACTTTGGCGGCGGCACCACGGATTTTGATTACGGCATGTTCAAGGAGTCTGAAAGTGATCGCTACGATTATGTGCTGACGCATTTTGGGGAAAATGGGGATCGCACCCTTGGCGGCGAAAACCTTTTGCGTTTTTTGGCGTATGAGGTATTTCGGGCAAACAAGGAGTACCTCCTCCAGCCGGACGGCAAGGAGAAGGCAGATACCGCCGGCTCGCACATTCCTTTTGCCACGGCACCGGATGCCAAGACTTTTGTCGGAGAGGAAAGCTACCTCAGAAATTCCCGTGAAGCCCAGCAAAATATGCGTAACCTCATGGAGAAATTGCGTCCTGTTTGGGAAAATCCCGAGTCGGACGAAGCAAAAAAACTAATGGAGTCAGGTCAAATTCAGCTGACGCTCTTTCGGGAAAACGGAGAGAAAAAGACGGATGCCAACCTCAAGCTAAAGACGGGCGAGGACGAGGACGCTGTTGTGGTGGACTTGCAGGGAATCCTGAGAAAACGTATTGAGGAGGGAATCGATCGTTTCTTTATCTCTCTTGCCGAGGCATTTGACAAAAACGCAGGACAGGACAGCAGGATAGCCGCACTGTCTGAGGTAGAGGAAATCTATATATTCCTTGCCGGCAACTCCTCGCGGTCGTCCTTGGTGACAGAAATCTTCCAGCAAAAAATAAATGAAATCGAGGAAAAAGCAGGCGAGTGCTGCGGCATACGGAAACTGCTCAGATTTGGGGAGAATCAGGCCATGCCTGCCTTCATTGTCCTGCCGCCGCTTGGCACAGAGAAAGCTTCCCAATGGATCAAGGAGCATTGGGATGGCGAGGACAGCCGTGAACCCATGATGCGTCCCACGGGGAAAACTGGAGTTGCCTATGGGCTTTTGAAATGTCGGGACGGCGGCGAAATCAAAGTAGAAAGCATAACGCCGGATGGCGAACGAGTTTCCTTCCAGTATTACATCGGACGACGCAAAAAAGGAAAATTCCGCTTGGTTATCGACCGAAGCACAAAGCTTGGGATTTGGTACAAATTCATTGATGCAGGCGGAGACTTTGACATCCTCTACACGCAATATGCTGATGCGGCTAAGGGAGATGCCCCCATGACCATCGCAAAGCAAAAGCATATCACCATCGAGAAGCCGGATGACACCGCTTTCGTCTACATTCGCCCCGTAGAGTCGAAAGTTATCGAATATACCATTGCCCACAATGAAAACGAACTGGAAACAGGCGGCAGGGACAAAAGCGACCCGAAACGCATAGAATTGGAGTAAAAGCATGGGCAAGGAGTATTTGAACGAAGCTGCGGTGTTTGCATGTCCCTTGGGGATGCGTTACAAAGCCAATGAGCCAGTGAATCAAAAGGGGAAACATAAAGGCAAGAAGCTCCTGACTTCGGCGGCTGTTCTGTTGCCAAAGCAAGCCCCGATACCGTGTACGTTTCTTCCTCCGCTTCCCACTGGACCGCCTCCATGTCCTTGCGTGGTTGGTCCTCTCCAAGGTGCGATTAAGCACAAAGCAACAGGGAATCTTTTGACCATGGATGCCAAGGCTGTGTGTGTGGCGGGACAAAGAGTGACACCGAAGAAATCTGGTGTAGACAAGAAAGTTGTTTACAAAGATGCCCATCCTGCTAATCCAGCAGAGATTGCTTGGCCTGTTGCAGAAGGTCAAAAAAAATCTGAATCAAAGTCCAAGACCGATGGGAAGTCACCTGTTGACCATGCAAAATCTTTTGCCGACGCAAAAAGTGGAGCTGTTTGCGTCGGGGGGAATGAAGCCCTGCCACGAGAAACAAGTGGGAAGGCTGCCTCGGAAAAGCCATTGCCTGAGGCAGGAAAGGACACGCCAAAGTTTCGGGATGGCATGCTTTGCTCTCACAGCGAAAATAAGCCAGAGTGTCGTGATTGTGCTTATCGTTTGGATAATGAACCTGCCACAGTGAATAACAGTTCCGTTACCCTGAAGAAGAATTATGATGCGAGCAAACCTCATGCGGATAAATACGACTGTTATTTTGACAATACGATAGAGCCGTTGGGGAATGGAAAGCCGAACAAATGGAGTTATGCGGCACATCATTTGATTTCCGGAAATCAAGTGTTTAAGCAAAATGACGAATTGGTGCGGTTGGCTCGTTTTTGCGGTTATGACATCAACGGCTATGAAAATTGCATTATGCTGGTGGGATATCCGGAAGATTATCCGGACGAGGAACGAATGAAGAACGTCAAAGCTTATGAGGTTATGAGTGAAGGCAGGGTTCAGTGGCACGTTGGCGGGCACAGCTATAAATTTACCGAAGAAGAAAAAACGGAAATTTGCAAGCAGATAGGCATACGAAACAAAATCAAGCTAAATCCAGCTGATATAAAAACCTATGCAGAGCTGGTGCAGGAGGAGATTGAAAAACTGCAGGCTCGACTTGTTGCCAAGAAAAATCATCAGGCTGTTTGTTATGCTGATGAAAAAGCCAAGCATCAATTATGTGTGAAGCTGAACAGAATTTCGCAAAAAATCAAGGAGAAAGTGGCTGCTTTCCGTGAAGTGGGCAAACCTCATCACAGTTTTCCATTTTTTGTATCCAAGGAAGCATACCGCTATACATACGCACTTCCACGCACGGGCAAGGTGATAACCGTTCTAAAGGATGGTACACGGTTGCTGTTGTCTATGTTTCGGTTGGAGCATTTTACCGAAGCTATAGCCGAAAAGGATAAGAGCTTGCTGGTAAAACCAAAGAATAGCGTAGTGATAGATATGTCGAAAGAGAGCTGGCAGCTAGAGTGTATCTCCTTTTGCGATAACGTCACCTTCTTTGTGTACTTGGATGATACGCCCCGTGAGATTTTGCCGTTCTCGGTAGACTGTGACCATCAGTTTCCTGCTGAAATTCAAGCAACGGGAAAGGATGGGCAAAAATTTTTAGAGGAACACGATACGGAGGTGCTTGTATGGTTGCGGGACAATCCGCAATATGGCTATGCAAGCCCATCGTCGATGGTAAAGAGTCGAGTTAAAGAATGGAAGGGTTAAGGAATATTTGTTTGGCGAGGAGGTGAGAGAATGGCATGTTTTTTCCGAATGACGGCAAATACAAATTTGGAGGATACGGTAAAAACCGATGGGAAAATTTTATCGTTGTCTGCTGCTTGCAGGTTGTCAGAATTTCAGTTTTTGGATCATAAACCACTGACGGTAAACCTCGCTGATGATAGTGGACTGTCATTTTCGGATTTTCTTTACCATGACGGCATTCCTCTGGTATCGCGTAAATTCAAAGCTGTTTTGGACACATTGGGAGTAGATAATCTTTTTTATAAGACGATTTACCTTGATTATGCTCCCTTGGGATTGCATGAGCCATATATACTGGCTCTTCCGCCTCGTATCAGAGCCGTCAGGCAGGAATATATGCGCCTTGCGGATGAGGATGGCGATGAGAGTGAAGGAAGGGAGCTGATAAAAGATGAATACGGCATAGCGCAATATAAAATAAATGCCTCTGCTGTTGGCAACTACCATATTTTCAAGCTGGCAGACGTTTGTGATACCGACATAATAGTGACGCAAGATTTGAAGGAGGCGGTTTCCAAGGCACAGTTGAGCAATGTATTTTTTCAAGAAATAGAGGAGGATTAGAATATGACAGAAAATACCTACCGTACTATCTTGTTTGAGGAATTTGATTCCAGTAAAGAGGAAAACCTTTTTACCATTTTGCCCGCAGAGGACAGCAATCTTGACGAAGAAGACGAAGAAACGGTTTATCAAGATGTTAAAGAAAAACTCTCCGTTCACAGCTTTGACGAATTCTTGGAGCGATTTGCTCCCAAGGTCTATGAGAAGTATGAGCCTGCACCCGATGGCGGAGTACCGATTGTCACATATTCCACTGAACAATCCGATGGAGCAATTCCCTTGGATATAGTGAGCAACAGCTACTACAAGATGCTGCTCAAATTGTATCGTTCCAAGGAAAAAAGCGGAGAATCGAATTTAAAATTCAATTATGATGAGATTTTTGACCAGCTCAAGCCCCAAAAGGAAGTGGAGAACGCTAAAATGCTCCGCAAACAGTTAGCTTTTGCATATAAAAAGTATTATGAATGTCGGGATAAGGGCGAAAGCACAGATAAACCACGCAAGATGTTTAACGGTTTCATCAAGAAAATACGGGAGCAATACGGAAAATCGGTAATTAATCTTCTGCCTATTGCCATGGCTGACCTTGACACGAAAATCCAGTCTGCTGAAAAATGTCTGGCTTTAAGTGCGGGAAAAAAGGATGACGATTTCGTTCAAGTGGCTAGTGGCTACACTGCCTTTTTTAAGCCAGATGGCTCCATTGACACGGCTCCCGTACAAATTCAGGCTTCCACGGATACAACGGAGGAACTTCCAAAGCAGTTGGGAGGAGGAAAACGCAAGCTTCTTTCCGCTGTCATAGAAAGCGATTATGATAAAGAAACTGAAACACAAAATGACTTTGTGAAAAGCTTGGTGGTTTCTACTTATGCACCTTTACCGACAAGCAATTTGTTTGCGGAGATGACAGTGAAAGAGATTCAGCAACTGCAAGAGGCGAATCGCGCAAAAAAAGAGGTTTATAAAAAGATCTTTCAAAATGCTAAGGCAACATTTATTCAAGCGATGACGGAGATAGTTCAGAAGCTGCTGGGTGTACAGGTAATGTTTGATCATGCTACGTCTGAGGGCAAGTTGCAAGATGGAGTGATTATAGCCAACTGCTCCGTGGGGCAGTTGATGCAGGAGGAGAAAGCTTTCAAAAAGTTTATCAAAAAAGTGGGGGAGGAGCTGGATAACCGTGTTTGGTTCGGGATAGTTCCCAATGTGTCGGATACGTCGGCAGACGATGGTTCGGATGCGTTGGCAGACGATGGTTCGGATGCGTTGGCAGACGATGATTCGGATGATGGCAATGAGAACCCGCTGGAGGATGATTCTGGAAAGACGGTTGATGCGAAACAGAAGTCTGTCAAAACTGTCAGCATGAACGAGTTAAAGCAATTTTTGCCCATAATGGATGAGGCTGGAATCATGACGGTCTTTAGCTTTCAGGCGGGAGAAGATAACGGTTTTCGGATGCGTCCCGAATATGTAGAAGAAAAACGTGACCTTTTGTCAGAGGTAAATAACAGGCATGCCGTATATGCATATCCTAACTTTACACTGACTCCTGAAAAAAATATCGAGCTTTTCGATGGAGCAGAGGAGCTTAAAATCCCCAGCGTGTATATTGATGCCGCATATACTGCGGGAGGGCTTCTGATAGGCAGTCAACAGCCATCTTATTTGAAAAAACACGGTCTTAATAATGTACATCGCCAGCTGCCCTGTGTCAGAATCAATTTTGAAAATACCGAAGTGCGCAAGCAACTTGTGACAAAGTTCAACAGGGAACCGGATTATGATGTGCATAATGAGTTGCGAGACAAAATCGATGAAGATCGCTTTGGATTTGTATTTTTAGGGGATAAAATGGGTGATATGCAAAATACTTATGTTTATATTGCCAATACCCTTTACAAAGCTCCGGGTAGCGATGTCTATCGCCCCATTTATGCCACACTGGTAGAAGATTATGTGCGTGCTGTATATACCCCTTTGCCAGATAAAACACCTAAGGGTATACAGAAGGATTTCCTAAAAAAAACGGTAGCTGGATGGAAAAAGTGTGCTGAAAGCAAGGGACATCAGAACGATGTCAATTTGCTTCTGCATGAAAACGAGGACATTGTTTTGGAGGATAATGCCGAGACGGGCAAGCCGGAACTGAAAATCAAACTCTCAGCTGTAGAGATGACTTTGAATGACCTTAGTATTACTCTTGAGCAGAACCAATAAAGGAGGATTCATTTTATGAACGGATTTAGAATTGCTGTTGCTACAAAGGACAAAACTCAGGAGGATTTAATCATACTTGGTACGGATAAGAAAGGAGACGGTGAGGAATCTAGCAATGATATATATGGCGATGAGGCAAGTGTTATCCAATCGGTGGATATCTTTTTTGATACTACCGACAACAATGTAAAGCAGAAATCCGGCAGTATGTTGGCAAGAGTGGAGATTAAGGGAAAGATACCGAAGACTAATCCGAAACTTATGAAAATGTTTCGAAAAATTAGTGAGTGGTCTCATGACCGCAAAGCGGAAACACAATATCGCAATATCTGCATAGCAATTAAGGATTCAGATAACTCGTTCCATGCAGTGTATAAGATCGAAAATGTATTTGTGGTGGATTACCGAGAAGTTTATAGGCTAGATGACGAAGGAAAAGATGAATTCGAGCTTCGTCTTACCCAACGGGAAAACAATATGGACAAGATCGATATTCTGAGCGACTGGCCTGCGAATTGGGAATGGGCGCGTAAGGGCTGATAACGAAGCTAAGGATGTCCCCACTTACAGCTTGCTGTAAGTGGGGGAAACCAAATTTTAACAAGCGGTGAGCATATCTCCCGCTTCGTTGAAACGCTATCATAGGAAGAAAATGCTTGTAATATTTTCTTGATTGAGAGCGTTATAAACCTATCTTATTGATCCAAGATAATTGTTTTGATTTTTGCATCTTCTGCAATTTCTTTTGAGATATATCCACACCGATTCATGGCGTCCAACACAATAAACTGCCTTTTTTTTGCCATCATAAAATCTACATAGGGAGAATAAAGCGATGGTGCGTTTGGCAACCCGGCAATCATTGCAGATTCTGGAAGTGAAAGCTTTTCTGGTGTTTTTCCGAAATATCCTTTTGCTGCATCCTTGATACCATAAAAATTCGAACCAAAATAAATAGAGTTCAAATAGAGTTCCAAAATTTCATCTTTTGAGTAATTGACCTCCATGTCTACAGATAATAAGAATTCCTCTGCTTTTCTAGCAAACGAGCGTTCCTGAGAAAGGAAAAGATTTTTTACGAGCTGTTGCGTAATGGTACTTGCTCCTTCTTCAATTTGTCCATATTGAACATTTACCAAAGTTGCACGAGCAATCCCCTCTATGTCAAATCCATGGTGTGAGTAAAATCGACTGTCCTCCACAGCAATAATTGCCTGTTGTAAGGACTGGGGAATTTTATCGATTGTTACATATTTTTCCTTGTCGATACGACTGTCGACTGCATGCTTTAGAAAAATCACTCGCTTTATTTTGGAGAAGGCACTGGCTTCATCATGCAAGTTCCTTTCTTCTGCAGAGGTTATTGGCAAGTATTCTTTTGGCAAGAAATCTCCTATACCCTGCCATGTGCGAAGGGAAAAAATTTTTGTTCCACCAGATAATAAAAACGTAAGCAAAAAAATTAAAAGAAGAACTAGTGGAAAACGAATCATCGGGTTTAATTTTCGTTTCTTTTTCATAACTCAGCCCCTTGCTATTTGCTGATTTTTTAAACGTAAATTGCAATAATAAATTGAACAAAACTTTGAAAAATTACTGGGATAACATTAAATAGAAGTTCAATTTCATCTTGCAAGCTAGCATTTTAAAAAAAGACAGAGTTCCCGATAAATTCCCTCAGAATAGAATTATTTGGTATCATATCCTCGTTAGGGAGATCATAAAAGTATTCACAAAAATCCAAGATTCTTCTTGCTTTTGTGTATTCAGGGAATTCTGGCGTAACCGTCTTTAAGAGAGGAACAGCATATTTTTGAAGAGCCGCTATCTCATAAATCAATGCTGAATTAAACATGACATCTGCTTCTTCTTGATACGGAAAAATATATTTCTCTTCCCCTGCCCTAACATCAGGCCATTTATTTAATGTTTTTAGAGCATCTGCACCACGTGTCTTGTAATCTCGAACCAATCGACGAAGCATTCTTGCATCTGTAGAGGGAATACGGTTATGTGCATCAATATTTAACTGGGATAATGGAGATATATATATTTTATATTTCATATCCCTTGGAACTGCAGCAGTCAATTTTTCATTTAATCCATGAATTCCTTCTACGATAATTGGCTGGCCTGATGGCAATGATATCGTATTGCACTTGTCCCATTCTCTCTTGCCAGTAATAAAATTGTATCGTGGAAGCATGACTTTTTCCCCTTGCATCAAGGAAAGTATATTTTCGTTAAAAAGCTTGACATCCAATGCTTCTAAACACTCATAATCATAAGTCCCATTCGGCAGCTTGGGAGTATCTTCTCGATTGCAAAAATAATCATCCAAGGAAATCGATATTGGCTCCAATCCAACCACTCGCAATTGTATCCGCAACCGTTGTGCAAAAGAAGTTTTACCAGAGGATGATGGTCCTGCTATCAGAATTAATCGAAGCTTATCACTGTCCATAGCTATATGGTCAGCAATTTCAGCAATACATTTTTCTTGCAATGCCTCTGAGATCCTTATCACTTCTCCAATTGTACCATTCTTTATAAAACGGTTTAAGTCTGTAATATAGTTGCAATGCAAGATATCACCCCAGCTCTTTGCTTCTGCTAGCATACGAGAAAGTTTGGGCTGCTTTACTAATCTAGGAATTTTTCCTCCAGATCTCATATCTGGGGTAAACAGTAAAATTCCGGAATTAAATGATTCGATTGCAAAATTCCCCAGATGACCAGTACTTCCCATCATAGGACCATAAAAATAATCATAAAATTCACCGCAACGGTAAATGCTGACATACTCCTTATCCAATGTATCAATCAAAGATGCCTTTTCGGCAAGATTAAAGCCCTCAAACATCTTCACAACATCTTTCTTTTTACGAACTTCCTTTACAATAGGACGGTTCTCCTGTACAATCTTCCGCATGTATAATTCAATTTCCTTAACCATTTCATCGTCCAATGGCTTATCCGGAACATTTATCTCACAATACAATCCACCACTGGAACGAAATTTTGCAACTACTTCAGAATTTGGGTAAAGCTCATATACCGCAACAATTAAAACAAATTCAACAGACCGTCGATAAACACGCCATCCCTCCTCTGTATTTAACTCAATAAACTCCATATTACGAGAAGTTCCAACCTGTGTTTGCAAGTCTCGAATAATATTATCAAGCTTAACTGCTACAATTTCACTTTCATAATAACCTTGAAATTCATCTACAAATTCACGAGGTTGAATCGTTGGGCTAACATAGCTTTCTTTACGATGAATAAAAAACATAAAACCACCTCATTCCATAATTTTTATAACGCCATTGTTCAAGAAAATGCCATAAGCATTTTCCCTCCAATTTGCGTTTCAACGAAGCGGGAGATATGCTCACCGCTTGTTAAAATTTGGCTTCCCCCACTTACAGCAAGCTGTTGAAGAAGGGGACATCTTAGCTTCGTTATACAAATTGCATAAAAGACATCCCAAAGGATGTCTTTTCATAGCATATTTTACTTGTAGATGACGAGTACCGCCTGATACGCAAGTGCTCCCATAAGGGCAGTACAGGGGATGGTAAGTACCCATGCCATCACCATTTGTTGCGCAACACCCCAGCGAACAGCATTCACCCGCTTGGCTGTTCCAACGCCCATGATGGAACCAGAAACAACATGCGTAGTACTAACAGGCAAGTGCAACAAAGTTGCCGTAAAAATAACGAAGGAAGAATTCAAATCTGCCGCAAAACCACTAATTGGTTCCAACTTGAATATCTTGCCTCCAATCGTCTTAATAATCCTCCAACCGCCAATAGCCGTACCGCAAGCCATTGCCGTAGCAGCCAAAATCTTGACATAGCTTGGAACTTCAAAAGTGTCAATATATCCGCCTGACAAAAGTGCAAGAGTTATGATACCCATAGATTTTTGCGCATCATTTGAGCCGTGCGAAAATGCCATTGATGCAGCAGATAAAATCTGCATTTTACGGAATTTCCCATTCACTACAGACGGACTGAAATTCCCAAAAAAACGATACAAAAGAAGCATAATAATGTAACCGCTGCAAATAGCTACAATAGGAGAAGCAATCAAAGAGATAATGATTTTCTCTATTCCCCACAAATTCAATCCATCGGAACCAACAGAAACAAGCACTGCACCTATGACACCACCAACCAATGCATGAGAAGAACTGGATGGTACTGCCAGCCACCACGTCAAGATGTTCCACACAACAGCACCAACAAGAGCTGCAATCAATATCTGCTCATCTACGTGCTGGGCAGATTTTACAATATCAGCACCAATTGTTTTTGCAACGCCTGTGCTATACATCGCTCCAGCAAAATTTAATACAGCTGCCATAATAATCGCATGGCTCGGGTGAATAGCACGTGTAGAAACCGAGGTTGCAATGGCATTTGCTGTATCGTGAAAGCCATTTATAAAATCAAACAGCAATGCCAAACCAATAACTGTAAAGATCAGATATTGCAGCTCATGCATATTTCATCACCACACCTCGTATCATGTCTGAAACCTTTTCACAATGATCCAAGGTATCTTCCAAGTTCTCAAGAATATCTTTCCATTTAATGAGTTCAATTGGATCCTTTACCTGATCAAACAAATAAGCCACCTCATGACGATAAACGCGATCCCCTTCACTTTCCAAATTCTCAATTTTATGTGTTGCTTCAAGAATTTGAACCTGATTCTTCTTGATATCCTTCAAAAGAGAAAATGCCTTTATTATTTCTTCGGTACTCTCAATCAACAGCTTTGTCAAAGTAACTGCACCTTGCATTGCTTCACCAGTACGATACATGACAATACGCTGCAACGTGCCTTGCAGATAATCTACACCATCATCCAAGCCATTTGCCAATGCATAAATATCTTCACGATCAATCGGAGTAATAAACGTCAGATTTAATTTATCAATAATCTTGTCATTCACAGCATCTGCTTCATGCTCAAGATCAATAATCTGCTTTACTTTGGTTGCAGCAGTGCTGTAATTCAGCATCACCTCATCCAACATGAGCGCTCCTTGATAAAAATATTTAGCACTTTCAACAAACAGGTCAAAAAACTCAGTATCTTTTTGCTTTAAGCTAAACATAATGCGCTTGCGTCCTTTCTAAAATGTATTCAAGAATAACACTTATGCAACAATCATAACATTTTTTCCAACATCCATCAATATAAATTTGATAACATGCTGAATCCGTATACAACATTTGTTTTTGGTCTCTTATGAAAAAAGGCCTTCTATGATTGTTCATACCATATCATAGAAGACCTTACGAACTGAAATGAACTCAATTTATGCAGATTTTTGTCCAGCTTCGCTCTTTATTTTTTCTGGTTAATGGTTATTTTTTCAATAACGACCTTACTCAAAGGACGATCCTGAAAATCCGTATCTTCCTTGCCAATTGCCTTGACAACATCCATTCCTTTAACAACCTTCCCGAAAACTGCATGATGACCATCTAACCACGGCGTTGCTGCCAATGTAATGAAAAACTGCGAGCCACCAGTATTGGGGCCAGCATTTGCCATGGAAAGGATCCCTTCATCATTATGCTTCAAATCTTTGTGGAATTCATCTGGAATTTGATATCCAGGTCCCCCCATGCCCGTACCATCTGGACAACCTCCTTGAATCATAAAACCATCAATGACCCGATGAAAGATCAATCCATCATAAAATCCTTTTTCCACCAGCGTAATGAAGTTCTTTGTCGTAATAGGAGCTTTGTCCTCAAAGAGTTCAATTTCAATGACGCCTTTGTTTGTTTCCATTACTGCAATACGATTCTCCACTTTTCTCTCTCCTTTATTTGTACCTATATCTCCATCAGCTGCAAAGCATCCTCCAGTCAAACATACTGCTAGCAATGCAGTGATTAAAAACAAAACCTTTTTCCCATTCATCTACAAAAGCTCCTTTCTGCTTGAAACACTACTTGTCCTTCTTCTGCTTCAACATTTTCTCAATTTCGATTCCTGGCTGACTAAAGCCACGCCCCATCACCTCATTTGCCGACATAATAATCATGAACGCATGCTTGTCAATAGCATCCGCTAATAATTTGATTTTTGAAATCTGGGTAAGGTTTACTACCACAAAGATAATATTTCGTTCTTTTTTGGTAAACGCTCCCTGCCCATGAAGGAAGGTAACACCACGGCCAACCTCCGTAATGATACCATCAGCAATTGCTTGTGCCTGATCCGATACAATTAGGACAGCCTTTCTTTTGTTAAAGCCTGCAATAATCTTATCTGTAACCTGTGAATTGACATACATGCAAATTAAGGTAAACATCGCAGGTGCCGCTCCAAAAAGCAGTCCAGCTACACACATAACCAAGCAATTAAAGAAAAATATAACTCCACCCATTTGAAAAGAATAATATTTCTTGACTATCGCACCAATGATGTCAAATCCGCCAGTACTTCCATTCATACGAAAGACTATACCATAACCGATTCCATTAAATACGCCGCCAAACACAGCTGCCAACATCAAATCATCTAACGGTGCATATCCATTCAAGAATCTAGTCACATCTAAACAAACAGAAAAGAATACCGTCCCTAAAATCACGTCCACAACATAGCCCTTGCCAAGCTTCTTATATGCAAGAAGCAACAGCGGGATATTATAGAAAAACGTTTGCATTCCAATAGGCCATCCTGTCAAGTAATAAACAATGATAGCAATTCCCGTGGCGCCTCCCGTAAGCAAATGGGAAGGAACCAAGAAAAGATTTATGGAACAGCTGGCTATGAGACAGCCTCCTAAAATGCCTAGATAACGAAACATCCGATAATAAAATATCCCAGGCTGTATCATTTCTCCCAACCTCGAATCTTTACGATATCTTGATGGGGATAACTTCCTAGATCCAGTTTACTTGCAACATCTGCATCCACATCATTGGATAAAGCTTCCTCAGCCTCCCAAAAATCATCTTCTTTCAACGGCAAGCTTGTAATGCGGAAAGATTTTAGGAAATTGTTGTCATCATCCATTTCCAGTACTAAACGTTCCTTGGAACAACACGGTCGTTCATAAATGTAATAAACACCATCCTCCAGCTGCTGACGCTTGTTTTTTCCATAAGTCAAAGTAATCTTGTAGGGAGTTGCACCATATCTTATTCCATCACGAGCTTGATAGTTTTCATCCTTAATAATAAAATCAACAACACAACGATTTTTTACGGAAATTCCTACCTCATAGCCTTTGTCATAGATATAATAAACTACAGCCTTGCCATGCACATGCCTTTGCTGATCATAAAGAGGTTCTCCAAAAACTTGAAACACTTCCTTTTCCGTTGCTCCCAGCATAACTCCCTTGCAGGAAAAATCTAAATCCTCCAAATGCCCTTGTGAACCTGCCGCAAATACGCTAGAGGACATCGTCCACAATATCGCAATAATCCATAAAAACAATGATTTCTTTAGCATTATATAATCCTCACTGTCCTGCATGCACTAAGAACGCCCCTCTACTTGTACCTTTCTGGCCAACAAGATTTTAAATATTCCTTACGTTTCTTTTCTGCGCCGAGCTCCGTTGGCACATAATAAACGGTATCTTGCATTTCTTTGGGAAGATACCTCTGCTTTGTGAAGTGATTCTGAAAATCATGTGGATAAACATATTCCAGTCCATGTCCCAGTTTTTCAGCTCCCTTGTAATGCGAATCTCTCAGATGAATAGGTATTTGACCACAATTTTTCCCTCTTACATCTGCCAAAGCTTTGTCAATTGCCAAGTATGCTGCATTGCTTTTTGGTGCAGAAGCTACATACGTAACCGCCTCTGCAAGCGGTATCCTTGCCTCTGGCATCCCAAGAAACTGCACTGCCTGCACCGCAGACATCGCAACAACGAGAGCCATCGGATCTGCATTGCCAACATCCTCTGCTGCACAAATAGCAATACGACGGGCTATAAAGTTCAAGTTTTCCCCTGCCGCAAGCATTCTTGCCAAATAATGGAGTGCCGCATCCGGATCACTTCCACGCATGCTTTTGATAAATGCCGACACCGTATCATAATGGTTATCCCCCTGCTTATCATAGGACTGCATGCGTTCTCCTACAAGCCCCTGAAACATCTCCTCCGTAAGCTCGCCACCATTTGAAGATAGCATAGCAGACATTTCCTCTAAAAGATTTAATGCAATTCTTGCATCGCCACCAGAAAATTGAGCAATTTTTAAAAGCAGACTGTCATCCGCATGAATATTTCGCTCACCTAATCCTCGTTCACAATCAAAAAGAGCTCGCTTCATGACTTGTACAATCTGTACATCCGTTAGAGTGGACAGCTTAATGATGCGAACTCTGGAAAGCAATGCATGATTCACTTCAAAAAATGGATTTTCTGTCGTTGCTCCAATCAAAACCAAGCGGCCATCTTCTACATACGGCAAAAGTACATCCTGCTGTCCCTTGTTAAAACGATGAATCTCATCAATAAACACAATCGTTCGTTTTTGATGAAACTTTCTCTGCTCCTCAGCCTCCTTAACCGTTTGGCGAATCTCTTGAATTCCCGATGAAACTGCATTCAATTTCTTGAATGCACTCTTCGTAATCCCTGCAATCATTTGAGCAAGGGTTGTTTTCCCAGTTCCCGGCGGTCCATAAAAAATCAAAGACGGAATTTGATCCTGTTCCATCATTTTTCGTAAAAAACGACCATTCCCCACGGCTTCTTCCTGACCTATAAATTCCGAAAAATTCTTTGGCCTCATTCTTTGCGCAAGCGGCTCAAAGTATTTCTTTGCACCAAAATCATTTGACGAATCTTCCGTCACTGTAAACAAATCCATATTTTCTATCACAATGGATCACCTGCCTGTTGAACCAAACCCACCTTGACGTGCTGTTCCACTTCCTGCCACATCATTGTCTGCCAGCAAATATACATGAAAAATTCCCTGCGCAATTCGTGTTCCTTTTTTCAAATGAACCGGTTCTTTTCCAAAATTCAAAATAGCAAGCATAATATGTCCCTCATTGCCTGCATTATTATAGTAATCCGCATCAATGATTCCTGTATTATTCGCAAGACAAAGTGAATGACGTACTGCCATACTGGAACGAATATGAAGCATCAGCACCTCGTCTGATTTCATATATGCTTTCAAGCCTGTCGGAACTAACTTGACTTCCCCCGCAGGAAGTACAACATCTTCAGCTATAGCAATATCATACCCGGCACTTTTTTCTGTTTCCCTTTCTGGAAGCAGAATATGCTTATCCATATATTGGCTTACTATATCAAATCCGCGAGCTCGCAAAAAATTCACCTTCCAAGTACGATTGGCACTCAAAATCTTTTAAAAATGCACCAAGCATTTTCGTCGTATCATAAATCTTCTCTTTTTTCTCCTATAAAGTTCCCGGCAATAGGTCTTACAGGCGTAATAGTGGAAATTGCATGCTTATAAACTAGCTGCTGCTTTCCCATAGATTCCAAAATAACCGTAAAATTGTCAAAGCCTTTCACGTTTCCCTTCAACTGAAATCCGTTAACCAAATGAATGGAAACAGCCGTGTTTTCTTTGCGTACTTGATTCAGGAAACTATCCTGCAAATTGATTATTTTCGATGGCATAAAATCACTCCTCAGTAAATGGTTCAATTTCAAATAGTTCAATTTTTATCATCATGAAAATAACAAGCAATATCATCCAAAATCTTCAAAAACACATCATCCTCCGACATGTGATCCACGTCATACCAATGGATATACGGCATCTTTCGATACCAAGTAAACTGACGTTTTGCAAAATGACGTGTCGATTTTTGAATAAATTCCACAGCCTCCTGAATTGAGATTTCTCCCAAAAGTGCCGCCGCCATTTCCTTATAGCCAATTCCTTTCATAGCCTGCATTTCCCGAGTAATTCCACGATGCAGCAATGTGCGTACTTCCTCCAAAAGCCCATGTTGCATCATCAAATCCACCCGAAGGTTAATCCGTTCATAAAGCTGTTGGCGTTCACGCCGTAGCCCAATCACATAAGCATCATAAACCATCTCATCTTGGCATGCAATCTTCTTTTCTTGTGAAATTCGTTCCCCGCCAAGCTCTGCCACTTCAATTGCACGAATAACACGACGAAAATCATTCTCATGCAATCGTGCCGCTGACTCTGCATCTATTTTTTCCAGCATCGCATGAACGTATGCTTTGCCATGCGTCTCCGCTAAATTCTGCAAATGTTCTCTATATGTTTTATTCCCTGCCGTTTCATTGAACTGATAACCTTCCAAAAGAGATTTTGCATAAAGACCTGTACCACCGACAAGAAGCGGTATCTTCCCTTTTTCATTGATTTCAAAAATCAACCGTTCGGCTTCTTTTTTGAAATCTGTCACATTGTAATGTTCCCAAGGCTCACGAATATCAATTAGGTGATGAGGTATTCCCTGACGTTCCTCCATAGTTGGTTTCGCTGAGCCTATATCAAACCCTCGATATACCAACATAGAATCCCCAGAAACAATTTCCGTTTGAAGAATTTTTGCCAGTTTCACAGAAAGACTGGTCTTACCAACTGCAGTTGGTCCTAAAATCACAATCAGTCTTTGCTTCACCATCCAGCATCCAATCCCCCATCTTCTTCATACTTCTACTATCATACAACAGTTTTCTCAATAAAATCAAGAAATTATCTCCTTTACCTACTCAATTATCCTCAATCGTTTTGATTGTTTCACAATATATTCAACATAGTATATCTTATTATAACGCCCTCAATCAAGAAAATCCTACAAGAAGTTTCTTGATTGAGGGCGTTTCAACAAAGCAAGAGATATACTCGCCGCTTGTTTGCTCCATAAAATGCCCGCCATCCATAAAGGTGGTGGGCATCCTTAGCTTCGTTATAAACAAATATTTTACAAAAAATCTGCCACCCAACAGTAATGTGTGTGGCAGACTAATGTATTTTATTTCTCAAATAAGCTTCTCGATGTCATCAAGTCAATTGTTGCAATTCATCATGATGCAGTCTTTTCTATCCCGCATCCCTTTGTGCTTCGGGCCATGTCCTTTTTTTCCCTCAAATTTCTTCAAGTCAATACCCAATTCTTTTGCAACATCCTTCCAGTGATTATTAATTTTCTTCATGTCAAGAACGTCTTGTATATCCTTCCCCGCTTGTTTTGCAAGCATAGCTGCAAACCTAATATCCTTGGACTGATATCCTTTTTTCAAAAGGTCGCAGGCGGTATCTTTGTCAATATTCCCCTGCTTTGCCAAATGACCAGCTACAAAACCATATCGTTCTGCTGTAATCTGCTCCTGCGTAATACCAAGCTCCTGCTGCACATCCTTCCAATGATTGCTGGTTGTCTTCATTTCCATCACATCATGAAAAGACTTTCCACTAATTTTTGCAAACATTGCCGCTTGACCGATTCCATTGAAGTTTTTCTTTTCGTTCATAGCCGCAAGAACTTCATCTTTATTGACCTGAAAAATCTCTGCTATCCTCTGGGCTGCCTTTTCCTTGTCCATCTTCATGTGGTGCATGGGACGATGCATATTTTTTTGCTCAAATTGATGCTGTGGAACATTTTCTTCACTCTGTGCAGCACTAACCGTCAAACTCCCTACCAACAACATTGTCCCTGCAATCATCCCTGCTACCACTTTTTTTGCATACTTTTTCATAGAAATCAACGCCTTTCAAAAATAAATATTTTCTTTATCGACTTTCGATGGTATTATTATAGGAGACAGGAATTAGAGTGTCTTTAGCCTGAAATTAGAAATAAATAAGAAAAGAGGTGTTTTTTATGACAGGACAGGATTTGGAAAAGCTGGTTCAAGAAAAAATAGATGAGGCTTGCAAGGGAACAGAGCATCCAAAAAAATTCTTCATCACAGAAAATGGTCGTGGCGTAACGGATGGCGGCGATCTCTACAATGCGCTTCTAAAGGATGTTCTCAACGTAGTGCAAAAAGCAACGACTGAGATTCTAAAAGAAGTTGTTCTGAAAAAGTAAGAAAATCCCCTGCAAAGAAAACTGTCTTGCTTCTTTGCAGGGGATTTTTTATGCTATTCACGAGGATTTCCATTCATTGCATATCGCCGTCGCAGCCATTTTATCTTTATGCAGCTGCTTAACCAAATGTTCCGCTGAATTAAATTTTTTCTCATCTCGCAATTTCTGCAAGAAAAACACATGCAGAGGTTTATCATAAATATCCTTTTGAAAATCCAGAATATGCACCTCCAAACGATGATAACATCCTTCAAAGGTTGGGTTATTTCCTATGTTAGCAACTCCATGATAAATCTTTCCGTCATAAAGAACCTTTACTGCATAAACACCATTCGGAAGCATTGCGCAATAATCTGGAATCATAAGGTTTGCCGTAGGAAATCCCAAAGTGCGACCTCTGCGGTCTCCATGAACTACTCTGCCTAAAAAAGTAAACGGCCGACCAAGAAATTCATTCACTACAGGCAGCTCTCCATTTTTCAGCAATTCTCGAATTCGCGTACTGCTTATCGCACGGCCACAATCGAGTATCGTCGGACAAATCTCGGCACAAAATCCATAGTCTTTTCCGGCACGCATCAACAAACGTTGATTGCCTTTTCCTTGATACCCAAAGGTAAAGTTAGCGCCTGTCACTACATAAAGAGGTGCCAGATTATCCTGCAATATCTCCATGAACTTGTTTGGGGATATGCGCGAAAACTCTTTCGTAAAGGATATATTAAAAACTACCTCCACGCCCATCCTTTCGAGAATAGCATTTCTGAGGTCCGGGCTTCCTATTTGAAGAGGCATACGCTCTGGAGCAACTACGGAAAGCGGATGATTGCTAAAGGTAAACACCACGCACTGCCCATCCATTCCTTCTGCCAATTCCATGGCACGATGCACAATACTCTGATGGCCAATATGCATACCATCAAACATTCCAAGTGCCACAACAATCTTTTTGTACTTATTCTTGATATCTGTTATCTTTGTATAAATTTTCATGTCAATTCTTGTATACCTTTATTGGGCAAACAGCCTGCTTGGATTGATCGTAACGAGCCATGCCCAAGAACCTTCCATTGCAGAATACGCTGAAAACCTGATTCATCTTTAATGAAAGCTCTCTCGTTGAAAGTCCATTGCAAAATGCTTTCTCTCTATGCTCTGGCAAATCATAACGCGGAATGTGCGAAAAACATTCCTCTGCTGGAAGAATTGCTTCTTCTCCTATCTGGCTTAATTCTTCTAATGTACAGGAATCCTCCAACTGGAATGATCCGACTCTTGTACGAAGCAAAAAAGACATGACAGCAGGTATTCCCAAGCGGCTTCCTATATCCATGCAGAGCGTGCGAATATAGGTGCCTTTGGAACAATCCACATCCACTAAAAAGGTTTGCTCCTGCTCGTTTAACTGTAAAAGCTCCAACCGCATAATTTCAATATCCCGTGCTGGAATTTCTACCTTTAAATCCTGCCTTGCAAGGTCGCATGCCCTTTTTCCGTTAATCTTGATGGCAGAATAAATCGGAGGAACCTGCGTAATTTTACCATGAAAACCTTCCATGATTTTAGAAACTTCACAGAAAGACGGCATAGAAAAGTCCGTAACCTGCTCCACTAGGGTTCCAAACAAATCCCCAGAATCCGTAGAAACTCCAAGTTTTACTTCGGCTCGATAGGATTTGTCTCCCGGCAAAAACTCAATCATTCTCGTAGCACGTCCCACAGCTACAGGAAGCACCCCTGCCGCTCCGGGATCCAAGGTTCCTGCATGTCCAACACGCTTGGTATGGAATATCCTTCGTATTGCCGAAACCACATCATGAGAAGACATGCCAGGCGGTTTTAAGACGTTTAAAAAACCATCTGTCATGCATTTTCCTCCAATGCAGCAGAAACTGCCTTTTTTATCACGTCTTTTGCTTCTTCAAATGGCATAGCAAGCGTGCAACCAGCGGCTCGTACATGGCCGCCGCCACCAAATGCTGACGCAATCTTTGCAACATCAATCCCCTTGGAACGCATGCTGACACGACACACATTTTCTTCCTTGCATTTCAGCAAAACAGCAACATCCACACCGTCAATGACACGAACCATGTCAATAAAGCTATCCGTCCTCTCCAGCTTTGATACCTGTTCCAAATCCAAGAAAATCCCAGCTCCACGATTCTTTGCAAAAAGCTCAATCGTTTGCATGGCATCTGCCATGCCTTTGATTACGTCATACGATTTTTGTTCCATTGCCTCAGATATCACATTAGGCTGCACACCAATATCCATCAAATCTGCCGCTGCACGCATACAAAAAGGAGTCGTATTGGAATAACGGAAAAAACCTGTATCCGTAGCGATTCCCGTATACAAGCATACAGCCGCTTCCTTTGTAAAAACAGCCCCCATTTCCTGCACCAGCTCGAATAGAATTGCTGACACAGCGGCACGAGCAGGATTTATATAGGCAAACTCCATAGTACCTTGATTCGTTGTATGATGGTCAATATTCAATACATGCGAAGCATTTACGAACTCAGAAACAACACCGATACGGTCATCTAAAGTGTCTAAAACAACAAGCAAATCTGCTTGAACCTTTTGGCTAGGTTTCTCAATAAGCTCATACCCCGGCAACACAGAAAAATTCTTTGGAATATCATCGTCAATGAAAACCTGTACCTTTTTTCCCATAGACTGCAAAACGTGCATCAATCCCAAGCACGATCCAATAGCATCACCATCAGGATTAACGTGTGCTGTCAAAACCAAGGTTTGTGCCTCAAGCAGTTTAGTTGCTGTTTCCTTCAATGATATTTTCATGTATATTCTTCCCTCTGATGCTAGTCATTTTGAATTGACTGGAGCAATTTTTGAATATGCTCGCTATAATCCAGTGATTTGTCAACCACAAGCTTTAACTCCGGCGTAAACCGAAGTCGGATACGTTGTCCTATTTCCTTCCGAATATATCCCAAAGAACTTTGCAGACCGTTCCAGCAATCCTTTGCCTGCTGTTCATTTCCCATGAGACTGACATAAATCTTTGCCTCACGCAAGTCCCTGGTAACTTCTACTTGAGTCACCGTAACAAATCCAATCCGTGGATCTTTTAGCTCACGCAGAATAATTTGGCTAATCTCCTGCTTCATAAGCTCCTGAAGCTTTTCCACACGAAGCTGACTCATAAGAAAATTTTCCCACCTCTCCCTTGAATAACTACTTCATATCAATCATTTTTTTCGTCAGCCTTATTTTGTTCTTCCCTGCGTTTTGCTGCAGCCTTGTTCACTTCTGAAATAGAAGTTTCAATTTCCTCCATTGTGTAAGGCTCAATGATATCTCCCTCTCGGAAATCCCTAAAATCAATAATGGAAATACCACATTCATAGCCTGCAGCAACTTCCTTAACTTCATCCTTGAAGCGGCGAAGTGAATCAATTTCACCATCAAATATTTCAATGTTGTCACGGATAATGCGAATCTTGGAGTTGTTGAAAATCTTTCCTTCAAGAACATAAGAGCCGGCAACCAGTGCCTTGGAAAATTTCATAACCTGACGAATTTCCACGCGTCCCTGTACAACTTCCTTATATTTTGGTGCAAGCATACCGCTCATGGCATCCTTCACATCATTCAAGGCATCATAAATAACTCGATAAGTACGAATATCTATACTTTCCTCATCTGCCTTTGCACGTGCATTCGCATCAGGACGGACATTAAATGCAATAACCAATGCGTTGGAAGCAGATGCCAACATTACGTCAGATTCGTTTACAGCACCAACACCAGAATGAACGATATTGACACGAACCTCATCATTCTTATTGAGTCCAAGCAAGGAAGTATTCAGTGCCTCCACAGAACCCTGTACATCAGCTTTCACAAGGATATTAAGATCCTTGATGCTACCCTCCTGAATTTGCTGGAAAAGATCATCCAAGGAAACCTTCTTGGATTTCATCAGCTTCGTACGCTGTCGTTCCACACGTGCATCAGCAATCGAACGTGCCTGTTTTTCTTCCAATACAGCAAGAATATCGCCTGCTGCCGGAACATCATTGAACCCAAGAACTTCAACAGGAACCGATGGACCGGCCTTCTTGACACTGTCGCCACGATCGTTGCTCATTGCACGTACTTTTCCATACGTCGTTCCAGCAATAATAGAATCACCAATACGCAACGTACCGCTTTGAACCAAAACCGTTGCTACAGGGCCGCGACCCTTATCAAGTTCTGCCTCAATGATGACTCCACGTGCTGCACGATTCGGATTTGCCTTAAACTCATGAACCTCAGCAACCAGCAAAATCATTTCCAGCAAATCATCGATTCCCTGTTTTTGTTTTGCAGAAACTGGAACCATGATAGTATCTCCGCCATATTCCTCTGAAATAAGGCCATGTTCCATTAATTCCTGCTTGACACGTTCAGGATTCGCTCCTGGTTTATCAATTTTATTGACAGCAACAATAATAGGAACTCCTGCCGACTTAGCATGATGGATAGCTTCTATTGTCTGCGGCATAACGCCATCATCAGCTGCAACAACGAGAATTGCTATATCGGTAACTTGAGCACCTCGTGCACGCATAGCCGTAAAGGCTTCATGCCCTGGCGTATCAAGGAACACAATTTTTTTGTCCTTGCAAATTACTTGATATGCACCAATTTGCTGAGTAATCCCGCCTGCCTCATGTGCTGATACAGAGGTTTTGCGAATAACATCCAACAGGGAGGTCTTTCCATGATCGACATGTCCCATAACTGTTACAACAGGGGGGCGGTGCTTCAAAGTTTTGGGATCATCTTCAATCTCTGGTATTTCTGTCGGATCTACTTCTGGCGGCAGTTCTTCCGTCGTTACTCCAAACTCAGATGCCACCACTGAGGCTGTATCAAAATCAATCTCTTGGTTGATTGTTGCCATAACTCCCATCAAGAACAGCTTTTTGATTACTTCTGCAGCTGTACAGCTCATCTTGCTGGCAAGTTCTTTAACTGTAATGGATTCACCTAGCTTAATATGCTTTGGACGTGCAATTTCTGCCTTTACAACAGGCTGTACTTTCTTGTTTCTGCGATCCTTTCGCATACCGTTACGATGCTCATTGTGCATATCATTGTGATCATTGCCATCACGATGGTTACGATTACGATTGCCTCGTCCTCCGTTACGTTCTTCGTTGCGAGCATTGTCATCACGATTACGCCGATCGCGATTGGAACGCTCAGATCGCTCGCCCTGTCCAGCAGAACGTTCACTTCCCCGCTCATTATTAGCAGAACGTCCCTGCGTGTTACCTTCAGATTGTGCAGTTCCCTTGCGAAAATCTTTACGGTTCTGCTGACGGCCAGACCCTTGAGATTCTTGCACATTCTTATCATTGCGATGACCATTTCCTGCATGATTGCGGTCTTTTTTATTTTCGTGATTCTCATGCTCTGTATTTTTCTTTAAAGATTCTTTTTTCACAGATTTTTTTTCTTCTTTCTTATCCGACGTTACATTTTCTGTTTGTTTCGTCGTTGTTTTCTTTACTGGTTCAGCTTTCTTTACCTGCACTGCCGTCTTCTTAGGCGATAAAGCATTCTTCACTACTTCATAAATATCATCTTCTACGCTTGAAAAATGATTTCTCACCTTGACGTTATTTTTTCCCAATATTTCAAGCACTACTTTTGTATCCGTATTAAATTCTTTTGCGATTTTATAGACTACATGCTTCGACATCGAGCCACCCCCATTAAATTCCACCTTTTTCGATAAGTTTTTTTAAGGAATTACTAAATCCTTCGTCCAATAAGACAGCAACTGCTCGGTATTCCTTGCCTAAACACTTACCAAGAAGCGCTTTTGTTAAACAAAACGAAAAAGATACCCTATGTTTGCCAGCCAATTCAGTAAAAGTATGCTTTGATTCTTCCGAGGCATCTTTCGCAATTAAAATGTGCTTCGCTTTTTTCCCCTTCATTGCTTCCTCTGAAGCAAAGCTCCCAGAAACAACTTTTCCAGCACGCTGTGCCATGCTCAAAAGATTCATGATTCGCTTATCTTCTGGCAGAAATATCATTGCAATTCCTCCATGCTTGCCATTTGCTGCTCAAGAATATCATATATGTGATTATCGATATTACTCTTAAAGGAACGTTCAAATCCATGATTTTTTTTCGCTGCATCAAAACATTCTTTCTTTCTGCAAATATATGCTCCGCGTCCCGACTTTTTTCCTGTAAGATCAACAAAAAATTCTCCCTCAGGACTTCGCACGATTCTTATCATATCTTTTTTAGGTCGTGTTTCCTGACAACCCGTGCACATTCTTTCTGGAATTTTTTTTCCCTTCAAAATCACTCACCCTCTGCAGTAAAAGATTCATCACTTGTGACTTCAATCTCACTCATACCATCAGCCAGGGTTTCATTAGCGGCCTGCGACTCACTCTTAATATCGATTTTCCAACCTGTCAGCTTTGCTGCAAGACGTGCATTTTGACCTTCTTTCCCAATAGCAAGGGAAAGCTGATAATCCGGTACTACAACACGAGAAACTTTTTCTTCTTCATTAATTGCAACAGAAACGACCTTTGCCGGACTCAATGCATTTGCAATATATTTTGCCGAATCTTGATTCCACTTGACAATATCGATCTTTTCACTGCCAAGTTCATTTACAACAGACTGCACACGCATACCTTTTTGACCGACACAAGCTCCTACAGGATCCACAGTTTCATCATTGGAATGAACAGCTATCTTGGAACGCATCCCTGGTTCGCGAGCCACAGATTTTATTTCAACAATTCCCTCCTGAATTTCAGGAACTTCAAGCTCAAACAACCTTTTCAAGAGGCCTGGATGCGTGCGAGACACAACAATCTGAGGTCCCTTGTTTGTTTTTTTCACTTCTACTACATAGGTCTTTATTCTGTCTCCATGATTATAGGTTTCCATCGGAATCTGTTCCGTTGGTGAAAGAACAGCCTCCGTTCTTCCCAAATCAATGAATACATTTCGGTTTTCAACCCGAGTAACCAAACCTGTAAGAATATCATTGGCACGGCTAATAAATTCATCATAAATAATACCGCGTTCTGCTTCACGGATACGCTGCACAACGACCTGCTTTGCTGTTTGTGCTGCAATACGTCCAAAATTCGCAGGAGTTACTTCTATTTCCAGCTCATCATCCACTTCATATTTTGGATCAATAGCTCGTGCCTGTCCGATGGAAATTTGTAAAACCTCATCTTCTACAACTTCCACTACTTTTTTTATGGCATAGACATGATAACTTCCTGTTTCACGGCTCAATGTTACTCGAACATTCTGTGCAGAACCAAAATTTCTCTTATAAGCAGAAATCAGTGCTGCCTCAATCGCTTCAAAAAGGACTTCAGAGGCTATTCCTTTCTCACTTCCCAATTCCTTCAATGCCTCAAGGAAGCCCTGCCCATTGTCATTTTCCTTGCGTTTCTTGCTAATCAATTTATATCCTCCAATACTTTATGTTCAAAAATCAATATGAAGACGTACCTGAGAAAAATCTTCTTTTGAAATGCTCCTGCCATCGGCCAAAACAATTTTCTCCCCATCGTAAGCCACCATAGTGCCTGTAATAACTTTTTCTCCCTCTATCGGTGCATAAAGGGAAATGTCTACCATTTTCCCCATTTCTCGTACAAAATCACGGTCTTTCCTTAATACACGATCCAAACCTGGCGAAGACACTTCCAATGTATACGCTTCTGACAAAAAATCCTCTTGATCTAAAACTTTTTCCAAACGCACACTGAGGTTTTGACAGTCGTCAATGTCGATTCCGCCTTCCTTGTCAATATAAACACGCAAATACCAATCATGCTCTTTTACATATTCCACATCCACAAGTTCAATAAGATCCTGATCATTTAAAAGCTCAAGAACCATTGTTTCTACCTTGCTTTCAATTTGCCTCGCAGACAAAACAACCACCTCCATTTCTTTATCACAACGAGTCAAAAGCACATAAGATTAAAGAGTGGGTTTGCACCCACTCTTCAGCATCAAAACATAATTCAATACTGTGATTATACCACCTGACCAAAATATTGTAAACCACTTTTTTTAACTAGCTCTGTAGCTTTTATAACGCCATTGTTCAAGAAAATGCCATAAGCATTTTCCCTCCAATTTGCGTTTCAACGAAGCGAAAGTTTGCTCACCGCTTGTTAAAATTTGGCTTCCCCCACTTACAGAAAGCTGTTGAAGAAGGGGACATCTTAGCTTCGTTATAACGCCTTAATTCGTCAGCGTTTCAACGTAGCGGAGAATAGATACGTCGCTCATTTACTCCATAAAGTATCCGCCACCTACTCAAATTTACCAACCGCCAGACGAACCGCCGCCGCCGGAACTGCCGCCGCCGAAGCCTCCCCCGGAACTGCCGCTTCCACTGCCACCGCTGCCACTGCTGCCACCGCTTCCCCAATCGATGGGTAATTTGTACATCAAGAAAACGGTAACAATCAGAAAGAGCATCACGATAAGCAAGATTTTCCATTCAATAGCAGGAATAGTATCATCATCGTCAACATTGCCGTTTTCCTGCTTCATTTCAGATTTATGCTGTGCCTCAACTTCCTCACCTCTGGAGTAGCTAGGCGGCGGCAAATCTAACCTCTCAAAGGGTATCTCATCACCATATTCCACATAAACCTTTTGTGCCATCTGGAAATAGACGCTCGAAATTGCCGGCGAATAATCACCCACCTTAAAATACGGGACCAGTTGCTTTAACATTTCGCTGCATGTACTGTCCGGCAAAGCTCCTTCTAATCCGTACCCAACCTCGATCCTAAACTTGCGGTCATTCTTGGAAATCAGGAACAATACACCATTATTTAGTTTTTTATCGCCAATCCCCCATTCCCTGAACAATTTATTGGCATAATGATTGATATTTTCCCCATGAAGTGACTCTATCGTCACTACCGCCAGCTGAGCTTTGTGCTTTCGGTCAAGTTCGCTACCGATATCCAGAATAATTTTTCGATCCTCATCACTGATCATGCCTGCCAAATCGGTCACATAAATATTCTGTGTCGGTCGCGTTGGCAGTGATGCTTCCTCTGACTTCACCGCCATATCATCATCGCCGATAAATCCCACGGCACATAATACGCCAATAATCAGTATAAAGACAATTCCCATCACGCCAAAAAACATCATGTGTTTTATGACATAGATTATCAGATTAAAAATCCACGAAAAAAAACTCTTCATTATCGGCCCGCCTTAAAATGCCACTTTAGGAACTTCAGCTGCTTTGGGATCCGCTTTAAACTGCTGCATCGGCTTAAAACCAAAAATACCAGCAATAATATTACATGGAAATGTCTCTACATGGCTGTTGTATTCCCGAATAGCATCATTATAATCTCTTCTGGCTACTGCAATGCGGTTCTCTGAACCGGACAACTCTGCTGTTAAAGCAGAAAACTGTGTATCAGCTTTTAACTCTGGATAGGCTTCAGAAATTGCCAACAGTCGGCTGAGTGCCCCGGAAAGCTCCGTATTGGCAGCATCCTTATCTTGAGCACTGCCTGCTCCGACAAGTTTCGAGCGAGCCTCTGATACCTCACTCAGCACCGTGCTTTCATGGGCTGCATATCCTTTAACAGTCGATACTAAATTGGGAATCAGATCCGCTCGCCGCTGCATTTGATTCTCCACTTGTCCATATGCTGCATTGACATTGATTTCCGCATTCTTCATCCCATTATAGGAAGAAATTGGTATCGCAGCCAAAACAAGTATAAAAATTATTGGTAAAAATTTTGCCATTCGATCCTCTCCTTTTTTCTACTGACCACTATTCATGATACAATTTACAGCAGATCATCCTATTCTGCTTTTCAACTTAACCCTAAGTTCAATAATAAATTTTGTCCCTTTTCCCAACTCACTCTCTACCAAGATTTTTCCCTTATGAAGACTAACTATTTCCATAGCAATTGCTAGACCTAATCCATTCCCCCCCATTTCTCGTGAACGAGCCTTATCCACGCGATAAAAGCGATCGAAAATTTTCTTTTGATTCTCTTCCGAAATTCCAATGCCAGTATCCTGAACAAAAAATCTCACAAATCCTTTTTCTGTTGGCAAAAATCCTAGCTCAATGGAACCAGAAGCAGTATATTTCAAGGCATTATCTACAAAAATAATTATTAATTGCTTAATTTTCTGCTCATCAGCTTGAATTTCATGTTTTTCTTCCAAATTCAATCCTGAGAGCAAAATTTCCTTCTTTTCAGCCAGTGGTTGCATGACACGAATCGTCTGCTGCAATAATTTTGACAAATCAAATTTCGAAAGTTTCAATTTTAATGCTTGATTATCACTACGAACGACAACCAACAAGTCACTGACCAATTTTGTCATTTTCCTTACTTCATCACGCACATCTTCAATAATTTGCTTTAAGAAGGGAGACTGAATCGAAGGATCATTGTCCAAAAGCTCTGCAGATGCCAAAACAACTGCCAGCGGAGTACGAAGCTCATGTGAGGCATCTGCTGCAAACTGACGCTGTTTCTCATAAGCTTCCTGCAAAGGTTCCAATGCCCTGCCAGAAATAAAGTGTCCTATTGCCGTAGAAAACAACAACGATATGAAACCCAGAACCGCTAACGCATAAATTGATTTCTGTATACCATTATAGGTAACAGTAACATCCTTGCCGACATAAACGGTTTGAATAGAACCAGATCCTGTATGAACCTGTTGTGCTGTCATCATGATCTTAACAGCATGGTCTCCTTCATTTTCTTTTCCGTAAAGCGTTACATCCCCTTCTGTTCCGTTCCAAGTCGATATAATTTCAAGAACAAACGGTTCAATTGGGAGAGATGCCCTAGAAAATTTAATCAAGCCTCCTGCATCGTCAAATACATAGAAGAACAATCGGTCCTGCGAACTTTTGTAAATAGTAGCATCATCCAATATTATTTCCGGATGTTGATTCAAATACTCCTGCCCTTCCACGATACTGTTCGTCATATCCAAAAGCTCATGTGCCTGTTCGGAAACAATTGACCATTCCATAGTTCGATGCGTAAGCAATATGAGAACTGCCATAAAAATAAACATGATGCTCGAATAAAAAATCGTTAATCTTCTCCGACCTCTGCCGAACATTACTTTCCTGCCTCCAACTTATATCCTACGCCCCGTACTGTCCTGATGATACTTTGCCCATCTTCGTCTACATCCAGTTTCTTGCGAAGAATTTTCATATAAGAATCAATATTATTGGAACTGACATCGGACTCCATTCCCCAAATTCGATCTAAAATAATATCTCGCGGTACGACAATTCCTATGTTCTGGGCTAAAAGATCAAAAATCTGAAATTCCCTTGGCGAAAGTTGAATTACCTGATTTTTCTTCTTCAAGACCTTTGCCGTTCGATTGAGGGAAAAATCTCCTACCTCAATAATCTCATGCTGAATTTTCTGGGTACTGCGTCTGCCTAATGCACGCAGCCGCGCCAAAAGCTCCGCAAACTCAAACGGTTTTACAAGATAATCATCAGCGCCTGCATCCAATCCTGTTACCCGATCCTCTACAGAATCTCGTGCCGTCAAAATCAAGATAGCCTTTTCATAGCCAGTCTTACGAAGCTTAGCACATGCATCTACGCCGCTTTCTCCTGGCATCATCCAGTCTAGTACTAAAATATCATAATCTGTATACATGGCATACTCAAAAATATCATTCCCATTTGTTATCCATTCCACAGAGATTTCATTTTGTTCTAGCATATACTTGATAAGTTTTCCGAGTCTTTTGTCATCTTCTGCTAATAAAATACGCATAAAATTCTCACCTCCGATAAATTTTTCTGCTATCTTTCCTGATATCTAAAACTTATTGAAAAAGCGCTGCCACGAAAGTGACAGCGCCCAAACATAAAGACAAACTTATTCCTTGCCAGCAAGCTTCTTGTAACCAGCAAGTCTTTCCTCTGCATCACGCTGAGTCTTTTCAAAGAGAGCCTCGGCTGCTTCAGGGAAATTGCGTTTAAGCGAAGAGTACCTGACCTCGCCCTGGAGGAATTCCTGGAACTTGCTGAAATCAGGTTCCTTGGAATCCAAACTAAATGGATTCTTGTCCGTACCCTTGAGTTGTGGATTATAACGGAAATTTGCCCAATATCCGCACTCAACAGCCAACTTGCCTTCGAGCTGGCTATTTCCCATACCTTTGCGAATACCATGATTGATGCACGGCGCATACGCAATAATAAGGGATGGTCCCGGATATGCCTCAGCTTCAGCAATAGCCTTAATCAACTGGTTATGATCTGCACCCATATTAACTTGAGCGACATAGACGTAGCCATACGACATTGCCATCATACCAAGATCCTTTTTCTTCGTCTTTTTGCCCGTTGCAGCAAATTGAGCGATTGCAGCAGATGGAGTGGACTTCGAAGCCTGACCGCCTGTATTGGAATAAACTTCTGTATCAAATACAAACACATTGACATCTTCGCCAGATGCAAGCACATGATCGACACCGCCATAACCGATATCGTATGCCCAACCATCACCTCCGAAAATCCACTGGGAACGCTTAACGAAGTAATCCTTATCCTCATAAATCTTATTCAGGATTTCATCATCGCCCTTTTCAGCTTCCAAAGCAGCAATCAGGTTATCAGCACGTTCTCTCGTTTCCATGCCATTATCGCGATTGTCGGCCCAGTCCTTCAAAGCAGCCTGCAATGACTCACTGCACTTACCGCTGTCAAGAGCAACCTTTACATCATCTGCCAAACGTTCACGAACTGCTTTTGTTCCGAGGAACATGCCAAGACCAAACTCTGCATTATCCTCAAAAAGTGAGTTGCCCCAAGCAGGTCCATGACCACGATGGTTTACAGTATAAGGCATCGCAGGAGCACTGCCACCCCAAATGGAAGAACATCCCGTAGCATTCGCAATCAACATACGATCACCAAAGAGCTGCGTAATCAACTTCGCATACGGTGTCTCACCGCATCCTGCACATGCTCCCGAGAATTCAAACAACGGCTTCTCAAACTGACTTCCAAGAACAGTTTCCTTCTTCAGCGGATTCTTCTTCGGAGTAACCTTTGAAGAATCTACACCATAATCAAAGTAAGCCTGTTTAGCCTTCTGTGCATCATCCAGCGGTTTCATCACAAGTGCCTGTTTTGGGCAAACCTGCGCACAGTTTCCGCAGCCAAGGCAATCCATTGTTGATACAGCAATGGAAAGATTCATGCCCTTAGCTGCCTTTGACTCGATAAATTCCATTCCTTCCGGAGCAGCGGCCTTTTCCTCTGCAGTTGCGAGAACCGGACGAATTGCAGCATGCGGACAAACAAAGGAGCACTGATTGCAGCCAATGCACTTATCAGCTTGCCACTCCGGCACATTGATTGCCGTGCCGCGTTTCTCATAAGCAGCACCGCCAACAGGGAACGTACCATCTTCCATTGGTGTAAACTGCGAAACCTTGAGCTTGTCGCCTTCCTGACGGTTGATTACATTTTGAATCTCGCTGATGAACTTCGGAACATCCTTCTGTTCTTCTGCTGCATCCTGAGCATTTGCCCAATCAGCAGGAACTGCAACCTTATGAAGCTTGTCGATTCCCTGGTCAATTGCACCATTGTTCATATCAACGATATTCTGGCCTTTCTTTCCATAGGATGTCACAACTGCTTCCTTAAGGTACTTGACAGCCTCGTCAATAGGAATAATAGCAGCCAATTTAAAGAACGCAGACTGCATGACCATGTTGAACCGTCCGCCAAGACCAAGCCCCTTAGCAATCTCAACAGCATTGACAGTATAGAACTCAATATCATTGTTTGCAATATAACGCTTCATTGCAGCAGGCAAATGCTTCGTAAGGTCTTCATCCGACCAAACGGTATTCAAAAGGAACTTGCCGCCTTTTTTCAGCCCTGCAAGCAAATCATATTTATAAACATAAGACTGTTGCGAACAAGAAATGAAATCTGCCTTATTGATGAGGTACGGGCTATTGATAGGCTTTGCACCGAAACGCAAATGGCTCATCGTTATACCGCCAGATTTTTTTGAATCATAAGCAAAATATGCCTGTGCGTAAAGATCTGTCTTATCTCCAATAATCTTAATAGCACTCTTATTTGCACCAACCGTTCCATCAGAACCAAGTCCCCAGAACTTGCAAGCTGTTGTCCCTTCTGGAGTAAAGTTAACATCTCCATCATAAGAAGCAAGCGAATGATTAGTAAGGTCATCTTCAATTCCGAGCGTAAAGTTATCCTTCGGGGCATCCTTTTTGAGTTCCTCATAAACAGCAAGAAGCTGATCCGGAGTCGTATCCTTTCCACCGATACCGAAACGGCCGCCGACGACCACAGGATGCATATCCGAATTGTAGAATGCAGTCTTAACATCAAGATACAAAGGCTCTGCAAGAGACCCTGGCTCTTTCGTGCGGTCAAGGACAGCAACCTTCTTTATCGTCTTAGGCAGATACTTAAAGAAATGCTTTATCGAGAACGGGCGATACAAATGAACGGAGAGAAGACCTACCTTTTCACCGTTTGCATTCAAATAATCCACTGTTTCCTGAAGTGCCTGGCAAACAGAACCCATAGCAATGACAACACGATCCGCATCATCAGCACCATAATAATCAAAGACATGATGCTCACGTCCCGTAATCTCCGCCATTTGAGCCATGGCCTCCTCAACAAGATCCGGAAGTGCATCATAGAAACGATTGACCGACTCACGGGACTGGAAGTAGGTATCTGGATTCTGTGCCGTACCACGAATCACTGGATGATCCGGGTTCAATGCACGACGGCGGAATTCCTTAACAGCATCCCAGTCAAGGAACTTGCTGAGGTCAGTATAATCGATCATCTCAATCTTTTGAATCTCATGAGAAGTACGGAAACCATCAAAGAAATTGATAAACGGCAAACGTCCTTTAATCGCTACAAGATGAGCGACTGCAGAGAGATCCATGACTTCCTGAACGCTTGCTTCGCAAAGCATGGCGCAACCACATTGACGAGCGGACATAACATCCTGATGATCTGCAAAAATATTCAAGGTATTTGCCGCAAGCGCACGAGCACTTACATGAAAAACACCCGGAAGGAGCTCACCTGCAATCTTATAGAGATTCGGTATCATCAGCAGGAAGCCTTGTGATGCTGTATACGTCGTCGTAAGAGCACCAGCCTGCAAAGAACCATGCACCGCACCTGCAGCACCTGCCTCAGACTGAAGCTCAACCAAACGAACCTTCTGTCCAAAAATGTTCTTTACACCCTTTGCCGCCATTTCATCAACATGCTCAGCCATAGGCGAGGATGGTGTAATCGGATAAATCGCCGCCACATCTGTAAATGCGTAAGATATATACGCCGCAGCAGTATTTCCATCCATTGTTTTCATCTTTTTGCTCATATTTTGAATTACCTCCTCATGAAATAAAGTTACAAGCAAATAGCTTTGGCCCAAATTTTCTTATAACGCCTTGAATCAAGAAACTTGCACCAGCAGATTTCCTCCTTCGTCAGCGTTTCAACAAAGCGAGGGATATGCCCACCACTTGTTTACTCCATAAGATACCCCCCATGCATGAACGTGGAAGACACCTATGCTGAGTCATCAAATTTTATCAGCATTTCACAAAATAGGCCAATTTTTACAAACTAAAGTTATTATACACCCTATATGTACAGCTGTAAACCAAAAACAAGTAACATATTATAGCATCGGCACTGCAACGCTCGCTTCTTATTTTTCCATTAAAATTTTATGTTTTTCATACCAGCCGTGCCAATATTTTCATTTAGTTGTACTTAAATACCTCTATTTCTTATGGAACATTGCCTATCGCACGCGAAACACTGTAAACATCCTTCACACGCCGCAATTTATTCATCATTTGCTGAACCTGCTGGGCGTTATGCACATCCAATCCCAAGAGAACAGTAGAGGTTTTATTGCTGCGATTGGGACTGGCTTTAACAGAATGAATATTCAGCTTCATTTCCGATGGCATTGCGAGGATATTAGCCAATACGCCGCTCTTGTCATTGCAAATAATTTCCAGCTCTACTGTATATTCCTTGTCAACCCCAATATCCCATGTCACCTCGATCATCCTGGAAAAATCCGTATCGTTCAATACATTTGGGCAATCTGAGCAATGCACAGAAACACCACGTCCTCGCGTAATGTATCCAGTAATGGCATCCCCCGGAATCGGATTGCAGCAACGAGCCAGGCGAACTAAAAGCCCGCTTTCTCCTTCTACTAGAATTCCATGGCTTCCACTCTTAGGCTTTCCTGCCACTGGACGTTTTAACTTGCTTAAAAGCTGTGTCACATCTGGTATGGAATGTTCCTGCAGTTCTCTTTTGTGAAATTCTATCAATTTTGACAAAATTCCTGGAAGTGCCACCCCCCCATAGCCAAGTGCTGCCAGCAAATCTTCTTCATTCTGGATATTCAGCTTATCAGCCACCATTTGTAAGCGGTTTTCCTTCAAAAGGTCTTTTGGATTGTAGCCAAGATGCTTTGCTTCCTGCACGATCATGTCATGACCGCGTTCTATGTTTTCTTCCCTGCGCTGCTTCTTGAACCAAGAATGAATTTTACTTCTAGTTTCTGACGATGCTACAATATTAAGCCAGTCTCGGCTCGGTCCATTATTTGCCTTGTTCGTGATAACAGAAACAATATCCCCGTTCTTTAGCTTATGCTCTAAAGGGACCAGCTTACCGTTGACTCTTGCACCAATACAGTGATGCCCAACTTCCGTATGGATTCGATATGCAAAATCTATGGGTATTGACCCCTTGGGCAAGTCAATCACATCGCCCTTTGGCGTAAAGACAAAAACCTCATCCGAAAACACATCTACCTTTAATGCTTCAAAATATTCCCTTGGATCACTAAGCTCCTGTTGCAGATTTACTAATTGGCGAAGCCAGCTCATCTTCTGGTCCATGTCACTGTTAGCACCAACGCTCTTGCCCGATTCCTTGTACTTCCAATGCGCCGCAACACCATATTCCGAAACCTGATGCATAGCAAGAGTACGAATCTGAATTTCAAGCGGCGAGCCTTCTGTCATAACTGTTGTGTGAAGCGACTGGTACCCATTGGATTTGGGCATGGCAATATAATCCTTGAAGCGCCCCGGAATAGGCTTCCACATGGCATGAATCATTCCCAAAACGGCATAGCAGTCTTTTACAGTGTGTACTAAAACACGCACCGCCGAAAGGTCATAAATCTCACTGATATCCTTTTTATCACGCTTCATTTTCTTGTAAATGCTGTAAAAATGCTTTGCTCGTCCGCTAATTTCGCCATCTATCTTTGCAAGTAGCAGCTTTTCCTTAATTTTATCCGTTGCAGTGTCTATAAACGCTTGGCGTTCCTTTCGCTTTTTGCTGACTCCCTCCACCAACTCATAGTATCTTTCAGGCTCTAAGTAACGAAAACACAGATCCTCTAATTCCCATTTGATATTGGAGATTCCCAGTCGATTGGCAAGCGGTGCATAGATCTCTATCGTCTCTCGCGCAATACGGATTTGCTTATCCGCACGCATATATTTCAATGTGCGCATATTGTGTAGGCGGTCAGCAAGCTTGATCATAATAACGCGTATATCCTTTGCCATTGCCAAAAACATCTTTCGATAGTTTTCCAGCTGCTGCTCTTCCTTGGATTTATATTGAATTTTTCCAAGCTTTGTAACGCCATCGATCAACATAGCAACTTCTTGGCCAAACATCTCCTGCATCTGTTCAATTGTATAGGTCGTATCCTCAACCACATCATGCAAAAAAGCAGCACTCACAGTCACATCGTCAATATGCAATTTCGTCAAGATTTCAGCAACATTAAGGGGGTGTATGATATATGCCTCACCAGATGCCCGAACCTGTCCTGCATGCGCTACTTGTGCCAACTCAAATGCACGGCGCATCAATCCCACGCTTGCATTCGGCTGATATTTCTGTACTGCATCTATAATACCGTCAATTGTTACTGGTTTCTGATTCTTGTCATTCATGTGTACCACTCCTCAACAAGCACAATCATTTGGCTGCCAGATGTGACCGATAAAGCAATGATTGTTGAAGATCCAGCTTTGCTTTTGGAACCTTCATGATATATTCCTTGTCCTGCAAGTCTTTGCAAAGAATCCCTAACTCCTGAAATACCTGCAATCCCTGTTCCATGGTATAAAGCGATATATGACCATAAAAAGATACATACTGTTTTGTCAACAAAATACTGTCATACGGTATTTTCTTGTTAGCTTTCTCCAAACCTCTTAAAAATGTATAGATTTTTATTAACATATCTCGATTGGGAAATACCCTTTCGCAATCTGCAGGTTCCATCTCCTGCAAAAAACACTCCACTGATCTTCGGCCTTGCCACTCATTCATTTCAGGAACGTAGACAATATCGACAGATTCTGCATTAACAATACCAGCATAGTCACCTTTATTCCAGCAAATCATTTTTACTGCAGAATCCGTCCCATTAAGCAAAAACGACAGATGCTGCCCATTTCGTCCTATAGGACGTGCATTTTCTCCACGAACATTACGGCAACCAAAAACAGGCTTTGGATTTCCCATGCCATACGGCTCCAACCGAGCCAATTCCTCTACCAGATCCATAGTAACATCTTGAGGAAGCATTTCAAATTCTATGGGGATATGCGGAATAGAATCCTCATCAGACAGGTGATTTGCAACATAACTGTCAAAAGCTATCCGAAAGCTGTCCACATGATCTGCCTGCAAGGTAATTCCTGCTGCTTGTTCATGACCGCCAAAACCTAAAAGATGCTCCTTGCATGCTTGCAAAGCCTCATAAATATGAATGCCCTTTATGCTGCGGCAAGAGCCTTTGCATATATTTCCATTGCGGGAGATAATAATGGTCGGCAAATAATATTTTTCTACCAACCGAGATGCAACAATGCCAATGACCCCTGGATGCCAGCCTTCCCCATCCAACACAATACTATGACGGTTGAAGCCACTTTCCTGAGAAAGCTTTTCTTCTGCCAAATCCAGAATCTCTCGTTCAATTTCTTGCCGGTATAAATTTTCTTCATGCAACCTCTGTGCTAATTCTTCTGCTTCTTCCGAAATATCTGCAAGAAGCAATTTCACTCCATCCACTGCATCGCCAATTCTGCCTGCTGCATTAAGACGCGGAGCCAAGATAAAACCTACTTGGGTAGATGTAATATTCTTCCCTGCAAGTCCTGACACCTCTATCAATGCCTGTATTCCCTTGAACTCCGTATGCACCATTCTTTCTAATCCAAGCTTTACCAGTTTTCGATTTTCTCCTAACAAAGAAACAACATCCGCAATGGTACCAAGTGCCACAAACTCCAAATCGCCTAAAAAGTCTTCTTGCTTCATTTTTTTCCAAAGAGCCTGGCATAGCTTGTATGCTACTCCAACACCTGCCAAATTTTTGTTGGGATAACTGCAATCAACTTGATGCGGATTAACCACTGCCACTGCATCTGGAATGGTCTTTCCCGGAATATGATGATCTGTAATTATAATATCCAGCAAATCTTTTACGTTCGCTACATCTTCAACAGAAGATATACCGCAATCTACAGAAACCAGCAGCTGCGTCCCTTCTGCTGCCAAGGAATGCAGTGCTTCTTGATGAAAACCATATCCTTCCCTTTGACGGTTCGGTATATAAAAACTGGCATTCGCTCCAAGGCGACATAAATTTCTGAACAAAAGAGCCGTTGCTGTAATTCCGTCAACATCATAGTCGCCATAGACAGTTATCTTTTCACCCAAAGAAATTGCCCTGCAAATTCGATTCACCGCAGTCTCCATATCCTTCATTAAGAACGGATCATAAAGCATTTGTTCTGTTTCTGGAAAAAGAAAATTTTTACCACTTTTCTTTGTATCAATACCACGATACAGCAGGATCCCTGCCAACATTTCAGATATGCCAAGCTCCTTGGCAAGCTGCACAGATTTCTTTCTATCTGCATGATATACTTCCCATTTCTTCAGCATAACGATTTCCCCTGTCCCTGTCCGTCAAAGCTGCTTAAAAGATTTTCCTTTTTCTTTCGCTACAAGATACAGCGGACGATTTTTTACTTCTTCAAATATTCGCCCGACATATTCTCCAATAATTCCAAGGAATACCATTTGCAGTCCGCCAAAAAATAAAATACACACTGTAATTGTTGCCCAGCCAGCGACTGCGTTGCCTTGCAATTTCTCAAAAAAAACATGAAATAAAAGTAAAATGCTTGCTATCCCACTCATAATTCCAAGATAAAATGCCCAACGAAGGGGGACTGAGGAATAAGCAAGTATCCCATCTAACGCAAAATGAGCCATTTTTTTCAAAGAAAACTTCGATACCCCTGCAAAACGTTTCGGCGCAACAAACTCCATTTTAGTTTGCCGAAATCCCATAGAGCCAACCATCCCACGTATAAAACGTGCATGCTCCCGATAACGGCGAAACGCCACAACCACTTGATGATCCATCAAACGAAAATCCGAACCGCCTGGTTGAATAGGAACATCAGAAATCATGTTCAGCATTTTATAGTAATACTTTGATGTCATTCGCTTAAAAAATGATACCCCTTCTGTTGTCATGCGTACCGTTTGAACCACATCAAAGCCATTTTCCCATTTTTCCAAAAGCTCCGGTATAAGCTCAGGCGGATGCTGCATATCTCCATCCATTGTAATAACAGCATCTCCATCTGCATGATCAAGACCGCACGTCAATGCCAACTGGTGGCCGGAATTTCTTGCTAAAAAAATAGGCTGAACGCAATCATCTTCCGATTCCAACCGTAAAAGTATTTCCCTGCTTGTGTCCTTGGAACCATCATCTACGAATACAATCTCATAGGCATACGGCAGCGATGACATAACATTTTTCACGGCACGATAAAAATACTCTATATTAGCTTCTTCGTTATAAACGGGAACTACAATTGATACTAATTTCATTTTATCTCAGATGGACTCCCTTCATTCATTTGTATCGCTTAAATACAAGTGTATCCTCCACTTCCTTTAAACACTCCCATTCGCCTGTTACCCTGCTTTTGAAATCATCCAACTTCTTTTTTCCCACTAAGGCAATGATGTCCTGATTTTGGGGGAGATCTTCTGCCGCAATGAACGGCATGACATTCGTGTTCGACCAAGTAGAACCATGCGGCTTTAATGTTTCAATAGCACTGGCATCTTCCATACGAAAAACCTCTCGCCCTGCATAAAAAACAAAGGAAGTTGGATAGCGTCTTCCATAACTGACAATCAAATCATTTTCCTTTAACAAGTTTTCCGTTTCCTGCGCCAATCTTTTTTCTGAGTTTTGGTCACACAGCGGGACAGCTACAGCAAAGTAAAGAATGTTAAAAACAACTGCCGTTCCTATTGCCAAACGTTGAAAGGCTTTATCATGCTCCTTAAAGTAAAGAGCAAACAAAATAGCAACCGGCATCATGTATGGAAACGTATAGGTAATATACTTCGTTGCAAAACATTGGAACACCACTGGAACAGTAATACCCCAAACAAGCAAAAATTTTTGGCACATATCCAAGACCGGAAGCTTCCTTTGCTTCCAATATTTGCAAACCGTTGCAGGCAGCACCATGAATACCCAAGGTATAAAGCCCGCTATAAAAATAACTAAATAGTAATAGCAAACATCAAACTGCGGATGCTCCGATACCGTTGCCCGAAGTGCATTGTGCGTACCAAAAAACACGGAGATAAACTCCTCCCCATGCATCAGGTACATTGGATAATACCAAACAGAAATAATGGCAAGAAAAAGAATCATCCCACTTACCAACCGAAGCTTCAAAAAATGACGTAAATCCCTCTGCCAAAGCAAAAACAGCAAAATAATGGTACCAGGCAACAGAAATCCAATAGGTCCTTTTGTCAGAACTGCAATCCCTGCTGCAGCATAAGAAATATAATAATAATTTGGTTTCTTTTCACTGTAACCTAAATAAAAAGCTATCAGGACAACTGAGAATGCAACAAACAAAGTCATATCTGTAATGACCGCATGGGCAATATACCAATATTCCAGTGAAGTTGCTAAAACAACTGCTGCAACCATCCCAGTTTTTTTATCATAAATACGTTTTCCAAAAAAATATGTCAAAAACACGCCAAACGATGCAAAAATTGCCGGAAAAAGTCTAGCAGAGGCTTCTGATATTCCAAACAGCTTAAATGAAGCAATCAACTCCCAATAAAACATGATTGGTTTATCAAACCAATAGTTCCCATAAATTCTTGGGGAAAACAAATCTCCTGAAAAAACCATTTCCTTTGCTGTAAGCACGTAATTCGATTCTACAGGATCCGTGATTGGCAAAAAATTCAATCCCACAAAAAACATCACAAGGCAGAGAATCAGCAACCTTTGCACGCAAACAACAACTCCCTTCCAATTTATGAATCAAAGATCATGATAGGATATCGGCACGATCCCGTGACTAAACGTATACTGCAATACGCCATGCGATATCACAGATGAAAGTTCTTCCTCCCAATGGTAACCCCAGTCATACTTTCGAGCCAAAGCCTTATTATCCGTTCCAGGATGGAGCATAATCTCACTTACGCCATCCGGCAAATTCTTTAAAACGCCAAAAAAATACTTTTCTTCCATATGCCCCCCAGCAGACATTCCAAAAAAAGCATCCGGAACACGAAAACCTTGTTGCTTTGCCTTGCTTTTTGCCTGTCCTGCAAGAAAGCTCAAAGCACACTTAGCTCCCCAACGGAAAAAAGAAACAGGATATTCTCCCGTAAACATATACGGTTCTGCCGGAATACGCATACAAGGAATATGATATTTCTTCATTAACTCAAAACAGACCTCAAGAACCTCTGGCAGTACATGCAAATGCTGGTGACTGTCTAAGTGTGAGATCTTCACGCCCAGATCCTTGGCACGGAGAATCTGAGCCTCACATTCCGCATACAACTCAGCCTTGTCAAATCCCCCCGAAAAATACCTCTTCATAAAAGCACCATAGGCCGGCAAAAACTTCCCATCTTCCCCAACAAGCGATTTTACTTGATCTGCTGGCAAAGCGGGACTTTCTGCTACCAGAGTAATATGGATTCCAACACTGAGACCTTTACGCTCCCTGCTCATTTCCGCTGCTTCCTCTGCCGCAGCTCCAGTAGCTATCAAGGAGGTACTCCGAAGCAATCCATGTTCATATGCCTCGCAAACAGCATCGTTCACCGAAGAATGTATTCCAAAATCATCTGCATTGACAATTAAATTTCTCACGATAAAAGCTCCTTTATCTCATTTTTTCCCAAAAGCAAATATCTTGACAAACAAAAAGGTAACTGGAACTCCTAAAATTGCGGCAATAACAAAGCTTGCAATATCAGGAAAGCCCATCATATTGTAAAATATAACAACAATTACGTTTTGTATGATGTAATTCGGTATATACGATACAAAAAATTTAATATACCTCTGCATAGTCATTGGTTCAAAAAATACCACCTTGCAATTCAGTACATACGCAAGAATATTGCAAAGGAGATACCCGATATTGAAAGCTACGTTGCTATTGGGAATTACTTGCGTAATCATCCATGCAATGAAACTGCAATTAAAAGTATTAAACGTACCAATTATAACAAAAAGAATAAACTCCCGCGTAAAAAAATGATACCGAATTTGTTCCATCATTTTTTCAAGCAAAAAAACTCCTCCTTATTCTGTTTTTGCTGGTCGATAGTACAGCCACATAATCTCATCCGAGGGTGTCGCTTTGGCAAGCAGCTGCCATTCTTCCTTTTGGAAATAGCGATCAAATTCCTTGGCACGATGATCTTCCACAACCAAATAAACATCCTTATCGACAGGAATATCCTCATAAGCAAGGAATGGCATAACATTCTTCGCACTCCAGTCCATAACCTTTTCTCTGCGTTTCTCTATACTTTCGGCAGAATCCAAAGAATACATTGGATGCTGGGTATAGTAGACCACAGATGCACGATAGTCCCCAAAACTCACCAATAAATCATTATCCTTGATACGTTCCAAAAGTGTCTCTGCAATATACTTTCCTGCAAAGTGACCGTTTCCCTGTCCGCCAGTCACAAGAAAGCCCATAACTGCCAAAGAAAAAATCACTCCGGCAAGAGCCATGCGGTGCAGCACCTTCTCATTATTCTCATAGATTCGTGCCAGCAACACAGCAATGGGGAAAAAGCTTGGAAACGTATACGTCGGATACTTGGTTGCCATACACTGAAAAAATCCAATAATAACAAAGGTCCAAAGAAGCAAAAATTTCATATCGGAAGAAATTATGCAGCGGCCTTCTTTCTTCCACTTCCAAAATCCCCACGGAAAATGCAAGCTCCACGGGAAAATACCCAAAAACAAAATAGCAGCATAATAATACCACACATCCCATTTTGGATGTTCTGACACAGTTGCACGCAAATAATTGTGAACGCCAAGGAACGTATCCAAAAAGTCACTTCCATGCAATAGATACATCTGATAGTACCAAGGGACACAGACCAGCAAGAACAGAACCATACCAGAAAAAATTTTCATTCTTTTCAGTTCTCCCAAATTTTTGTCCCACAACAAAAACAGGAGAATAATCAGACCTGGCAATGCTAACCCTACAGGGCCTTTTGTCAAAACAGACAAGCCAGCCAAGAAATACGCCGGATAATACATCCATTTATTCGTTCCCCGATATGCCAAAAAGAAACATGCCAAAGTTCCATTCATAAAGAAAAACAAGGTCATATCCGTAATGATCAATTTTGCCAAGCACCAATAGATCAGGGAAGTTCCCAAAATAACAGCAGACCAAAAGCCAGTACGCCTTCCGTACAGCTTCCCTGCAAAAAAATAAGCCAGGAAGAGTCCTGCCATTGCAAAAAGCGGTGGAAAAAAACGTGCTGCAAAATCCGCAATGCCAAATATAGAAAATGCAGCAATCAGCTCCCAATAAAAGAATACTGGCTTATCATACCAAAAATGCCCATAAATTCGAGGCGAGACCCAATCGCCCGACTGCAGCATCTCTACTGCCGTTTGTGCATAATTCACTTCCACGGGATCTGTAACAGGCATCATCCAATTTCCAAGAAAAAAACTGCAACCCAAAAGAAACAATATACCAATTTGACGACTACGTTCAGACATTCCATTCCTGCTTTCTGTATTATTTTCTGCAACAAGCCAGCGATATGAAAATCAAACTGGCAAAACCTTATTCACTATACTATAACAGCAAAATATCAATGTCAATGCTCCTAAAAATCGGACAGCATAATATACAAAATAAAAACTGCGTTGCGCAAAAGCTCAACGCAGTCAAAACTTATGGAAGCATTCCAGCAGGAACGATTTCAAGCACTAAAATTTTCCGCCTCCGCCTCCAGTAGAGCCACTGTCGCTGGAGGTCGTATCCGATTCCTTTGCCTTTGGAACAACTTTCACATCTGTATACAGATAAGTATCCTCCTTTTCTGTCAAAGAAAAGGTGTCCCGTTCCAAGTAAGCGTCCGCAGCAACCTCACGATGCACGTTGCTCATCTGCCCAATCAAATAGGACCTCACCCCATAACCTCCAAGGAGAGCCAAAAGCACTGCCAGTCCCAACGCTAACGGACTAAACTCGCTCGATGGATCGAAAGGTTTTCCTGTTTCTGCATAATACGCCATCTCTTTTTCTGTCGTCTCAGCAAAAACTACAGCTGCTTTTGAAAAACGGTCATTCTTAAGCTCTGGGAGAACCTTGTCCTTCATATACTCGATTCCGACGCTGCTCGTGATAATCTTGTTCAAATTGCGTCCTGTTGCAATGTAATAATCCCTCGAGTCAGCCGAAACCAAAAATACGATGGAACCCTTTTTTCCCTTCTCAAAGCCGCCTTTTCCCTCCACGATACTCTTTGCCAGCTTCTCTGCCGTCATTCCCTTTGGCAAATTTTTCAAAAATACTACGCCAGCATGAATATCATACTTTTCATTTATCGCTTTCAGCTGCTTCTCCAATTCTGTCATTTTAGTCTCGTCAATGACAGAAATTCCTTTGTCAACATATACCAGCTTGCTTTCGCTCATGACAGGAACCTCTGCCGACTTATTGGCAGCTGCCATAGCAGAAACGCTAAGCAAAAGCACAATCAGCAGGCCAGTCAAACCTGAAACTATTTTCCGCATGGTCCCCCTCCTATACAACAAGACATTTCACAATAAAGTAGAAAATCGGCAACATGATCAATGCTGAAATTCCAAAATACATGCCAGCCTTTTGCTTGTCATAGGGAAGGCTTCCAACCATCTTCCCAGTCTGCCCATTCATCATGAAGGTATATGGTTTCCCGTGATACTTTGTCGTAAGAATCCATACAGGAGCAAGCACATAACTAACCTTTCCATCTTCCTTGGAAACAAAATGCTCCGTCATGTTGACACGATGGTATCCTTCCACTGTTCCTTCCAAAACGGCAACGGCACTTGTTTCCACTCTCTGATCTGCACGAGGCACTGAGCTCTCCGCATCCACATCATACCGATCCGCCAAGTATCCTGCCAAATATCCTGCATTAAATTCCACAAGCTCGCTGTAATCAAAAGGCTCAATAGATTCCATGTAGGCATCATCCATTTTCTCACTGCCATCTACGGGAATTCTTTCAAATTTCATAGTGCCGGTACGTTCACAGGCAAAAACGCTTGTTTCCGTGACGACATCATCCCCAGTTTCATAAACCCGATCCGTCTCAGCGCGAAAAGCAGCCGATGCAGTGACTTGAGAATCAAACAACCAAAAAGGTACATACATTGGCTGAATATCCTCCACACGGTTATTCGCCGTAAATGCACTCGGCAGCAAAGTTTTTCCCTTATAGAAAGCTTTCAAAGCCTCCACTGCTTCCTTTTTCGTTTTCTTGAAAGGTATTACATAATCCGGTTTCAACATTCCATCAAAACGTGATGGAACCATGGTCGGATTTCCGCAATAGCAACACTCCGTTGCCATTGTGTTCTCATCACAGACCAATTCTGCTCCGCAGGAAGAACAGGTAAACTTCCGAAGTGCAGATGCATCTTCATCCCACTCTTGCCCTGCTGACTCTGTATCCCACTTTGCTTCCTGTGCTTCTGCTGCCTTTGCTGCCCTCTCCTGCTCTTTGTCAAAAAGTGACTTAATCGTGGAAATCTCAAATTCATTCCCACAGTATTCGCAAGTAACTTTGTCATGTCCCGGCTGGAAACTGAGAGGAGCCGTACAATGCGGGCATTTATAACTTACTGTTGCATTTGCCATATCAATCCACCTCAGCTTCTGGAAGCTCCGCAGTTAGAACAAAATTTTCCTTCATTCACTGTGCCGCAGGAGCAGGTCCAAGGACCGGCAGGACGTGGCTTTCCGCATTCCGAGCAGAATTTTCCCGTATTTTCCTTACCGCAGGAACATACCCAAGACGAAGCAGGCGCAGGCTGAGGACTTCCGCATTCCGAGCAGAATTTCCCTGCATTCCCCGTATGTCCGCACGAACATGTCCACCCAGCAGCTTGAACATTCTGTGCTGGTTTTGGTGCCTGTGCCTGCTGCTGCGCTGCCATCTGAAACATTTGTCCGGCATTCACGCCTGCCTGCTGCGCCATATTCATGCCCATAAAGCCACCGATTGCACCCATGCCACCTTCATTTTTTGCAGCATCCTGCATTGCCTGTGCCTGTGCATTGACCGTAAAGGCACCAGCCATTCCGGGATTCATCAAAGGAGAAGAGAACTGCAGATCCTTCAAACGTTTTTCGTCCTCCGGATTTGCCGTTACGCTTGACACACCAAAGGTACCGACCTTGATTCCACGTTCTCCCCAACGCTTGCTAAGTACCTCATTCAGAGCATCTGCAATTTCCATTGTATGACCAGGAAGCTCATCATATCGAATCCCCAGCGCAGAAATTTTTGCAAATGCCGGCTGCAATGCAGTCAGAAGTTCTGATTTTAACTGCCCATCAATCTCGCTTCTGTCATAAACATCCTCGACATTTCCGCAAACATTCGTATAAAACTGAATAGGATTTACAATGCGATAGCTGTACTCACCAAAACAACGAATGGAAACCGTTGCAGAAAGATTGATTGTTGCATCTATGATACGGAAAGGAATCGGCTGCGGCGTACCATACTTGTTTCCCATAATTTCCTTTGTGTTGAAATAATAAACCCTTTGGTCTTTTGCGGCATCGCCGCCAAAAGTAAAGCGTTTCCCTACTTCCTTAAAAATCGCCCGCAGGTTCTGATCCAAATCACCTTCAAATATCGTTGGCTCAGATGACGTATCATACTTGAACTCGCCAGGTTCTGCGCAAATCTCAACTACCTTGCCCTGCTCAACAATAATCATGCACTGCCCGGAATTTACCGAAATAATAGAGCCGTTGGAAATAATATTATCCTCACCATCTGTATTGGAGCTTCTGCCACCCACACGTTTCTGCCCTTTCGCTACAAGCGTATCCGCATCCAATGCCTCACAATAAAAATACTCTTTCCATTGATCCGCAAGAACTCCACCAACTGCACCCATTGCTGCTTTAATCAGTCCCATAATAAAATACCTCCCTTGTTTTTATGCCATCTGTATGCATTATACGATATTTTTAACACAAATAAAACAAAAAATATGTCATAAGGAAAAAAGTCCCACGAAAACTCTGTCATGAATTCCGTTTCCCCATAATGCCGATTTTCTTTCTCTTGGCAAAAGTCACAGTTGCCTTCTCTGCCTTACTGCCTCATAGATGGCAACAGCAGAAGCTGCAGCTACGTTCAAAGATTCTGCCCCGCCATGCATTGGTATATAAAATTTATTTGACATAGAGATTACTTCATCCGAAATGCCATTTCCTTCGTTTCCAAAGATCAATGCCACACCCTCGCAAAAATTCACGTCCGTATATTCCTGAGCTTCCTTGTCTAATGCCGCTGCATATAAACGCAACGGATATTCCTGTGCAAAAGAAAAAAAATCTTCCTTTTTCACTCCTGCGCAAATAGGCAAATGAAAAATCGATCCCATGGCAGAACGTACCACTTTATCTGAAAACACGTCCACACATCCCGAAAGCAAAATGATACCATCTGCACCTGCTGCATCTGCAGTACGAATTATAGTACCGGCATTTCCCGGATCCTGCACGCCATCCAAAACGACCAAAAGAGGCGGATTTTTCTTGGGAATACTATCCAAACTTATGCGTTGCTGTTCCATAACAGCAAGAATTCCCTGCGGGCTGCTCGTATCAGAAACTCGTTCAAAAAGCCCCATCGGAACTTCATACAGCTCTATGCCCTTTTTTTCCATATCCTCCAACAGACATATTCCACGTTGCTCTGACATCAGCCCTTTCACAAAAAGAACAAAACGTATCTTCCACGCAGAAGCGACCGCCATTTCCAAAAGACGCACTCCTTCTGCCAAAAAAAGGCCTTCTCGATCCCTATGTTTTTTCTGCCTGAGTTCTCGAACCAGCTTTAATTTTTTATTAGCGGCACTCTCTATCAAGCCTCCCATAACATCCTCCCATCAAAAAAGGGACTGCTAAAGCAGTCCCTCCTAATATAGCTTACAGATTTTCCTTAGCAATCGTCACAAACTGAGCAAATGCCTTCTCATCACTGATAGCTAACTCAGCCAACATCTTACGGTTCACCTCAACGCCTGCCACGGTAAGACCATTCACAAGACGGCTGTAGGAAATACCGTTTGCACGAGCTGCCGCATTAATGCGAGCAATCCAAAGACGACGGAAATTCCCCTTCTTTGCACGACGGTCACGACGTGCATAGTAAAGAGCCTTCATTACAGTCTCATTTGCTTTCTTGAACTGCTTGCTCTTAGACCCCTTATAGCCCTTAGCTAATTTCAAAATCTTCTTATGACGTCTATGTGCTGTCACGCCTACTTTTACTCTTGGCATGTTTCTTTCCTCCTAAATCAGTATTAAACAAAACCCCTTAAGCATACGGAAGCATGCTCTTGATGCGACCGCGCTCCGAAGCAACAGCAAGTGCTGCCTTGCGAAGATTTCTCTTACGCTTCGGGGACTTCTTCTCCAAAATATGTCTCTTGTACGCCTTATTGCGTTTGAACTCACCACTACCTGTTACGGTAAAGCGTTTTGCAGCAGCTCTGCGCGTCTTAATCTTTGGCATTACTGTTTCCTCCCTTAGAATTCAAATCTTGTTTTGGCTTGGATGCTTTCTGCGCCTTAGGCGCAACAATCATCGTCATATTTTTTCCCTCAAGCTTGGCAGGACGCTCAATAGAAACACCATCACCGAGATTCTCGGCAACACGTGCCAATACCTCCTTGCCCAGTTCCGGATGGGAAAGCTCCCTTCCACGGAACATAATCGTCACCTTGACCTTGTTTCCTTCTTCCACAAAGCGAAGTGCGTTCTTCAGCTTGACATCAAAATCGTGTTGTTCAATATTCGGCCGAAGCTTGACTTCTTTAATCGTGATGACCTTTTGCTTTTTCTTGGCTTCTTTTTCCCGTTTCTGCTGTTCGTACCTATACTTCCCAAAATCCATAATACGACAAACAGGCGGCTTTGCCTTGGGTGCAACCTCGACCAAATCAAGATGCTGCTCCTCAGCCATTTGAAGTGCATCCCGTGTAAGCATGACTCCCAACTGTTCACCAGCTGCACCCGTAACACGAACTTCCTTAATGCGGATTTCTTCGTTGATTCTCAAAGACTCCTTGCTAATAGTAAAAACACCTCCCAAAAACAAAATAAAACAGGATGGCACAAGCCACCCTGTAAAATACTGCACTATGAACCCATCTGACCTCTGCCAGCAGGTGAGAAGCGGTGGCTTCTTCTTTCTCAAGCAACTTTTGACATGATATCACAAATCAAACCTATCGTCAATATCTTTTTCTGGTTTTTTAATCAAGAAATGGCTTAGATTTGCTTCTATCAAAGCCGAAGATTCATAAGCTTTTCTGCCAAAGTGATATAGGTTTCGTTATGAACCTCCTCAAAGTTTTTACTTTTTCCTTTAGAATCCTTTTCCACGAATTTATAGGTAAACTTATCGGATGTCAGTTCTTTCAATTCAATATCACAGGTATCTGCGCCCGGATGGAATTTCAGGGAAGCAGCCAAGAAATAGCGCATCATAATGTTGTTGAAAATAAAGCTGATACTCTTCCGAAGCTTAGTATCATAGGTGAAGAACAAGTGGAACACCTTGGAATAATAGTCCATCAGGCTCATTCCGTCACCGCTCAGATACTTCATATGGTCGATGCTGTTTCGGAAATCGTTTGCAATGTCAAAAGAACCGCCATCTTTTTCCGGCTCTTTCACGAAAAGCTTCAATCCGCACAGATAAGTCCGCACAGCATCCGGATAAGCAAACAGGAATTTCCTCATCTTGGTACCGGTCGAAAGATTATTTCCAAGGTTTACAAGCTGCTTCCCTTTATCGTATCCATAAAGCGGCAGATCCGGTGTATAGATGGACATAATATCATAAAGGATTGCGCCATCTTCAATCTGAACCTTGGGCAAGGAAAGCTTTCTCCAGCAACTGTCGGCTGCAACAGTGTCCCCATGATACAGCCTTACATAATGCATGCCAAGCTGATAATACAAAAGGTCACGCTCACGAAGATGAAAGGCATACCCATAACTCAACAAGGAATTGACAGGATCTCTGGGCGGTTTGCGGTTTCTGCCATTCCATTCCCAATGCGAATTCAGCAGAAAAGGAAATGCTGAGAAATATTTCTTGGAAGAGATTCCTTCCAAGCCACGAATAACCTCTTCATCCGATTCTGCTAAAAGCTTCTTTTGGAAAAAATGTATTTCATCTGCCAAGAAGGAAACTTCTTGGTCTTTTTTTATTTTTGCATAGTATTTCAGCAATTTGCATTGATTTGCAAGCTTCTCTCCCAAAAACGTATGGATAAGCGCCAGCCTAGCCTGCCTGTCAAAAAACAGATCCATTTGCTGTTTGGTACGCTGCCATGAGATTCGATTCCCGCAAATGCCAGCAAGCACTTTTCCGCGAAAGTCAACAAAGGAAATCTCCGCATGATTCTCTATCAGAAAAAAGAGCAAAGGTGTGGATATATTGGCACCCGAACCAACCACCACATGATGAACCTGAAGCAGCGGCAACGAGGCTTCCACAGAGCCTTCCTTTTCAATGACAAGCCGACCTCCATCCTTTTTTGCATGAGAACCCTTCGACAATAAATAAACAACACACATACCGAACCCTCCCTCTCCATAAATATCATAAATATCGGACATCTCCAGTGTACAAGAAAATACCTTTTTTTCATTTTTTCCGTGAACTAAAAAAACCACCGAAACATCGGTGGCTTTTTTAGTTCACGGAAAAAATGTCCATAAACTGGACTGCATCAACCATGCTATTAAATTTTCTCATCAAATAAGAATAAAAAAACATCGCCCGGTATGTCGGGCTGTGCTCTGTCAACTCTTGCTCCTGTAACCCGCATGGTTACTGGGCTGATTGGAGGGTTTTGGAAAACCTCCCCCATTTTGCCCCTGCAAGAGCTGTGCGAAGTCCCCCACTTTACGGCAACATGCCACGAAGCCAGCATTTTCAAGGCTTCCGGGGCTTTCGCAAGTTAGGAAAACCTGTCTCGATTTTAGTGGGGTTTCGACACCCATCAGAGGTTTTCCTTTTTGTTATCTCTCGCAGGATATTATAATAGAATCTTGCAATTCTGTCAACAAAAAAGAAAGAGTGTTGAAACATGAACTGCTTAATTTCTTGAGTACAGCCTGTTAATTCAGTTTTTCCAATTCACGGATTCTTTCCTTTCTTTCCTGAATGCAAGAAAGGAACATCGCATCACCGAAGGAAAAGAAACGGTACTTTTGTTCAACAGCTGTTTTGTACGCATCTAACACAAATTCTCTTCCAGCAAAGGCACTGATCAGCATGATAAGCGTCGATTTTGGTAAATGGAAATTTGTGACGATTGCATCAACAATCTTGAATTCATATCCGGGGTAGATGAAGATATCCGTCCAGCCGCTGCATCCCTTGATATCATTCTTTGCCGATGCAGCCGATTCCAAGGTACGGATAGAGGTCGTTCCCACTGCAACAACACGATGCCCCGCTTTTTTGGTATCTCGAATCAGCTTTGCTGTTTCTTCGGAAATAGAAAAATATTCTTTGTGCATGACATGATCTTCAATCTTGTCAACATTTACGGGGCGAAATGTCCCAAGTCCAACATGAAGCGTCACAAACCCCAGATGGATACCTGCATCTTTCAGTTCCTGCATTTGCTCTTTGGTAAAGTGCAATCCTGCCGTCGGCGCGGCGGCGCAGCAGGAGCAGCTCTCCGCGCTCGCTCTTTTTTATTGATCTTTCAACGAAAAACTCGCGCTCGAACTGTTCCTCCGAACAAAGCACCTGCATCCGCTCACCACCCTTCATACTATGCAGTGTGCATATTGCTTTTTGATAAAAAACATCATAAAATACGGTAAACAAACAAAGTATATGTTATTTTTCTTCATTTGTAAAGGTGGTGCCGGCTTGGAGACGAAGGATACGGGAAATCTGCGCACAGAGCTGATGAAAACAGAAGATATCCATGCGTTTTTAGAGGAAAACG
>CALELM010000087.1 GCA_937902665.1 uncultured Selenomonadaceae bacterium
ATTGCGGAGGCACATCTTGCAGAAAAATTCAATAAGCCGGATTTTCCTGTTGTTGACCACTATACTTTTGCATTGGGAGGCGATGGCTGCATGATGGAAGGGATTTCTTCCGAAGCCTTTTCCATTGCAGGAACACTGGGGCTTTCCAAGCTGATTGTTCTTTATGACAGCAATCGCATTTCGATTGAGGGGAATACGGATATTACGTTTACTGAAAATGTACAAAAGAGAATGGAAGCGTTTGGGTTCCAGACGATAACAGTAGAAGATGGTACGGATCTTGAAGCTATCGGCAGGGCAATTGAGCAAGCAAAAGCTGACAAGGAACGACCGTCCTTTATTACAGTCAAAACAGAAATTGGCTATGGTTGTCCTGCAAAGCAAGGAAAGGCAAGCGCTCATGGCGAACCGCTTGGTGACGAGAACGTGAAGGCTTTGAAGGAAACCTTGCAGTGGCAGAATCCAGAGGAAAGCTTCTCGATTCCTGATGAGGTGTATGATCATTTTAGCATGCTTGCTAAAAAGGGCGAGAGTGCTGAAGCGGAATGGAATAAGCTGTTCGAGGAATATGCAAAGAAATATCCAGAGGAAAAGAAGCTTTGGGAAAAGATGCATGATGAAATTGATGCTGATGCATTGATGAACGACGAAGCTTTTTGGTCTTATGAGGATAAGCCGCAGGCTACGCGCACGCTTTCTGGAAATTGCATTAATCGTTTGAAGGAGCTTTTGCCGCAACTGATGGGAGGAAGTGCCGATCTTGGACCGTCTAACAAGACAGAAATGAAGGGAGAAGGCGATTTTAGCAAAGATAATTATAAGGGACGCAACATGCATTTTGGTGTTCGTGAGCTTGCAATGGCGGCGATTGCAAATGGCATGTTCCTGCATGGTGGCATTCGTCCATATATTGCAACCTTCTTTGTCTTTAGTGATTATACGAAGCCAATGCTTCGTTTGGCTGCGCTCATGGGAATTCCTGTGACTTACATTCTTACACATGACAGTATCGGTGTTGGTGAAGATGGTCCGACGCACGAGCCGATTGAACAGTTGGCAATGCTGCGTTCTCTTCCGAATGTTAACGTATTCCGTCCTGCGGATGCGAGGGAAACTGCTGCAGGATGGTATCAGGCGATTACAAGCAAAAATACGCCAACCATTCTTGTTTTGACACGTCAAAATATCCCGCAATTAGCAGGCTCCAGCAAGGAAGCTCTCAAAGGGGCGTATGTTGTTTCGGAAGCAAGCAAAAAGGATATGGATGGTATATTGATAGCTTCCGGTTCTGAGGTATTTGTTGCAGTGCAAGCACAGGAAGAATTATTGAAGCAGGGAATTGATGTTCGTGTAGTCAGCATGCCGTGCATGGAACTCTTTGAGCAGCAGAGCAAGGAGTATAAGGAAAGCATTCTTCCCAATAAAGTGAGGGCGCGTGTAGCCATAGAGGCTGCTTCTGATTTTGGTTGGGCTAAGTATGTTGGCTTGGATGGTGACACCGTTACGATGAGGGGATTTGGTTCATCTGCTCCAGGTCCAGTTCTCTTTGAAAAGTATGGATTTACGCAAGAAAATATTGTTGCAGTTATGAAAAATACTGTAACTAAATAAATTTGTTTTAGATAGCAAAGACCTTCCAAACAGCGTAGATACGTCGTTTGGGAGGTCTTTGCTGTACAATTACAAATCCCAATCTTTAGCTCCCAAATAAATATATTGTATACATTGCCTTTTTTTTACCGTTTGGGGTATAATAAAGCAAAAGTCAAATAGTCAATAAGATTGTGAAGGTGATAAGGATGAGCAATATTGCGGATTTGATAGAGGAGTATATTTTGCGGCAACTGGCAGCGAGGCAGGATGGCAAGGTAGAACTTCGCCGCACGGATATTGCGGAGCAGATCTCTTGCGCACCGTCCCAGATCAGCTATGTTCTGTCCACGCGCTTTACGCAGGAAAAAGGCTTCGTGGTTGAATCTCGCAGAGGTCTTGGAGGATTTATTCGTATTGTTCAGATTCCGTTGAAGAATTTTGTTTATCAGGATATGCTGGAAAAGATTGATGCGGAAACAGAATTTACTGAGGTTCAGGCAATGGTTCGTTACCTCTTGCAGCATGAGATGATAACGAATCGGGAGGCGGCTCTCATGATGCAGGTGATTTCTCTTGCATTTCATTCTCAGAGTATGCCGGATTCAGAGCGTGTCCAGCTTTTGAAATCTATGCTTCTGACCTTGATCAATTTTTCGTAAGAAAAAAGGTAGGGAATATAGATGCAGAAAAAGAATCAGTTAGCTCCTATTGGGATTTGTGGAAAAGCTGGCAATTTCTTTTTAAACCTTTTTTGGGCGGTTGCTTGGCTTGGTCGCTGGTGTCTGCGTTTGTTGCGAAGTCTTTTACGGGGAAAGGGTTGAATGTTTTGGCAAAAAAGAAAACGGTCTATGTTTGTCAAGACTGTGGATATGATACGCCGAAATGGCTTGGAAAATGTCCTGGATGCGGTGCGTGGAATACGATGACAGAAGAAATCGTGGCTTGCGATTCATCAGAAAAAGGGGGCTTGCGATTGGGGCTTTCCGATGCGCAAAAGCCACAGTCAATTTCGGAGATTCGGGTGGAGGACCTGCCAAGATTTGCAACGGGTTCTGCTGAATTGGATCGAGTTCTTGGCGGCGGAGCAATCCCAGGTTCGATGGTTTTGATTGTTGGTGACCCAGGTGTTGGAAAATCAAGCCTTACTTTAAAGGTCTGCGCTAATGTGGCAGAGCAGGGAAAGACAGTTCTCTACGTTACAGGAGAGGAAAGTACGAGGCAGGTTCGAATGAGAGCTGATCGCTTGCAGGCATTGGCGGAAAAGCTGCTGGTAGTCAGTGAAACAAATTTGGAAACCATAGGAACACATGTGAAGAATACGAAACCATCTTTCTTAGTAATAGATTCGATACAGACAGTTTTCAAGCCTAATATTCAGAGTGCTCCCGGCAGTGTCGCACAAGTGAGGGAGTCTGCGGTGGAGCTTTTGCGAATCGCAAAAACGAATGGGATAGCAACATTTGTGATTGGTCATGTGACAAAGGATGGAACCTTGGCAGGACCTAGGGTGTTAGAACATATTGTTGATACGGTGCTTTACTTTGAAGGGGAACGCAATGCAGAGTTTCGTGTTCTGCGTGCAGTAAAAAATCGCTTTGGAAGCACCAATGAGTTGGGGCTTTTTGAGATGCGGGATGTTGGGCTGGTAGATGTGCCAGATACATCCAAAATGTTTTTGTCCGATCGAGAGGAGGATTCTGGAACGGTCATTATTCCAACGGTAGAGGGGACGAGACCTCTTTTGGTGGAATTACAGGCATTGGTAGCGCCAACGCCATACCTTCCTCCGCACAGAACTTCTGATTCAGTGGATATCAAGCGGATACAGCTTTTGCTGGCAGTATTGGAAAAAAGAGTACATCTTTCCATCGGATCTTGCGATGTTTATATCAAGGCTGCAGGTGGAATTAAAATTGATGAGCCGGCAGCTGATCTCGGAATTTGTGTGGCGATGGCTTCCAGCTTTGCCAATCGGCTGATTTTGCCGAAAACGGTTATTTTTGGAGAAGTAGGACTTTCGGGAGAGGTTCGTGCAGTGAGTCAAGCAGACAGCAGAATACATGAGGCAAAACGTCTTGGATTTCAGAATGCAGTTCTGCCTATGAAGAATTATCGCCAGTTAAAACTGGAAGTGCATGGAATTACGCTTTACGGAGCGGAATCCTTGGGTGATGCACTGAAATTGGCTATGCCGAAAAGATGAGTTTATGGAGCTGGAGGACATCTGTGTTGAGTTATATCGAAAAGATAGGACAGGAGATGAAATAAAATTAGTATGCGGTTATTTAAAGTTGCAGTTGCATGTTTGCTGCTTTTTTGCCTGCCGGTTTCCTTGGCAGAGAGTAAGGCAGGCATGGAAAAAGAGGATCTGCCGCCAAAGATCATGGCACAGTCTGCTATTTTGATAGAAGCATCTACGGGACGCATGATATATGAGAAAAATGCAGATGAGAAACGTCCTCCTGCTAGTATGACAAAGATGATGACATGCATTTTAGGTTTAGAGAAGTTGTCACCCCGTACTCCGGTTGTGATTAATTTTTTGGCAGCAGGTACAGAGGATTCCTCATTGGGATTGCAGCCTTCAGATATAGTGAATGCAGGAAATTTGCTGACTGGCATGATGATGGTCTCAGATAATGGTGCTGCAGTTGCTTTAGCTGAGAAAATGGCAGGCAGTGTACCTGAGTTTGCTGTCTTGATGAATGAGAAGGCTGTGGAGCTTGGCTGCAAGGATACACATTTTGAGAATCCGAACGGCTTGCCTAATGAAAATCATTATTCAACAGCACGAGATATGGCGAAAATTGCAGCATTTGGCATGAAGCAGAAGGAGTTTCGAGAAATTGTTTCTCAGCAAAGCGGGGTAATGCGTTGGGATATACCCAATGGAAAATTTATGATGATTGAAAATACGAATGAGCTTTTAAAAAGCTATGATGGTATGAACGGTATCAAAACAGGCTGGACAAATGCGGCAGGTGGTTGCTTGGCGGCTTCGGCAAGACGCAACGGAGTAGAACTTATTGCTGTTATTATGCATTCGGAGACGCAGGATAGCCGATTTGAAGATGCTGGGAAGCTTTTGGACTATGGATTTTCTCATGTAAAGATGCAGAGGGGCATTACAAAGGAACGTTTGCAAAAATCAACGTATGTCAAAAACGGCAAGGACTACAAGCTGCAGCTTTCCCCTGTGGAGGATGTTAATTATCCTTTAATCAATGGTGAGGATACGAAGAAGTATGGTATAGAGTATGAAATTCCTCCTGTGATTGAAGCACCTGTTAAAAAGGGACAGGTGATTGGGAAACTTATCTTGAAGTATTCAGGAGAGCCTATTGCTGTTATTGATATGAAAGCACAAAATGATGTCGAGGAAGGATTCAGTTTCCTATCTTATTTCTTTGTGGGATTGCTTTCCCATTTCATGTGACAAAAATAAAGGATTAATCTAGCGAGCATTTTCTTAAAAAACATTTGTCAAGGTTGTTTTCATATGATATAATCCTTATTGGTGTAAAAATAAACACGCAGTCTCCGATATTTGTGCTGTGCCTGCGTACAGACATGCGGGTGAAACAAAGGATGAGGGGTTGCGGAAGAAAAAACAGGAGGTGCACCATTATGGCAGTTATTTCCATGAAGCAGTTATTAGAAGCAGGTGTTCATTTCGGACATCAGACACGTCGCTGGAATCCAAAGATGGCAAAGTACATCTTCACAGAGCGCAACGGGATTTATATTATTGATCTCCAGAAGACGGTCAAGAAGGTTGATGAGGCGTACAATTTCCTTCGCAGTGTTGCTGAGGAAGGCAAGTCAATTCTCTTTGTTGGAACGAAGAAGCAGGCACAGGAGGCTATCAAGGAAGAGGCTCTTCGTGCAAATATGTTCTATGTTAATGAGCGCTGGCTCGGCGGCATGATGACGAACTTCCAAACGATTCAGAAGCGTGTGGCTCGTTTGAAGAAGCTTGAGGCTATGGAAGAGGACGGCACGTTTGATGTTCTTACGAAGAAGGAAGTTCAGATTCTCCGTCACGAGATGGAAAAGTTGGAGAAATATCTTGGAGGCATCAAGGAGATGACGAAGCTTCCAGGGGCACTCTTTATTGTAGATCCCCGCAAGGAGCGTATTGCAGTTGCTGAGGCTCGCAAGCTTAATATTCCTATCGTTGGTATCGTTGACACGAACTGCGATCCGGATGAGATTGATTATGTCATTCCAGGCAATGATGATGCTATTCGTGCTGTCAAACTTCTTACGGGTCGCATGGCAGATGCTGTAATTGAAGGTTGTCAGGGACAGGATGGACCGGAGGAAGCTTCTGGGGAAGAAACACAGGCTGAATAATATAAGAGCAGAACATAGATGGGGTAAGGGAGTTATCCCTTGCCCTTTTGTCATATATGGATATTGGGAGGAATTGTGAATGGCAAATATTACAGCTGCAATGGTAAAAGAGCTGCGTGAAAAGACGGGTGCAGGTATGATGGATTGCAAGAAGGCATTGACTGCCAATGATGGTGATGCTGCAAAGGCAATTGACTGGCTCCGTGAGAAGGGGATTTCCAAGGCAGAGAAGAAGGCAGGACGTATTGCTGCAGAAGGTGCTGTTGCGGCATTCGTTTCGGAGGATGCCAAAGTTGGCGTACTCGTGGAAGTGAACTGCGAGACGGATTTCGCAGCAGGCAATGAGCAGTTCCGTGCTCTTGAAACAAAGATTGCAAAGCATATTGCAGATACGAAGCCTGCAGATATGGATGCACTCAATAACAGTATCATTGATGGCAAGAAGGTCTCGGATCTTGTTACGGAGGCTACGGCTACGATTGGTGAGAAAATTTCCCTTCGTCGTTTCACTTGCTACGAGACGAAAGATGGATGTCTTGCAAGCTACATTCACATGGGCGGAAAGATTGGTGTCCTTGTAGAGCTTTCGGGTGGTGGTGAAGGCATGGGCAAGGATGTTGCTATGCAGGTTGCTGCTGCTGCTCCTACTGCTGTCGATCGTGCTGGAGTAGATTCTTCTGCTTTAGATCATGAGCGTGAGGTTCTTCGCAAGCAGGCTCTTGAAGAGGGCAAGCCAGAGAAGATTGTTGACAAGATGGTAGAGGGTCGTATCAACAAATACTACAAGGAAGTTTGCCTTGTAGAGCAGATTTTCGTCAAGGATACGGAAAAGACAGTGAAGGACGTTTTGGGCGATGTTGAGGTTCGTCGTTTTGTTCGTTACCAGCTTGGCGAAGGCATTGAGAAGAAGCAGGAAGATTTTGCGGCTGAAGTTGCAGCACAGATGAAATAAGGTTCATTCAAGGCTAGCTTTGAATGGGATTCATAGAATAGGAGAGGACACTCTGTGTTCTCTCCTATTCTAAAAAAGGTGGCAGTCTTTCATGGAGTCCAAGGAGGCGCGAAGAAATTCTTTCTCTCAAACTAGTTTTGATAAGTGTTTCTTGAAGGTGGAAGTTTTTCGGATGGAGGGATTATTTTGGAAACAGCGAAATACAAACGAGTTGTTCTGAAACTCAGTGGGGAGTCATTGGCAGGAGACCAAGGCTTTGGAATCAATCCAGCCGTTGTGGAAGATATTGCAGCACAAATCAAGAAGATTCGTGAGCATGGCATTGATGTTGCTGTTGTTGTTGGCGGTGGAAATATTTGGCGCGGGATGGCTGGATCTGCCAAGGGCATGGATCGTGCACAGGCAGACTATATGGGAATGATGGCGACTGTCATGAATGCATTGGCACTTCAAGATGCATTGGAAAAGATGGATGTGGATACGCGCGTGCAGACGGCGATTGAGATGCGTCAGATTGCTGAGTTGTATATTCGTCGCAAAGCAATTCGTCATATGGAAAAGGGGCGTGTCATTATTTTTGGAGCTGGAACGGGAAACCCATATTTTTCAACAGACACGACAGCTGCACTTCGTGCAGCTGAAATTGAGGCAGATGTCATTCTCATGGCAAAGAAGGGAACGGATGGCATTTATGACAGCGATCCCAACAAGAATCCAGGGGCAAAGAAGTTTGAATCGCTCAAGTATATTGATATTCTCAATTTGGGTTTACAGGTGATGGATTCTACGGCTACCTCCCTTTGTATGGACAACAAGATCCAATTGGTGGTGTTTAATATTGACGAGCATGCTAATATCTTAAAAGCTGCACTTGGTGAGCAGATTGGTACGACAGTAGGAGGAACAGAGAATGGTAAATGATATTCTTGCTTCCCATGAGGAACGCATGGAAAAAAGCTTGGAGGCATTGAAGCGCGAATTTGCTTCGCTTCGTGCAGGTCGTGCAACGCCTTCACTTTTGGATAAAGTCATGGTAGATTATTATGGGACACCAACGCCTGTGAATCAGGTGGCGAAAGTTTCTGTTCCAGAGCCACGTATGATTGTGATTCAGCCTTGGGAAAAGACAATTTTGCATGATATTGAGAAAGCTATCATGAAATCAGATTTGGGGTTGTCTCCTAATTCTGATGGGACAGCGATTCGTCTTGCTATTCCTCAGCTGACGCAGGAGCGTCGTCAGGAAATTGTCAAGACAGTCAACAAAAAGGCAGAAGAAGCAAAGGTTGCTCTTCGCAACTTGCGCAGGGACGGCAATGACGCAGTAAAGAAATTGGAAAAAGCAAAGGAAATTACAGAGGATGAGTCCAAGAAGGGGCAGGAGAGCATGCAGAAACTTGTAGACAAGTATATCAAGCTTGTGGATACAGCACGTTCAGCAAAGGAAAAAGAGGTTATGGAGGTCTGAGATGACTGTGCGGTTTGCCGCTCGTCCCTGGAAAGATGTGGAGAAGGAGCTTCAGGAAAAGAAATTAAAATATGAAACGGAAAGGACGCGCCCTGCACGTGACTTTTTCGCAATAGACGAAGATGATTTGTATATTCTTCGAGAAAAAAAACGGGAGGATGGGAGCTGGTACTTTGTGTTGGCTGCTCGTCTGCGAAAGGAGGTGTCCGTAAATGGCTTATAAAATCGGTAAAGACTGCATCTCTTGTGGTTCTTGTGCTGCAACTTGCCCAGTAGAAGCAATCAGCGAAGGATCAGAGCATTATGAGATTGATCCTGAAAAGTGCGTGGAGTGCGGTGCATGTGCTGGCGGCTGTCCGGTATCTGCAATTGAAGCTCCGTGATGGACAATGGCGGCCCCTCTTTTAGCATGCTTGCAAAGAGGGGCTTGTTGCTTTATATGGAAGCGGGAAAACTCAGCTTCTGTTCTATGGGAGTTTAGTGTTATGTGGAAAAAAATATTTGGTGGGAAAAACAAGGGCGAGTCTTCTTTGGATTCGTTATTGTCTGCACCGCAAATCACTCAAATAGATAAGGAACGTTTGCCGCAGCATGTGGCGATGATTATGGATGGAAACGGACGATGGGCACAGGGCAAAGGCATGATACGCACGGCAGGACATACTGCAGGAGTAAAAACATTGAAGCGTATTTTGAAAACTGCAAGTGACATTGGAGTGAAGGTACTGACCGTATATGCGTTTTCAACAGAAAACTGGAAGCGTCCGCATGAGGAAGTTGATTTTTTAATGCAGCTTTTTTCGGAGTATTTGGAAAAGGAATTGCATGAAATGAACAAGGACAATGTCAGGATTCATTTTCTTGGGCGAAGGGAAGTTTTTTCGGCAAGGTTGCAAAAGCAGATTCAGGAAGCAGAGAACTTAATGGAGAACAATACGGGAATTCATTTTAATGTTGCGGCAAATTATGGTGGGCAGGATGAGCTTTTACGTGTCATGCGTACTTTTGCAGGCAAGGCGGCAGCAGGCGAATTGCATGAGGAAGATATTACTGAATCCTTAGTGGAGGCTTTTTTGGATACAGCAGGAGATCCACCTGTAGATTTGATAATACGGACGAGCGGCGATATGAGGCTGTCTAACTTCCTGCTATGGCAAGCTGCATATGCGGAGTTTTGGTTTACAGAAACGAATTGGCCGGATTTTACACCGGAGGAATTTGTAGAGGCATTGGAAGCATTTGCCCAAAGAGATCGCCGCTTTGGAGGAATCAAAAAGAAATAGCGAGGTTATTGAGTTGATTACACGCATTATTACGGGAATCGTTGGGATTGCACTGGCTGCTGCTGTTATTCAAACAGGTGGCTGGGTATTTCGAGGAGTGTCGCTGGCACTTTCGCTTATTGCTTGGTTTGAGTATTCCCGCGCATTTTCTAAGCTGGGAATCAGGACAACATTTCTTACGGGAATCTTGCTTCTGGTATTGTTTTGGGGATGTGCAACACTTGGGAATGCGGACGAGTTTATGGCAGTCAGTACGCTTGCGGTTTTGGTTGTGCTTTTGGAGTCTGTCCTGTTTTATGGGCGTATTAGCTTTGACGCAGCGTGTATTTCCGTTGCAGGAATCTTTTATACAGGATTGCCGTTTGCACATTTGATCATGTTGCGAGAATTTCATGAGGATCTGCTGCTTTCTACGTCGTTGGGCGACTTTGTCTTTGGTTGTGCGTTGATTTGGATTATGTTCATAGGAACATGGGCAAGTGATACATTTGCATATTTTGCAGGTTCGGCGTTTGGCAAGCATAAGCTTTGCTCGTCTATCAGTCCTAACAAGACAGTTGAAGGTTTTTTAGGTTCATTAGTGGGGACTACAGCTTCTGTAGCAGGGCTGGGTATGTTCTTTGGTTTGCCTGTAGAAGAAATGGCAGTGCTTGGTCTTTGTATTTCTGTCTTTGCAACGTTGGGCGATCTTGTGGAGTCTGTGATGAAGCGGCATACGGGAATCAAGGATTCAGGCAATTTGATTCCGGGACATGGCGGAGTACTGGATCGCTTTGACAGTGTGCTTCTTACAGCACCCTTTGTATATTATTTTGCTATTGTGGCAGGATTTGCGTCCAAGTAGGAAGGAATGCTGATTCTGAAGTTTACGAGGTTAAAAAATGAAAAATATAGCAATATTGGGATCGACAGGTTCTATTGGCACACAGACGTTGGATGTGGCACGGTCTCATCCGGAACTTTTTCGTGTGTTGGTACTGGCTGCGAATACAAATGACGAGTTATTGGAGAAGCAGATTTTGGAGTTTCAGCCAGAGGTGGCTGTTCTTTCCGATGAATCTGCCTATAGAAGATTAAAGGAGCGTTATCAAGGAAAAACAAAGCTTTGCGGTGGTCGTTCTGCATTTATTGATGCAGCGGCTTATCCAGCAGTGGATACTGTAGTTACTTCGATGATGGGATTTGCAGGTTTGGAGCCGACTATGAAGGCACTGGAAGCAAAGAAAAACATTGCACTTGCAAATAAGGAAACCCTTGTTGTTGCTGGAGAGCTTGTTATGCATCGAGCAAGAGAGCAGGGGGTATCTATTCTGCCGGTGGACAGTGAACATTGTGCTCTTTTCCAGTGCTTGCAGGGGGAAAATCTTGAAAAGGTGGAAAAGCTGCTTTTGACTTGTTCTGGAGGACCATTCCGAGGAAGGAAGGCTGAAAACCTTCAGGGAGCGACTAAAGAACAGGTGCTGGCACATCCAACGTGGAATATGGGACAGAAAATAACCGTGGACTCTGCAAGCCTTGTCAACAAAGGGCTTGAGGTTATTGAGGCACATTGGCTTTATGATATTCCATATGAAAAAATACAGGTTGTTGTGCATCCGCAGAGTATTGTTCATTCGATGGTGCAATTCTGTGATGGGGCTGTTATGGCACAGCTTGGTTCTACTGATATGAAGCTTCCTATTCAGTATGCACTTACCTATCCAGAGAGACAGTCTTCGAATTTTCAGCGTTTGGATTTTTGGAAGATGAAGGATTTGACTTTTGAAGCACCAGATACGGATACTTTCCGTGGTTTGCGGTTTGCATATGAGGCTGGCGATATGGGAGGAACGATGCCATGCATCATGAATGCGGCAAATGAAGTAGCAGTCAGTGCATTTTTGAAAGGACAGATTCATTTCTTGGATATTTATGATATCATAGAAAAGACGATGATGAAGCGAACCTGCATTTTAGAGCCAACCCTGGAGGAACTTTTTGAGGAAGACCGTTGGGCAAGGGCATATGCAGTAGGAATTTTGAAAAATTGAGCTGAGGTATACGGGGTGTTTGTATGGTTTTGACAGTTGCGGCAGCTATTTTTGTTTTTGGTATGCTGGTATTGGTTCATGAGCTGGGACATTTCGTGACAGCAAAGCTGACGGGAATGAGGGTGAATGAATTTGCGATTGGTTTTGGTCCGCAGCTTTTCAGTATTCATTATGGAGAAACGGAGTATTCCGTTCGTTGCATTCCGCTAGGGGGATTTAATGATATTGCAGGAATGAATCCAGAGGAGAACGATGCAGGAGAACGGGGGTATTGTGAAAAACCGATTCTGTCGCGTATGTTGGTGATTTTGTCTGGCTCTGCCATGAATCTTCTTTTGCCAATTATTATTTTTTTTGGAATTTTCTTCTTCGCAGGGGTAAGTACACCGTCTACAGAGCCAGTGATTGGAGGAGTTCTTCCAGATAGACCAGCAGCTGTAGCGGGGATTCAAAAAGGCGATCGTATCCTTAGTGTTGACGATACGGAAATTGCCAAATGGAGCGACTTTGTTCTTGCTGTGAAGGATTCGCCTGATAAGGATTTGCGTATACGCTATGAACGTGATGGTGTTCAACAGGAAACGGTGGTAACTCCAACATATGACAAAACCAGAAAGCTGGCATTGGTGGGGGTAATGTCAAGTGTTACTACAGAACATCCTGGTATTTTCGAGTCGATGTGGCTTGCTGTGTCAAAAACGTGGGAAATTTTATCCATGATGATTTATGAGCTTACCAGAATCTTGTGGCAATTTTCTGGTGAAGAGCTTTCCGGGCCTATCGGTATTGCACAAATGGCTGGAGAAATGGCGCAGTTTGGAATGGTCACGCTTTTAAATTTTGCTGCGTTTTTAAGTTTAAACTTGGGAATTCTCAATCTTTTTCCGATACCAGCATTGGATGGAGGACATTTTCTGACACTGCTCGTGGAGGCGGTAAGGGGAAAACCGATGAGTACGAAAGCATTGCAGTATGCGCAAGCGGTGGGGGTTGCCCTTTTGGTGACACTAATGCTTTTTGCGACCAAAAATGATATTGTGCGAGTAGTTGCTGGTGGATAAGCATTTCAGCTGTAAAGGTTAGGTGAGCGTATGTTGATGAGAAAGAAAACACGTCAGATTCACATTGGTTCGGTAGCAGTTGGGGGCGATGCACCAATATCGGTGCAGTCCATGACAAACACGAAAACGACAGATACGGAGACCACTGTTGCACAGATTCAGGCATTAACGGCGGCAGGCTGCGATATCGTGCGTTTGGCTGTTCCAGACATGGAATCGGCAAAAAATTTAGGTAATATTATTCAGAGGGTAAGTGTTCCGCTGGTAGCAGATATTCATTTTGATTATCGACTTGCTATTGAGTCAATTCATCAAGGAATTTCTGCACTTCGATTGAATCCAGGAAATATTGGCTCTGAAGAAAAGGTTCAAGCTGTTGTCAAGGAGGCAAAGGAACATAGGATTCCCATTCGCATTGGAGTCAATGCAGGCTCTTTGGACAAGAAGTTGCTTGAAAAATATGGGAGTGTGACGGCAGAGGCCTTGGTGGAGTCTGCTTTGGAACACGTTCGAATCTTGGAAGCTTTAGATTTTTACGATATGAAGATTTCCCTAAAGGCACATGATGTTCCATTGACGTTGGAGGCATATCGGTTAATATCTGAAAAAGTGGATTATCCCTTGCATCTTGGCATTACAGAGGCAGGTACGGTCAATACGGGAATCATTAAGTCAGCTGTGGGGATGGGAGCTCTGTTGTCACAGGGAATAGGAGATACTTTCCGCATTTCTTTGACTGGCGATCCTGTGGTTGAGGTTCAAGTGGCAAATGAAATACTGAAATCGCTGGGGCTTCGGGAATATGGTCCTACCCTTGTAGCTTGTCCAACTTGTGGACGTACTTGTATAGATTTGCCTGCTATTGCGGCACAGGTAGAGGAAAAGTTGAAAGGGATTGCAGAACCTATTGAGGTAGCTGTTATGGGCTGTGTCGTGAATGGCCCAGGCGAAGCGAGAAGTGCGGATGTCGGCATTGCAGGAGGCAAGGGAGAAGGTCTTGTGTTCCGCAAGGGAGAGATTGTCCGCAAGGTTTCCGAAGACGTGCTAGTTGATGAGTTATTCAAAGAAATAGATGCGATATTGGAGGAACGAAGATAAATGAGAGCGACAAACTTATATGCACCAACCCTTCGCGAAACTCCGGCAGATGCCGAGGTAGTCAGCCATCAGTTGATGCTTCGTGCAGGAATGATGCGAAAGTCTGCTAACGGAATGTATAATTTTTTGCCTTTGGGCTGGCGTACGATTCGCAAGATTGAGCAAATTATTCGTGAGGAAATGGATGCAGCGGGAGGTCAGGAGGTTAGTATGCCAATCCTGCAGCCAGCGGAATACTGGGAAGAAAGTGGACGATGGGCAGTTTATGGAGCAGAAATGATGCGAATCAAGGATCGTCATGGACATGAGTATTGCCTTGGTCCAACGCATGAGGAAATGATTACAGCATTGGTTCGAGATGAAGTGCGTTCCTATAAGCAACTCCCACTGCTGCTCTACCAGATGCAGGATAAGTTTCGTGATGAGCGTCGTCCTCGTTTTGGCTTAATGCGAAGCAGGGAATTTATCATGAAGGACTTGTATTCCTTCGACAAGGATGAAGAGGGAATGAACCAATCGTACAAGAAAATGTATGATGCCTATACAAAGGTTTTTACTCGTTGTGGACTTACCTTTCGACCAGTGGAGGCAGATAACGGTGCAATCGGTGGAGCACATTCTCATGAATTTACGGTACTGGCAGAATCAGGAGAATCTTTGATTGCGTACTGCACGAAATGCGATTATGCTGCAAGTGATGAAAAAGCGGAGCTCTTGCCTATTCCTTCTGTGGAGGATGAAATAAAGCCACTGGAAAAAGCAGAAACGCCAAATACTACGACAATGGAAGATGTAGCATCCTTCCTCCAAGTGCCGATAGAAAAGACAATCAAGGCAGTTGCTTATGAAACGGAGCAGGGGCAGCTTGTTCTTGCTTTTGTTCGTGGAGACCATGAAGTGAATGAAGTGAAGGTTCTCCATCAGGCAGAGGGGGCATTGGAGCTTCGTATGGCGTCCGAGGAAACGATTTCTGCGGTAGGTGGCTGCGTTGGCTACATAGGACCTATTGGACTAAAGGAAGGTACTCTGGTACTCGTTGATGCAACGGTTATGGGCATGGTGAATGCTGTGACTGGAGCAAACGAGGCGGGTTATCATTTTAAAAATGTAAATCCAAGGAGAGATTTTCGTAATGTGATTGTTGCAGATTTACGCATGGTCAGGGAAGGTGATGCCTGCCCATACTGCGGAGCACCGATGAAGATGACACGTGGAATCGAGGCAGGGCAGGTTTTCACACTTGGAACAAAGTACAGTGCAGCGATGCATGCAACTTTCCTTGATGAAAGCGGCAAGGAAAAACCATTTGTTATGGGATGCTATGGTATTGGTGTTGGACGTACCATGGCGGCAGCGATTGAGCAGAACAACGATGCAGATGGTATCATTTGGCCTCGTGCAATTGCTCCCTTTGAAGTGGTCGTGGTTGTCGTTAACGCAAAAAATGAGAAACAGCTTTCCTGTGCAGAGGAGATTTATTCAGAGCTCCGCAAGACTGGGGCTGATGTTCTGCTGGATGACCGCAAGGAACGTGCGGGTGTTAAGTTCAAGGATTGTGACCTGATTGGCTATCCGCTTCGTATTACTGTGGGTCCCAAGGCATTGGAGGAAGGAATTATTGAGGTCAAGGTTCGTCGGACGGGTGAAGTGTTCTCTTTAGAAAAGGATAACTGGTTGACAAGAGTTCAGGAAATTTTAAAGAATCTTTGATTTTATGAAAATGTCGTGATGCAGGCAGGATGGTGTCTTATGTACACGGAAATAGCAGAGGGCTTCAGTGGACATCTGGATTATAATAGCTGGCATGTTTCTGAGCTGGAGGATAATTTGCAGCAGGATTTGCGCAGAAGGTTTGGGGAGCGTCCCGATTCAACAGAAGATAGTCGATGCACAAGGGAAATCGAGGAAGTTCGTTCTTTGACGGAGTGGGAACGATGTATTTTCTCTGGGCAGCATTTTGTTTCGCCAAGGTACATGGTACAGGTACTTTATAAGGTCAAGGGGCAGCTTTCCCGTGATGCGTTACGCTGCACGTTGCATGGGCTTTTGGATTATACGCCAGACCTTCGGGCAAATTATATCACGTTAGGGATTGATAGCCATGTTTACAAGGTAATATTCAAGGAAAAGTTGCCGGATGTCCGTTTTCAAAATTTGAAAAATTTGGCAATAGGGAAAATAGAAGCAGCGCTGTCAGTCTTGATGGCAGAAGACAGAAAACGAGGTATAGACTTGGCAAAGGATTCCTTGATGCGCATGACAGTGGTGCAGACGGATGATTATGAGTATGCTGTTTTCGTGACCCAGCTTCGCATGCTCGCAGATACATGGGATGTAAGAGAGGTTTTTGCAGAGGTGACAGGTTCTCAAGCAGAATTCTGCAAACATGTACAAGAAAATAATTGTCGGGAAAAGCAAGAGACCGCCATACCACCTGCTGTCTTTCGCTATTGGGAGAACCTGCTCAAGGATCTGCCGCCGATTCCCCGTTTGCCTGGGTTTACTGTTTATCCGAACCGAAAAAAGCAGGAACGGAGCCGCCTGATATTTGACAGAGACACGAATTTGCTATTGAGACAGCGTACGCAGAATCATCAGGGAATGATGATCGCTATGCTGCATACGGCATGGGGAATCCTTCAGCAGGTTGCAAATTATCAGCGTGATACTTATTATTGCGTGATACTTTCTAGTTCAAGGGCAACCATGGAAAACGCGAGTCAGACAGCAGGGAGTTTGCAGTCTGTTCCCGTGAGGCTGAAGGTTTCAGAGGAGCAGACCGTACAGGAGCTTGTAAGCAGGCAGTTTCGGCAAATGTTTGTGTCACAGTCCGTTTCTTGTATGAGAATGCAAGATCTTTTGGAAATGCTGCAAAAATCAAGAGAGATTTTTCCTTATCTTCTATACTTTCATGGGTTCTTTTTGGACAAGAAATCCTATCGCAGTCAGGTGGCATTTCCATTTGGGGTTAGCAATGATATGGTTTCTTGGAACCCAGATCCAGAGCATTTGGCGATTTATTTTCAAAAAGGGGTACAGGATGTCTTTGTGGATTTTGTTTACAATCCATATTGTTTTTCTTCGGGACAGACCTCTTATTTGGAAAAAGCTCTGCTTATTACGGTGCAGCAAATGCTTTTGTGGTGGGAAGAGTCCATAGGGTATTTGATGCAGGCATTGAAGCTTGGCTTGGGAGACCTTATGAGAGAAGATGCTACTTACATGATGTAGTGCGTTCTTATTTTCCGCAAGGGATGGGAAGGAGTACAAGGTCTTTTCTTTCAAGCTTGCAGCGAGCGGCAGTAAGATTTCTAAGTTCACTTAGTACTTCCTCCGTTCCGTTGGGAGACACAAGAAGTGATAGTGTAACATGTTCCGCATAGGAGGTATCTTCTGTGCGGATTTCTTTTTGCCTAAGGAACGTTGTGATGGGATTGAAAAGAGAATAGCTGCATTGAAGCTGGATTCGTTGAAAAAGTCTCATTTCCAGGATGGTGGCAGATTCGATGCCAAGAACAGTGCAATGACTATAGGCACGTATGAGACCACCTGCCCCAAGTTTGATGCCTCCAAAATAGCGAGTGATGACAGCCACAATATTTGTGAGGTCATTTTTGAGGAGAGCATCTAAGATGGGGGCACCGGCTGTTCCTCCAGGTTCTCCATCATCGTTGGATTTTTGTTTCTCGGCCTTTTCACCAAGAATCCATGCAGAACAGTTGTGATGGGCATCGAAATATGTCTTTTTTTGTTTTGCGATGTATTCCCTAGCTTCTTCTTCAGTTGTAACATGCTTGATGTGGGCAAGAAATCTGGATTTTTGTATTTCGTAGCTTGCTGCGCATTCGCCTTCTATGGTACGGTAAGAAATCATTTTCTTTTCTCCTGTTCTGTTCGTTTAATAAGGCATTTATTTCAGTGACTATTCAGTAATTGCATCATCTTTAAAGTACTACTTAAATCATTTCCTGCTTTTTGGAAAGTATTGTATATTATAACGCCCTCAATCAAGAAAATGCAATAAGCATTTTCTTGATTGAGGGCGTTTCAACGAAGCGGGAGATATGCTCGCCGCTTGTTAAAAATTGACTTCCCCCACTTGCAGCATGCTGTTGAAGAAGGGGACAGCTTTAGCTCGTTATATTATGTTTTTGAAAAACTTCCAAGGTGACTCATGAAATAATTATACAATTAGCCTACTATGGGGCTTCTAAACAATTATCTTTTATTTTTATGAGTTTGAAGAGAAAATACATCATAATAATGTATATATATTGATTCTGTCGCTAATAATCAATATATATACTGCCAAGGATTTTAGCTTGACATGATTGAAATATTTTTATATAATACCTACGTCAAGGGGATTTACTTGGCACTTTGAATGTATAGCAGGTGTCTGTGATGGAACAACTTTTGTATCTGACAGATCTTTTTGATCTTTATGGTGCGTTGCTTACTGAAAGACAGCAAAAGTGTTTGGAGATGCATTTATTTGAGGATTTTTCATTGTCAGAGATTGGAGAGAGATTAGGGATTTCTCGTCAAGCAGTATATGACAATATTCATCGTTCGCAAAAATCGATGGAGGATTATGAATCTAAATTAGGATTAGTTGCTAGATATCGGTTAGAACGTATGGAATTGAAGAATATTTATCATCTTTTAAAAGATTTTCGTCAAAATCCAAAGGATGCAGTTATGGATGAAATTTTGATCCGTCTTTCTAATATGGCGGGAAAAGGCAGGGAAGTGTAGAATTGATTTTTGAAAGTTTGTCTGAACGTTTGCAAGAAACATTCAAGAAGCTCCGTGGACACGGAAAGTTAACGGAAGATGATGTCAATGAGGCGATGCGTGAAGTACGCATGGCATTATTGGAAGCAGATGTAAATTTTAAGGTCGTTAAGGATTTTGTCAAAAGAATAAAAGAAAGAGCTATTGGACAAGAAATTCTCGAAACTTTGACACCAGCCCAGGTAGTTGTTAAGATTGTTGATGAAGAGCTGACAGCTTTGATGGGAGGTACGCAGAGCCGTATCAATATTAGTCCTAAGCCTCCGACTATTATTATGATGGTTGGGCTGCAAGGGGCAGGCAAGACGACTTCTGCTGGAAAGTTGGGCTTGTCGCTGAGAAAGCAGGGAAAGCATCCTCTTTTGGTGGCTGCAGATATTTATCGTCCTGCTGCAATCAAGCAGTTGCAGGTAGTAGGCAAAACGCTTGAGCTTCCTGTTTTTTCTATGCCAGAAGGAACAGATGCTGTGACGATTGCAAAGGAGGCCATTGCTTATTCAAATTCACATCTTAACGATGTGGTTATCATTGATACGGCAGGTCGTTTGCAGATTGATGAAAAGCTAATGCAGGAACTTCGTGATATTAAGGCAAGTGTCAAACCGCATGAAATACTGCTTGTCGTTGATGCAATGACAGGACAGGAGTCTGTCAATGTAGCACAAAGCTTTAATGATAGTTTAGGTTTGGATGGCGTGATCCTTACCAAAATGGATGGTGATGCACGTGGCGGTGCAGCACTTTCCGTAAAAGCGGTTACTGGGTGTCCCATCAAGTTTATTGGTATGGGCGAGAAACTCGAAGCATTAGAACCGTTTCATCCAGATCGTATGGCATCCCGTATTCTTGGTATGGGGGACGTGCTTTCCCTTGTTGAGAAAGCACAAGCTACCTTTGATATGGAGGAAGCGCAAAAGCTTGAAAAAAAGCTTCGGAAGGATGAGTTTACGTTAGATGATTTTCTTTCACAAATGCAACAGGTAAAGAAGCTTGGTTCTTTAGAAAGCATCTTGGCTATGATTCCTGGGATGGGAAATTTAAAAAAGCAGTTGGGCGACCAAGATTTGGATCTCAACGGCAAGGAAATTCGTCAAATTGAAGCAATCATAACGTCCATGACACCGGCAGAGCGTGCGGATATAAGCATCATCAATGGAAGCCGGAGAAAGCGAATCGCAATGGGAAGTGGTGTGCGTGTGCAGGATGTTAATAGACTTTTAAAGCAATTTAGCGAAATGCGTAAAATGATGAAAAAAATGAAAAAGTTGCAAAATGGGAAAAAAGGTGGCTTTCCGGGACTTGGTGGGCTTGGGAATTTTAAATTTCCATTTTGAGCTTTGTTTCGGATATCAATTTAAGGAGGTGAATTTATTATGGCAGTGAAAATTCGTTTGAACCGAATGGGTGCCAAGAAGGATCCATTTTATCGTGTTGTAGTAGCAGACTCTCGTGCTCCTCGTGATGGTCGTTTTATTGAAATTCTTGGTAATTACGATCCTTCCCAACAGCCGGCAGTTGTTAATCTCAATGAAGAAAAGGTTCTTGACTGGTTGAACAAGGGAGCTCAGCCAACGGATACAGTTAAGTCTCTTTTGAATAAGCAGGGAATTATGGCTAAGTTTGCAGAATCCAAAAAAGCTAAGAACTAAGGAGGCATTAGCATGAAAAACATTGTTGAAATCATTGCTAGGTCCTTGGTTGATTACCCGGAGCAAGTAATTGTGGAAGAAAAGCAGGATGGTTCTCATCTTGTTTTGCAGTTGCATGTAGCTCCAGAAGACATGGGAAAAGTTATTGGAAAGCAAGGGCGTATTGCGAAGGCAATGCGTTCTGTGGTTAAGTCAGTAGCAATCCATGAAAATAAAAAAGTCAGTGTTGAGATTATTTAAGAAGAGTGGCAGGCACGCCGGACTGGTTTCGACGGCTTGCCGCTGTTTCTATCTAATGATATTTTATGAAGGAGTGGGGACTATGGATCATATTTCCTTGAAAATGCCCGTCAATATTAAGGCAAAACTTACGGAAAAGCTAAAGGCAAAAATGATTGAGGAATTACAGAATAATATCCAACGTGCTGAGCTTGAGGTTCAGCAATTCAATATTCAAGAGAAACGTGTCATTGAGGAAAACCATCCTGATGAATCTACCATGGAGGGTGTGCAGATGTTGCGTTCTATTCAGCAACATTTTGGGACAGAACGACAGAAACGATTAGATTTTTGTGCACAAGCATCGGCACGTATTGAAGAATTACAAAAGTTAGCAATCGGTGCGGAGATTCTCCAAGGAACAGTGGAACGTCAGGTTGAAGTTCATGTTGGTGACAATATGCGTGAACTTATGAATGTGGAAGTGCTGGTAGAAGATGACAAGATTATCGCCATCCGCAGCTAAAAAAAATATGAATAATCGGATTGTTATTGGAAAAGTTGGTGCAGCACATGGCATTCATGGAGAAATGAGAATTATTCCTTTAACAGATTTTGCAGACCGATTTAATGACTTGAAAGAAGTCATGGTCGGCAACGAAATTCTTCATATAGAATCCGTTAAATATCATAAAAAATTTGTATTGATACGATTCAAAGAATATCCTGTACGGGAAAATGCCATGCGACTGACAGGTAGCTTGCTCACAATAGATCGTAGCGAGGCCGTTCCCCTTTCAGATGGTGAATATTACATATTTGATATTGTAGGTTTAGATGTTTTTGATATGAAAAATCAAAAAATAGGTACAGTAGATAATGTATTTCGCACGGGAAGCAATGATGTTTATCAAGTACGATCGGAAGCTGGACAGGAAATTTTAATCCCAGCTCTCAAGAAAGTAGTGAAAGAAATCGATATAGCCCATAGCAGAATGGTGGTTGAACTTCTGGAGGATGAGACATCTTGCGAATAGATATCATTACGCTTTTTCCAGAGATGTTTTCTGGTCCATTTGGGGACAGCATTACAAAACGGGCCGTAGAAAATGGGATTTTGTCTATTCATTTCACAAATTTTCGAGATTTTGCGATGAATAAACATCATCAGGTGGATGATTCTCCCTTTGGCGGGGGAAGTGGTATGGTATTAAAGCCTGAACCACTTTTTTATGCGATAAAGCATGTAAAGGAACACACGGGTAACATTGGAAATCGGCGAATCTTGTTGATGGATCCGAGCGGTACTACTTTTACCCAAGAAAAAGCCAAAGAACTTGCTCAATTTGACCAGCTGATTTTTATTTGCGGGCATTATGAGGGCTTCGATGAACGTATTAAGCCACTGGCAGATGAAGCTATTTCTATTGGTGACTATATTCTTACTGGGGGAGAATTGCCCGCCATGGTTATTACAGATGCCGTATCAAGAATGTTGCCAGGTGTACTTGGTTCAGAAGAATCTGCAACAACAGACTCTTTTTATGATGGTATCTTAGAGTTTCCACAGTACACGCGTCCGCGTGAATTTGAGGGAATGAGGGTTCCTGAGGTCTTGTTTTCTGGTGACCACGGAAAGATACGTAAGTGGAGACGACAAAAGGCATTAGAAAACACACAAAAATATAGACCTGATTTATTGAAGAAGGCTGTACTTTCTAAAGATGATTTAAATTATTTGCAGCAGTTAAGTGGCAAGAAGGAATGCGGAAAGGAATGCCATAAATGAATTTTGAAGAAAACTTAGGTGAAAAATTATATGCAAATAGTGCAGAGTGCTTATTGAAGAGATTTGCACTTTCTCGGCATGCAGAGAATGGTGCATTTGCAGAATGTCACTATCCCAGTACAGAAGAAGGTAGACCTGCGTCTGGCTCTATTTATTATTACATAGCACCTAATGAATACACAAAATTCCATGAGATAGATTGTGATGAATACTGGTGCTATATCAAAGGTTCTCCTCTAGAAGTCTGGCAAATTGATAAAGAAGGCAAGATTGCTATATCCAAATTGGGAATTGAGGAAGGATGCAATCCGTTGATGTTTTTTAAAAGTGGAGTAAAGTTTGCCTCCAAACGATTTAGAAACGAAGCGGAGGGGACTTTTTTAAGTTGTATCACAATCCCTAGATATATGGATCAAGGGTTCATCTTATATGAAGATGAGGAAATTATGCGGATGTATCCTAAAACAAAAGCCTTCTTTACTGAAGTGCATTTCTAAAGTGCAATTTTTGCGCTCTAAACGACTCAGGGAGCTTTCGTTCTCTGAGTCGTTTGTTTTGTTACGGCTCTGGGTTAATAGACATATAAAGGGCTGTTGCTGTTTCTATAAATTCTGCTTTTTTCATATTTTCTGCGATAACTGCATAGCTGCTTATTTGATCATTCCAGTAAGCGGCTGCTTTTCCATTGTCATAGGTTGTTAGATGCATGAACAAACAACCAATGTTCCATTCTTCCCATTTTTCTTGGTGGATTCCGCTGATGTTTTCCATATCTTCTTTTTTTGTTGCTGTCCGTATGGCAAGCTTTTGTCCTTTGGAATTTTCATAGCGAAGTTCAATCAATGATTTGTCAATCACATAAATTTTTTTGAGGTGAAATCCAGTTTGCGGAGTCATGGTGAGTGCCGGAAAACCAACTTCACGTTCTGCACTTAATAGGGAAGGAGATGCCACCATGGGATTTGGCATAGCAAGTACTGTTCCCGTCATCAACATATATCCCGTGAGCGTTGATACAATGATTTTTTTTAGTTTCATTTGAAGCCACGACCTTTCATAAATTCATTTAGTTATTTTTGCAGGAGCCGGAGACACTCCAATAGTTAATAAATTAAAAATAGGGAATAGATTGCCGACTTTTCGGCAAAAAACAGCAACACCTAATGTAATTCCAAGACATCCAAGATAGAATAAAATAGCTAAAGGTGCAGTAAGAATATACTCAGAACGATGGAGCAAATAGGTGAGAAGGGTAATAGCAAATGGGTGAGCGAGATAAACAAAGTAAGAGTGTTTTCCAAGAAGTGAAAAAATTTGACGCAGCCAATTTGGATATTCGACATAAGTAAAAATCATGAAGAAAAAGACAGATGAGCCTATGGTGTAAATAATTCCGGCAGGGCAAAGCTGGTGTGCTGTATTGATAGCAGCGAGGACAATATCCTGCTTGACAGCGACACTAGCAGATGCGTATCCAGAAGAATAAATAACATAATAGTAATAACCAACCATTCCTGCGAGGGACAAACAAAAGACGGATGTAATCTGCAGTTTGCGTTTCTGCATGAAATCCTTGAATTTATCAATATGTGTGGCTAAGATACCGCCAAGAATAAAAATAAAAATGTAATGAAGCACCCAATAATTCAAACGCAGCATGAGAAGCGGCTTCAGGAGGGAATCGTCTGGAAGGTCATAAATATATACGTTAAATGGAACATTAAAACTGGAAAAATAATCAAAAGCTACTTGAAATATCAATAGTGCTGACATGTTTTTCCAGTTTCCGTGACGAACCATCCAAATCCAAAGCGGCATAAGCATGTAGAACCACAGCATAATGACAAGGAAATAAAGATGATATTTAGCAAGACCAAAAAAAAGCATATGGAGAAACTGGCTAACCTGTGGAATTCCTGTATGATAAATAAAGCTATCAGGTATGAAATAAAGCATTGACCATACAAGATAAGGAATCAAAACTGTACGAAACCGTCTTTTCATAAAAGAAATATAATCAAATGGAGCATTGATATTAAGGTTGTAAAACAGTCCAAAAGCTGAAATAAAAAAGAAGATTGGTACGCTGAAACGCGTAACTGCTTCAAAAAGTGCCATAAGGTGGATATTCGCGGATGGATTCTCCCAATACTGTGAGCCTACATGAATACCAATGACCCCCATCATGGAAATTCCACGAATATATTCAATGGCGACAAGCCTTGTTTTTTTCAAAAAGACAACTCCCTATCAATTATTTAAAATAAAGTCAATATGAACGGATGTACTGATTGAAACCGTTCCAGCTTCCAATGGGGTCCTTTCTATATTGTTGTCACCTTTGCTTAACATAGCCATATTTACTGCTCTGTGAACGGGATTTCCTGTATTTTCTGATACGCTTTTTATGCCAGTAATGCGTTTTCCAAGTCCGTTTGCTATGATATTTGCCTTATTTTGAGCATCTTTTATTGCTTTCAGCAATGCTTCTTTACGAAGCTTTTCTGTGTTTTTAACGCCATAATCTAATGATGAAATAGAATTTGCACCACAGGAAAGTGCAGTATCTACGACTTGCCCTATAATGTCAAGATTATTTACGGTAACGGAAATAGTATTATCTGCTCGATAGCCGCTAATACTGGATTTCTTGTTGCTGTCATATGAATGGATAGGTTGAAAGGAATACCCACTGGTCTGTACGTCACTTTTAGGAATCTCCATGTTATTGATTGCAAGCAATATAGCATGTGCTTTTTCAGCATTTTCACTACGTGTTTTTTCTGCAGTATCTGCTTCTGTGATGACACTGATTGTAACTATAGCTTGGTTAGGAATGTCTTGCGAAACCCCTTCGCCATCTACAGAAAGAATGGTTGCTTCGTTCATGGGACTAGATTCCGCGAATGCTGTGCAGGGCAGCAAAAACAAAAGGGTGAGACAAGAGAAGATGATGAGATGCTTCATTTTCATAATATACAACTCCTTTTAATCAATTTGATGCAGTATGTTTATCATTGTCAGAATTACGTAAGGAAGCGATGGATGCAGTCACTCTGTTAGATATCCGTCGACTGACATGTGCATACCGTGCAGTAACCTTTGGATCTTTTTGACGAAGTGTTTCCTGCACGATACGCAAATCTTTTGTATTTTGATAAAGATTCGTGCCACAGCTGTGACGAAAGACATGGCAGGAAAGCCCTTTATGTTTCAGGTCTGCCATTTGCAAGGCTTTATTCATGATAAAACGAAGACCATTCCTGGAAATCCGTCCTAAAACATTATTGTGCGAATTGGAAAGAATCAATGGCGTCAACATTCCATCTTTTTGAATTTTTTTGTCTGGTGGGATAGAGGAGAGATATTGCTCAAGAAGCTCAAAGGTTTCAGTGCACGGATAGATTGGCTCCATACGGCCTTTCCCACCTTTTCCACGAATCATAATAGCTTTGACTTCCCAGTTAATGTCTTCTTTGCAGGCACGATGTACTTCTACGTTACGCAAGCCTTCCACGCCCATTAAGTAAAGAATTAATGTATTGCGCAATCGGACAAAGGGATCTTCTTCTGCCTCAAAAATACTGCAAATAATCGACATTTGTTCCATGGAATAAAAGCTTAAGGTATGATCCTGCAAATACACAGTAGGGGTTTCAATATCATCACAAGGATTTATGGAAATAAGTCCTAATCGCATTGCTGTATGGTAAAAAGAACGTACCGCAATAATCATAATATGGATGGAATCATTCTGGTAATTATTCGACGTTAAATATTCTCGGTATAAACGCATTTGATAATCTGTCAATTCCAAAGGAGAACATTGATTGTCCAGACACCAACGAAGGAAAAAGTTTATTCGCGAACAATATGAACGCATGGTATCTGAGGTTGGATTGCCTTTAGCGATATACCTCACCAAAAAGTCTTCATAATGCTGCAAGAAATACTCTGGCGTAATTAAATTTGTATGTAGTGTATTGGAAAGTGATATGTCATGTGTTGTCATAGGTAATTTTTTTTGCATGAAGGCTTTCCTCCAAATAATAGTTCTTTTAAGGAAGTTTTGAATGAATCAGTCCTTCCTTAGAAAGTATAACACATCAAAAGCTACAAAAGAAGCCCTTTACTTTTCCACATTTTACTGTTGAGAATTCCTGTTCTCAACAGTAAGGCAAGAAAAGAGGAGCAACCATCTTACCTTATTTGCTATTCAGTAAAATGGTTGCTAAAGACGCTCCTTATTCGACAACGGCAGTTTTCATATTCGCCGTGTTTTTGCCCCAATTTCTAAACGCAATCCAAAGCGGACTTGCAATAAAAATAGAAGAATAACATCCACAGGCAAAACCTATCAGCAAAGCAAATGCAAAATCCTTTGTTGTATCTCCTCCCCAAAAGTATAGTGCAAAGGTCGTAAACATGACAGTAAAGACAGTATACATAGAGCGTGTCAAAGTTTGATAAACACTACGGTTCACCAATTCTTTTATATCGCCGCCCTTGCGGAAGTGCAATTTTAGATTTTCACGAATACGGTCAAAGATAACAATGGTATCATTGATGGAATAACCAACAATTGTCAAGAGTGCTGCAACAAAAGAAGAATCTATTTGCCTCTGTGTAAAGGAAAAAACAGCTAAAACGATAATAATATCGTGAATTAGCGCTAATACGGCAGATACACCAAATCGCCACTCAAACCGGTAAGCAACATAAAGAATAATTAAGATCCAAGAAATTACTAATGCCTCAACTGCATTTAAAATCAGTTCCGCTCCAATAGTTGCACCTACTTTTTCTTCACGAAGAACCTGATAGCTTCCTACCGTATCTTTTATGGCACCCATAACTTCTTTTCGCTTATCTTCTTCCATATCTATAGTGCGAATCATGACATTTTGCGATGCCTCTACAGTTTCTGCTTCACCAGAAAGTTGAATGGTACTGTTATCCAGTCCAAAAGGACGGAGGCTGTCACGGACTTGAGAAATAGTAACCGCTTGCTCGAACTTTAAATCAATAATAGTACCTCCAGTGAAATCAATGCCGAAATTAAATCCCTTTATGAACATGCACAAGAATCCTGGAAGAATAATCAACAAGGAAATGATAAACCAAATTTTTCCACGTCCTGCAATATCGAATTTAGGCATTTTTCTTCACTTCCCTTCCATCCAACATGAAGCCATCGGCACCATAGGCACTTGGGCTATTGAAAATTTTTGTGGAAATCATCAGCTTTAACATGTACTGGGTTAAGGTAATTGCCGTGAACATACTTAAAATAACACCAAGACCAAGTGTAATTGCAAATCCACGAATCGTCCCTGTGCCCAAGAAGAAAAGCACTGCCGCTGCAATAATTGTTGTAATGTTTGAGTCAAAAATCGTTGTAAAGGCACGCTCAAAGCCTGCATTCATGGCAAGCCGCAAAGATTTTCCCAGTCGGAATTCTTCTTTGAAATGTTCGAAAATCAATACGTTTGCATCGACCGCCATACCAATGGAAAGAATAATGCCTGCAACTCCTGGAAGTGTCAATGTTGCATCGAGCATTTTTAAAAGGAACAATAACAACATGGTGTATGCCATCAGTGCAATATCCGCAATAAAACCAGACAAGCGATAAAATGCTATCATAAACAGCAAGACTGCACCAATACCCACGGTAAAAGCAAATTCACTTTTATCTTTGGAATCCTGTCCCAGGCTTGGTCCAACCGTACGCGTTTCAATAATGTTAACCTTCACGGGAAGAGCTCCACTGCGAAGCAGAACTGCCAGCTGTTGTGCTTCCTCCAGTGTCTTTTGCCCTGTAATTTCTGCTTTTCCTCCAAGAATAGGTTCTCTTACATTCGGTGCCGTCAAAACTTCACCATCTAAAAGAATAGCAATGGTTCGTCCAACATTTTTGGAGGTAAGGTCCGCAAATTTTTTTGCACCATCTTCTGAAAATTCCAGATTGACAACATTTTGTCCGTTTTGTTGATTAGTAGCAGCCTGTGCATCTTTTAAATCCATGCCATTCAAAACAGTATTGCCATCTTCATCTTTGAATTCAAGCATTGCTGTTTTACCAATCGTATTGATTGCCTTATCAGGATCCTTGATACCGGGTAATTCAATGATGACTCTTCGTTCCCCTTCTCGTTGAATAATCGGCTCCGTAAGGCCAAGCTCATTGACTCGTTTCTCCATAATTTTTACCACACGTTGCATGGCATCATCATTGACTGGAGCCTCCACTGTATCTTCAGCCTCCAGTACAACATGTGTACCGCCTTGCAAATCCAAACCTTGGCGAATTGAATTTGCCAAGGGACGTACAAAGCAGAAAAAAATACCTACGATTGCCACAATGCAGGCAATCAATTTGATAAGGTCGTTCTTCCTCAAATCACTTCATCCCTTCTATACATTATCATTTTCACTTGCCTACTCTTTGGCATGTTACAATAGCTGTTTCTGTAAAAACACTATCCATGTATACGTCATGCGGTTCTGCTGGGAGGCTTTCCATTAATAAATCATCAAAGGTAACTGCCAGCCGGTAGGCATGAGGCACTTTGTTTTTCAAGAATCTATCATAAAATCCGGCGCCCCTGCCGAGACGCTCCCCTTTTCTGCTAAACGCCAGACCCGGAACTACTACTAGGTCAATGGAATCCACATCGACTTCCCTGCAACATTCCTTACGTATTTCTAAAATTCCATAAGTTCCTATTTCCAAATCGTCTTTTGAAAAAAAACGCATTGGTTTCATAATGCCATTTCCTGTCACCAAAGGGAGTGATACCGTCTTTTGAGCATTTACCGCAACATCCAGCAAGTCATATAGCTGAACTTCGTCTTCCATAGAGGCATAAAGCATAACCGATTTTGCAGTTTGGAATACCTCAGAAGCAATCACCTTGTTAATAATCTGCTTGCTCAGAAATTTTCTCTTTTCTTTTGGAATTTCTCTGCAAAGCCTACGCAGTTTTTTTCGTAATAGTTTCTTTTCTTCCATGCTTAATACAAAACACCACCTTAACTAGATAAATTCTGATTTTCTTCCTGCGTGATATTGGCATTCACTGCGGATCGTGTAATTTTGATTACAGTATGATCGGCAATTTCTAATTTGATATCACGTTCATGAAGTTCTTTTATTTTCCCGTAAATGCCGCCAACCGTCATAATATTGTCACCGACCTTTAAGTTATCCAGCATAGAACGCCGACGTTGCTGTTCCATTTTCTGTGGACGCAACAAAAAAATATACAAGAGTATGATCATGAAGACAGCAGGTCCCCATGTTAATAAGATTCCCATAGATTCTGAAGGCATATACATTTCTCTTCTCTTAATTATTTTTTCCAGTACCTGCATGATAGTTCATTAGGAAGCTAGTACAGAAATCGTCAAAACAACCATCCAAGATGGACTGACGAAGCTTTCGCATAAAATCTTGCAAGAACCATAAATTATGCAACGTCAGCAAGCGAAGCCCAAAAATTTCTCCACAACGAACCAAATGCCGAATATATGCACGTGTATATCCATTGCGGCACGCATAGCAACCACATCCATTTTCTAGTACCTTGTGATCATGCGTAAATTGTGAATTTTTTATGACCAAACGTCCGTTCCATACCATTGCCATGCCATTTCTTGCAACTCTCGTTGGGTAAACGCAATCAAACATATCAATGCCACGCATAACACCTTCCACAAAATGATCAGGTGTCCCCACCCCCATTAAATAGCGGGGTTTATTTTCCGGAAGCAGCTGAGTGGAATAATCAAGCATCTCATACATAAGGGGAGGAGGTTCCCCGACGCTTAATCCTCCAACAGCATATCCTGGAAAATCCATGGCAACAAGTTCCTCTGCACTCCTTTTGCGGAGGTCTTTGTACATACCTCCTTGAACGATTCCGAATAATCCTTGATTTTCTGATGTCATCCGCAGCTTGCAACGTTCTGCCCAACGTGTTGTACGTGCCGTTGAAGCTTTGGCATAGTCATAATCCACAGGATAAGGTATACATTCATCAAATGCCATTACAATATCTGAGCCTAGAGCCATTTGAACATCCATGGAAACTTCAGGAGAAAGGAATTTTTTTGAACCATCAATATGGGAGAAAAAGGCTACTCCTTCTTCTGTAATTTTTCTCAGTGCTCCCAAGCTAAATACTTGAAATCCACCGCTGTCAGTCAGAATAGCACGATCCCAATGCATGAAATTATGCAAACCGCCTGCCTCACGTATTAAATCCATTCCAGGACGTAAAAAAAGATGGTAAGTATTACTTAAAATAATCCCTGCACCTAAATCCTTTAATTCCTCAGGTGCAACACCCTTTACCGTCGCCTGCGTTCCCACTGGCATAAAGATTGGAGTAGGAAAACTCCCATGTGGTGTATGAATGATACCGGCTCTTGCTCCTGTTTTCTCATCCTTCTTTATGAGTTCATATGTAATTGCCGCCAAGCAAAAAGCCTCCTTATTTCTTATTTTGCGAGTTATAAAAATTAAATTCAAAATAAATATTAACTAGGTTATTCTACCATAAAACAGAACGCATGAAAAGGAAGTTCATATGCTTAGATCAATCAAATCTACAAGCCTTAAAGCCCAACATTTGGATATGTGACATTCTAGTTAGAGAAAGGCATAATAAAAAGGTCTCCTATGATTCGATGTTATCATAAGAGACCTCATCACTTTGAGAAAAGTTAAGTTAAAAAGCATGATACTCTAAAAAATACTACAAGACAGTCCGACCTGCAAAAACCTTGTAATATTTTTCTTCAGCTTCCATCAACTGATGTGCTGCAGCAAGCTGTTCCTCTACCTGCTTATAGGATGTACCACCCAAGGAATTGCGATTTTTGACACAAGTTTCAGGAGAAATGGCTTCCTTGATGTCCTCTTCAAAAAGGGGAGACAGCTTCTGGAAATCCTGCAGCGACATGTCCTGCAGCCAGATCCCTTTTTCAATACACTCATGCACTGCCATGCCTGATACTGCATGTGCCTGACGGAACGGCATTTCCTTTTTGACCAAATAATCTGCCAGATCGGTCGCATTGGAAAAATCTTCTGCCACAGCCTTCTTCATGACTTCCTTGCGAACCCTCATACCGCGAATCAACTGGGCATACACAGCAAGGCTAAACTTCACGGTATCAATAGCATCAAAAATACCTTCCTTGTCCTCCTGAAGGTCTTTATTGTATGCAAGTGGCAATCCCTTCACCGTTGTCAGCATTGCCATCAGGTGCCCAATCACTCGACCGGTCTTTCCTCTCACCAACTCAGACACATCTGGATTCTTTTTTTGTGGCATCATGGACGAACCTGTACAATGTGCGTCATCAAGCTCAACAAAAGAAAACTCACGAGAACACCACAGTATCGTTTCTTCCGACAATCGAGAAAGATGTACCATGAGAATAGAAGAAGCAGACAAGAATTCCATAATGTAATCCCGATCACTGACTGCATCCAAGCTGTTATGGTAAATGCTCTCAAAATTCAACTGCTTTGCTACAAACTCACGATCAATAGGGAACGTCGTACCAGCTAACGCGCCAGCCCCCAAGGGCATAATGTCAGCCCTTTCGTACGCTCCTTGAAAACGCGCAAAATCACGCACAAGCATAGCAAAATACGCCATCAAATGATGCGAGAAAAGGATTGGCTGCGCACGCTGCAGATGTGTATAACCAGGCATGATGACATCGCTGTACTTCTCAGCGGTTTCTACTAAAGCCTTCTGTAAGTCGATAATCAAAGCTTCTACTTCAGCAATTTCCCGACGCACATACATATGTGTATCTAAAGCAACCTGATCATTACGGCTCCGTGCTGTATGAAGCCGTCCGCCAGCCTCTCCAATCATTTCTGTTAGACGCTTTTCGATATTCATGTGAATATCCTCTAGGTCAACAGAAAAATCAAACTTCCCTGCTTCAATCTTTTCAAGAATATCCTGTAACCCAGAAACGATGGCATTCTTATCGTCTTCTGAAAGAATGCCGCACTTTGCCAGCATAGATGCATGTGCAATAGAGCCAGCAATGTCTTCACGGTACATTCTCTTGTCGAACTGAATCGAAGCTTGAAATTCATTAATCATTTCATCGGTAGACTTAGAAAACCGCCCACCCCAAAGCTTTTCGCTCATATTTACTTTTTCTCCTGCATAAGAGCACGAACTTTAAGCGGCAAACCAAAAAGATTGATGAATCCAGTTGCATCTGCCTGATTGTAAACATCATCATGCTCAAATGTAACAAATTCCTGACTATACAAGGAATACGGGGACTTAGAACCAGCAGAAATGATATTCCCTTTGTAGAGCTTCATGCGAACCGTACCCGTAACAGTCTGCTGTGTGCTTTCAACAAATGCATCCATTGCTTCACGAAGCTGGCAGAACCACATTCCATCATATACGAGTTCGCCATACCTTACTGCCATTTGTTCCTTGTAGTGGAAGGTGGCTCTATCCAAGCAAAGATACTCAAGCTCACGATGTGCATAGTACAGAATCGCTCCGCCAGGATTTTCATAAACGCCGCGAGACTTCATTCCAACGAGACGGTTCTCGCAGATATCCGTAATGCCGACACCGTTCCTTGCACCAATTTCGTTCAATTTAGTGAGCAGTTCAACAGCACCCAATTTTTCGCCATTAACAGCAACAGGATTTCCTTTTTCAAAATCAACAGTGACATATTCTGGTTTGTCCGGAGCATCTTCAGGTGCCTTGGAGATCAAGAACATATCATTTTGTGGCTCATTCCAAGGATCTTCCAAATCAGAGCCTTCATGAGAAAGATGCCAAATATTGCGATCCATGCTATACTTCTTGTTTTCTGTCGGTACAGAAATAGAATGTTTCTTAGCATATTCAATTTCCGAACTGCGGGAATCCAAGTCCCATTCTCTCCAAGGTGCAATAATCTTGAGGTTCGGAGCGAGAGCCTTGATCGTCAATTCAAAACGAACTTGGTCATTTCCCTTTCCTGTCGAGCCATGAGCAATGGCATCAGCACCTTCCTGCTTTGCAATTTCAACAAGCCTCTTCGCAATAATAGGACGAGCAAATGAGGTTCCAAGAAGATATTTTCCTTCATAGACTGCATCAGCCTTCAAAGTAGGCCATACGTAATCCTCAAGAAATTCCTTTGTCAAATCAGCAATAAATACCTTGGAGGCACCAGACTGGATTGCTTTCTCCTGAACAACATTCAGTTCATCGCCCTGCCCAACGTCAGCGCAAACTGCAATAACCTCACAGTTATCATAGTTTTCCTTAAGCCAAGGAATAATAATTGATGTATCCAACCCTCCGGAATATGCAAGTACAACCTTGTTTACCTTTGCCATAATAATCTCTCCTTTTTATTTGCAGTCTTAAAAAGACTTAAATTTACGCCATGGTAAGTGCCATGATAGCTTTCTGCGTATGAAGGCGATTCTCTGCTTCATCAAAAATGACATTCGCATTTTTTTCCAAGACATCGTCTGTGATCTCTTCACCACGATATGCCGGCAGGCAATGCATAACGATAACACGCTTATCCGCATGGGAAAGCAATTCCTTGTTGACCTGATACGGGACAAAAATCTTCTTTCGGGCATCATGCTCATCCTCTTGTCCCATGCTTGCCCAAGTATCCGTAACGACGATATCAGCACCTTTGACTGCTTCTGCTGGATCTTCCACCCATGCGACAGATGCACCCGTTTCCTCTGCATCCTCAATCGCCTGCTTCATCACGGTTGCATCTGGTTTATAGTCCTTCGGTGTTGCTGCAACAAAAGCCATGCCCATCTTTGCGCATCCATACATATAGGAATTTGTCATGTTATTCCCATCACCGACATAAGCCATTTTCAACCCGCTCAGGCTCTTTCCTTTGTATTCCTGAATCGTCAAAAGATCTGTCAATACCTGACATGGATGCAAAAGATCCGTCAAGCCGTTAATGACTGGAACATCTGCATACTTCGCAAATTCAAGAACCGTGTCATGGCCAAAGGTACGAATCATAATACCATCCAGATACCTAGAAAGTACCCTCGCCGTATCTTTGATTGGCTCACCCCGCCCTAGCTGCAGATCACGATTTGACAAGAAAAGTGCTTGCCCGCCTAACTGGTACATGCCAGTTTCAAAAGATACTCTTGTCCTCGTGGATGACTTCTCAAAAATCATTCCCAAGGTTTTTCCTTCAAGAATATGATGCTCTACGCCTGCCTTTTGCATAGCCTTGAGCTCTTTGGCAAATGACAAAATCTCCTGTACTTCATCTACGGAAAGATCGTGAATAGACAACATATCTTTTCCTTTTAGCACAATAAGACCTCCATCTGTATATAATTTCTTTGCTTCCTAAAGCATTATACTACATTTTCAAATGCCTTAAAAGCTGTTTATTCGCCTGCATATTTAGGAAGCACTTCATTTATCATGCAGATCACTTCATCTACTTGCTCCTTGGTGATAATAAGAGGGGGAATAAAACGAAGTACTGTACCAATAGTACAATTTATGATAGCACCTTTTTCGAGGACGTCATTGACGATATCTCTCCCCTGTCTTGTAAGTTCTGCACCAAGAATCAATCCTGTTCCACGTACTTCTTTGATAAGCGACGGATATTTTTTCTGAAGGCCTTCCAACTGGCTCTTAAAATAAACGCCTACTTCTTCTACCCTTTCCAAGAAGCTCTCTTGCGATACGGTATCAAGTACCACATTGGCAGCAGCACATGCAAGAGGATTTCCTCCAAATGTCGTACCGTGATCCCCTAACTGGAATGCTTGAGCAACCTCATCTGTCACAACAAAAGCACCAATGGGAACGCCCCCTGCCAGACCCTTGGCAAGTGTCACGATATCAGGCTTTACGCCATATTTATCATAAGCAAAAAACTTACCGCTGCGTCCAATGCCAGCTTGAATCTCATCAAAAATCAGAAGTGCGTGGTATTTATCGCAAAGTGCCCGAACCTGCTTTAAATAATCTCCCTTTGGCGTATGAACACCGCCTTCCCCCTGAATCGTTTCCAGCATAACAGCACAAGTCTTGTCGCTCATCATTTTTTCGAGTTCATCAATATCATTATAGTGAACATAGCTAAAACCTTCTGGAAGCGGGCCAACGCCTTCTTGATAATGCGGCTGTCCAGTTGCGGTCAAGGTTGCCAAGGTGCGTCCATGAAAACTGTTCCATGCCGTAATAATTTGGGACTTCTCTTTGTCCAACCTATGTGCATATTTTCTGGCAATTTTAATAGCGCCTTCGTTTGCTTCTGCACCAGAATTTGCGAAAAATGCTTTATCCAATCCACTGAGCGCTACCAGCTTGGACGCAGCATCAGCCTGTGGCTGGGTATAATAGAGATTAGAGCAATGAATCATCTTAGAAGCCTGCTGTGATACGGCTTCCACCAAAGGCGGGTAACCATGCCCCAAAACATTTACAGCAATACCAGCAAGGAAATCAATGTACTTTTTCCCCGTATTGTCGTAGGCGTAAACGCCATCCCCATGATCCAATACGATTTTATACCGTTGAAATACCGGAAGATAATCTCTGGCATCTTTCTCAAAAATCTGTTGTGCTGTTTCTTTTGCCATTATGATTCCTCCAAAAATAATAATTATTTGACAACCTGTGTTCCAATGCCTGTCGGTGTGAAAATTTCAAGGATAATGGAATGTGCCTGACGTCCATCAATAATATGTGTTTTTCCAGTGCCTTTTTCCAGTGCCTGCAAACAAGCCTCTACCTTTGGAATCATTCCGCCAACAATAATGCCTTCTTTGATATATTGCTTTGCTTCTGCATGGTGCAACGAAGAAATAAAGGTACTCTTGTCGTGAAAATCCTTATAAATTCCTTCAATGTCCGTAAGCAGCAAAAGCTTTTCTGCACTTAATGCTCCTGCAATCTGGGCTGCAACATAGTCTGCGTTGATATTGTAGCTCTCACCGTCATCACCAACACCAATGGGAGCAATCACAGGAATGTAATTATGGGCTATCAAATCCTGCAAGATCTGTATATCGACTTTTTCGACTTCACCAACATAACCAATATCAACTTTCTTCTTTTCTTCGCCTTCATAAACTGTTGCCAGCTTCTTGCGGGCTCTGATAAGTCCTGCATCCTTTCCGCTAAGCCCCACCGCTTTCACTCCACGTTGGTTCAGCAGGTTGACAATCTCAGAGTTAATCTTTCCATCCAGTACCATTTCAGCAATTTCAACGGTCTCTTCATCCGTCACCCGCAGCCCACTGACGAAAGACGACTCTTTTCCTACTTTTTTCAGAAATCCCGTAATTTCAGGACCGCCGCCATGAACGATTACCGGATGAATTCCAACATATTTCATCAATGCAATGTCCTGCATAACCTTTTCTTTCAGATCATCATTGATCATTGCATTCCCGCCATATTTGATAACTACCGTTTTTCCATAAAATTCTTGAATGTACGGAAGGGCTTCTACCAAAATTTCAGCTTTATCCTTTGCATCAAACATATCTTCACATCCTAACAAAATCAGGTATGGTATTCTCCATTGATTTTTACATATTCATAAGAAAAATCGCAACTCCAAACGGTTGCCTCTGCTTCTCCCGCTCCCATGTCAATGGAAATCAAGATATCATGCTCCGCCATAACTTTTTTCAACGCTTCTGGATCATTTTTAGCACCAACTCCATTAGCATAAACTGGAACGTCTCCAAATTTGACAACCGTTTTCATTGGATTCATTGGAACTCCTGCATACCCTACAGCACAGATCACACGTCCCCAATTCGGATCTTCTCCAAAAAATGCCGTCTTGACCAACGGAGATTTCGCAACGCTCATGCCAATCGTCTTTGCATCTGCAAAGGAACTAGCTCCTGTTACATGAATGGTCAAGAACTTGGTTGCTCCTTCTCCATCGGCAGCAATACGTTGCGCCATGCCTTGGCACACACTAAGAAGTGTTGCATAGAACTTATCGTAGTCATCATTCTTTTCCGTAATTTTTGGATTCTCTGCCGCACCATTTGCCAATACGATAGCCATGTCATTCGTACTCATGTCACCATCAATGGAAATCATATTGAACGAAAGCTGAACTACATTGGAAAGTGCTTCCTGTAAAAGCTTGCTGTCAATATCTGCATCTGTTGTAATATAGCAGAACATGGTTGCCATATTCGGCTGAATCATGCCAGATCCTTTTGCAATCGCACCAAAACGAACCTTCTTTCCGCCAATTTCCACCTCAGTCGAACAAGCCTTGGAATAAGTATCTGTTGTGATGATTGCATTTCCTGCCTTTTCACTGCCCTCAAAAGAAAGCTCTGCCACTGCCTGCACGATACCTTTTTCCACCTTCTCCATAGGAAGACAAACACCTATAATTCCAGTAGAACCAACAATGACATCATTCGCATTGCAGCCAAGCTCTTTAGCTGCGACAGAGGCCATCTTCTTTGCATCCATCAAGCCTTGTTCTCCCGTGCAAGCATTTGCACAGCCAGCATTGGCAACGATCGCATGAGCACTTCCTGTTTTTACTACCTCCTTGGAAACCTGAACAGGTGCGGCAGCAACTGCATTTTGCGTAAAAGTACCAGCAACAGCAGCTTCTCTTTCCGTATAAATTACAGCTACATCCAAATTTCCGCTTTTCTTGATTCCTGCCTTAACACC
>CALELM010000088.1 GCA_937902665.1 uncultured Selenomonadaceae bacterium
ACAGGATTCGTGCCTATGGCTTTGCGTTCCAAGGAAAGACGGTGCTGATTGGCAGAGGGGAATAAGTGATAGAAGCTCTCACAGGAATGTGGGGGCTTTTTCTTGTGTTTTGCATGAAGGAATTTTGCACACGAATGTAGAAGCAAGAAGCATCGAAGGGTTTTGGGAAAGAGGTAATGGCAATGCGGGCAGAGGATATTTTGAGCAAGGTAGACCATACCTTGTTGAAGCAGACAGTAACGTGGACGGAAATAGAGGCTCTTTGTGAGGAGGCGGTACGTTATCATACGGCGACCGTGATGGTACCGTCCGTTTTCGTGAAACGGGTGCATGAGGTCTATGGCAGCAGAATTCCCGTGGCAACGGTCGTTGGTTTTCCTAACGGGAATTGCAGTACGGAAGCAAAGATGGCGGAAACGGCACAGGCTTTGGCAGATGGTGCCGCTGAGATTGATATGGTTTTGCAAATCGGTGCATTGAAGGAGGGCAGGCTGGATTTCGTTGCGGAAGAAATCCGAAGGCTCAAGGCACTTTGCGGAAATCGTGTTCTCAAGGTGATTGCGGAAACGTGCTTTTTGACGGAAGAGGAAAAGATTGCAGCTTGCAAATGCGTGACAGAGGGAGGTGCGGATTACATTAAGACATCGACTGGATTTGGCACGGCTGGGGCAACACTTGCGGATGTGGAGCTTTTCAAGAAGCATGTCGGTGCATCGGTAAAAATCAAGGCAGCCGGCGGTATCCGCACTCGTGAGGAGATGGAGAGCTTCCTGCAGGCGGGGTGCAGTCGCTTGGGGGCAAGCGCGGCAGTTAAGGTGTTGAAGGATGAGATAAACGGATAGGAGGGAGTATCATGCCGGATATCAAGCGGGTATTTTTAATCGTATTGGATAGCTATGGAATCGGTGCGGAACCGGATGCGGGGGAATTTGGAGATGGTGACTGCAACACGCTTAGGTCTATCTGTCATTCGAGGGAATACAATACGCCGAATTTGCGGAAACTTGGGCTGTTCAATATAGATGGGGTTGGTTGCGGGGAGGCTGCAGAACAACCGCTTGGTTCTTTTGCCAGATTGCGCGAGATTTCCAAGGGCAAGGATACGACCATCGGGCATTGGGAAATTGCAGGAATTGTATCGGAGCATCCTTTACCTACCTATCCGCATGGATTTCCTGCAGATGTGATCGAAAGGCTGGAGAAGGCTTTTGGAAAAAAAATTCTTTGCAATCTGCCGTATTCCGGCACGCAGGTCATTCATGATTACGGGCAGGAACAGAAGGAAACCGGAGGATTGATTTGCTATACTTCGGCAGACAGCGTGTTTCAAATTGCGGCTCATGAGGAGGATGTTCCTGTGGAACAGCTTTATGAGTATTGCCGCATGGCCCGCAAAATTCTGCAGGGAGAGCATGGGGTAGGACGCATTATTGCCCGTCCGTATGTCGGGAAATACCCTGATTTTGAAAGAACCTCGCGGCGCCATGATTTTTCCTTGGAACCAACGGGAGATACTGTTCTTGCGGCACTCCAGAGGAAGGGGCTTGCGACAATCGGTGTTGGGAAGATATCGGATATTTTCGCTGGCTGTGGCATTAGTCGGTCGCTTGGTGTTAATCAGGACAACCGTGACGGCATGGAGAAGACGATTCGTTTGATGGACGAGGATTTTACGGGACTCTGCTTTGTTAATTTGGTAGATTTTGACATGAAGTATGGGCATCGCAGGGACATAGACGGCTATGCAAGAGCAGCAACTGAGTTTGATGTGCAGCTTGGCAGCATGATGGAAAAAATGAAGGACGATGATGTGCTGATGATTACGGCAGATCATGGATGCGATCCGGGAGCACCGGGAACGGATCATACAAGGGAGTACATTCCGCTTCTTGTTTACGGATCAGCGATACGGGCTGGAGTAAATCTTGGGACTTATCCAACATTTGCGATGATTGGCGCAACCATTTCGGATATTTTTGGAGCAAGCCTAAAGACGAAGGGGGAGAGCTTCCTTCCACGGATTTTAAAATGAGGTATGCGGCATGAGAATGTATGATTTGATTATGAAAAAACGCAATGGCGGCGTTTTGGAGAAGAATGAAATTGAAGAAATCATTCAAGGATATGTTCACGGGGAGATTCCGGACTATCAGATGTCTGCTATGCTGATGGCGATTTGGTTCAAGGGAATGAACGTGCAGGAAACGGTACAGCTGACTATGGCAATGGCAAAATCAGGCGATATGCTTGACCTTTCTGCGATTGAGGGGAAGAAGGTGGACAAGCATTCTACCGGCGGTGTCGGAGACAAGACGACCTTGGTTGTTGCGCCTATTGTTGCGGCTTGCGGCGGCAAGGTAGCAAAGATGAGTGGCAGAGGTCTCGGACATACGGGAGGTACTGTAGATAAGCTGGAAGCAATTCCAGGATATTGCACGGCACTGGATCGAAAGACTTTTTTTGACATTGTGAAGGAAGTTGGCGTAAGCGTCATTGGGCAGACAGGAAATTTGGCACCGGCAGACAAGAAGCTGTATGCGCTTCGCGATGTGACAGCAACGATAGACAACATTCCATTGATAGCTTCCTCTATCATGAGCAAAAAGCTGGCAGCGGGAAGCGACTGCATTTTGCTTGATGTCAAAACAGGAAGCGGTGCCTTCATGAAGACCTTGGAAGATTCCATAGAGCTTGCGAAGGCTATGGTGTCGATTGGTGAGGGAGCAGGACGCAGGACAATAGCGTTGATTACGGACATGGACATTCCATTGGGAAATAACATTGGAAATTCTCTTGAAGTGATGGAATCCATGGATGTATTGAAGGGATGCGGTCCTAAGGATCTGACAGAGGTTTCCTTGCAGCTTGCGGCAAATATGCTGTTCATGACAGAGAAAGGAAGCATGGAGGAATGTCGGGCGATGGCAGAAAAGGCAATGGGGGATGGAACTGCATTCGAGACCTTTTGCCGTATGGTTAAGCGGCATGGTGGCGATGATGCAGTGCTTCGTGATTACTCTTTATTTGCAAAAGCTCCATTCCAAAAGGAAGTGCTTGCTGATGCAGATGGTTATCTTACGAAAATGGATGCGCAGCTCTTGGGCATAGCTTCGGCAACCCTTGGAGCAGGAAGAGAAACGAAGGAAAGCTCGATTGATTTTTCTGCTGGCATTCAGGTAAAAAAGAAGTACGGCGATTCTGTGAGGAAGGGAGATGTTTTGGCAGTCCTGCATACATCACAGGAGAAGTCGCTTTTGCAGGCAGAAAGGCTTTATAAGGAAAGCATAGCGATAGGGGAAATGATTCCTTCAAGGAGACCTTTGGTGTATGCGAGAGTGGAAGGCAGCAAGGTGGAAAGGTATTGCTAGGGGCGATGAAAATGGACGATAAAGATTTGGTTCAGGTGGCGATGGCTTATCGGGAACATGCGTATGCACCGTATTCGCATTTCAAGGTGGGAGCGGCAGTGCTGGCAAAAAGCGGAAAGGTGTACGGTGGCTGCAATGTAGAAAATTCTTCCTATCCGGTAGGAATTTGTGCAGAGCGTACGGCAATATGCAAGGCAGTCTCGGAGGGGGAACGAGAATTTTTGGCAATTGCGATTGTGGCTGCTTCTGCCTCCCCTTGTGCGCCATGCGGCATGTGCCGACAGTTTATTGCAGAGATGAAGATTCCAAGAATTCTCATGGCAAATCTTAAGAGAGAGATAAAAGCTGTGACATTGCCGGAGCTTTTGCCGTTTGCTTTTTCGGAAGAAAATCTTCAGTAAATTGTTGTAGGAGGTTTTTCCGTGTTTTTACTTTTGAATATCCTAGGGATTTTTGCCTTTCTTGGCATAGGAGCGTTGGCTTCGCGTGAAAGAAAGATGATTCCGTGGAAAAATGTTGCTGTTTTGCTGGTCTGTGAAGTGGTTTTAGCGTGGTTTCTTACCACTTTTTCCGTGGGGAGAGAAGGCATCAGGATTGTGGTGGAGGTTTTTTCTTCTCTCCTCCATTCGGCATACGCAGGGATTCGGTTTGCTGTCCCTGATTGGGTAAATGTACCGCAGATGAATTTTCTGACGGCGGCGCTTTTGCCCATCCTATTTGTGGTGCCGTTATTTGATATCTTGAATTATATAGGTGTTTTGCCGTTCATTGTTCGATGGTGCGGCAAGGCGTTGGCAAAAATTTCTCATGCAGCACGTTTTGAAAGCTTTTTTGCCATCGAAATGATGTTTTTGGGAAATACGGAGGCTATCGGTGTTTCGAGGGTTCAGTTGAAGCGAATGAAGGCAGAGAGAAATCTTGCTATTGCTATGATGAGCATGAGTTGTATTTCGGTTGCAATGCTCGGTGTTTACAGCGTGATGATGCCAGCGGATTTGGTATTGACAGCTGTACCGCTGAATGCGATGAGTGCCTTGCTTGCCATCCAGCTTTTGAATCCAACCAAGGTTCCGCCGGAGGAGGATATCATTTACGAGGTTCAGGAGAAAGGGAAGGAGGAACCGTTCTTTTCTTTTTTGAGTGATTCCATTTTGGGAGCTGGAAAGATTGTACTGATAATTTTTGCAAATGTGGTTGCTTTCGTGGCATTAGAGGATTTTTTTAATGTTCTTTTGGGAACATTGGTTGCAGGGTTGTCTTTGGAGACTATTTTTGGGTATTTCATGCTGCCTTTTGCATGGCTTTTGGGATTGCAGGCGGACGAGGCATTTCTTGTGGCGCAGTATATGGGGGAAAAGCTGGTGACAAACGAAATCGTTGTCATGTTGTCCGTCAAGGATCATCTTTCTGAGTACAGCACGCATGCAGTGGCAGTTATGACGTTGTTTGTTACATCTTTTGCAAATTTTAGTACCTTGGGTATGGTGCTGGGATGTGCCAAGGGAATCATGGACGAAGAGTCTAACTTGCTGGTTGGGCGAAATGTTTGGAGGATTTTTGTTTCCGGTATTTTGGTTTCCCTTTTCACGGCAGCGATTGGCGGCATGTTCTTTTGGTGATTCAGGGAAATTTTTATTTGCATGGAGGAAGGAAAAAAGGAAAATATTGTTGAAGCTAGTAGTAGTGGTTGTGTATAAAATTTTCCGTTTGCGGAGGTGGATGCTTTGGATAGAAAATTAAAGCTGTTGATATCGGATGATTCCAAGCTGTTGAGGAAGAAACTTCGGGCAGAGCTTGAGGCTTTGGATTGCGAGGTTATTGAGGCAGAAAATGGCAAGGAAGCCATTTTGAAAGATTTGAACGATAAGCCGGATGGCGTTATTTTGGATATTGTCATGCCGGAGGTCGGGGGCATTGAAGCATTGCAGGTCATTCGGGAGGTCAGTCCGGAGATTCCTGTGGTGATGCTCTCCTCTGTCGGTACGCCGCAGAAGCTGATGCAGACATTGAAGATGGGTGCGATTGACTTTATCCAGAAACCATATACTTCGGAGCAGATCAAGAAGGCGGTGGAGCAGATTCGCAAGAGGGTCATGAAGAATGAATGAGCAGTATCTCGCTCAATGCCTGATCAATCAGGATTGCTTGTCACGAAGCCAGCTTGTGAGTCTCTTGCAGAAGAAAAGCTTTCAGGCGGTTGCAGAGACTGTTGCAGACATCGAAATGGAGGAGGGCAATCCAGTCAGCAAGGCAGTGAGGAAGGCCACTGGAAAAGAACTTCTGATGGAGTGCGATGCTTACAGCGCTTATATGGAGCTGTTCATGGAGTCTTTGCTGCAGTTTTTGGAAGCTCCTGCAGTGGTCGATCCGACCTGGATAGCTTCCAGTGAGCTAGAAGGGATTTATTGTGCTGTATCGCAAAGGATGGAAGGCGATGCGTGTATCGTTGCCGGCATTATGGCAGAGGATGATGCATTTGTTGAGCTGGCAGAAAGATACAGTGGGGAAGATGTGGATTCTCCGGAGGATGAGCTTGCCATAGACAGCTTGCAGGAATTCCTGAATGTAGTCAATGGGCTTTATTGCGTGGATGCCGCATCAGCTTCCAAGGAAATCGACCTTGGCGTGCCAAGATGGGGCAAGGTAGAAAGTCCGCAGGGAAACCATCAGCTTCTTTTGCGTATTTATACGGATTTCGGTTCTTTTTATGTCGTTTTGGCGGCAGATGAGTTTATTTAGGAATATGTTGATTGCAAGGAACGGCTTGTGCATGATGGCATGCATGAGTCGTGACTTTTTGTGGGGAGGAAAGAATGGCAAATGCAATTTGGGAGCTGGAGGGGAAGCTCTTGCAGGTGATGACCGCTTTTGACCGACTGAAAAAGAAACAGGAGCTGTCGATAGAAGAAAGTGAGAAGCTGGAGGAACTCCAAAAACGCAAGGCATTTTTGGAACAGGCACTTCGGAAGGAAAGGCTCAAGGGGTTTTGAGTTTTGGGGTGGATGTTGGCATGATGAAACAATATTGAGCGGATTACAGAAGCGGAAAAAATATCCTGACCATAGGAAAAGAATTGAAAGAAAAGTAATCAAAGGGTATTGACAAGGACGAAACTGCATGGTAACATACCTATTGTCGCAGGCGATGGGGCAGGCGAGAATAGAATAGCTTCTCTTAGAGAGCACAGTGGAGAGTTGTCCGAGTGGTTGAAGGAGCACGCCTGGAAAGCGTGTGTACGGTGATACTGTACCGAGAGTTCGAATCTCTCACTCTCCGCCATTTTTTTTGTTGAAAACAGGATTCTTTTTCAGGTCGGGCTGCAGTGCTTGGGTCTTGCGCAATGAAGCCCCGTGAACCTCGTCAGGTCTGGAAGGAAGCAGCGATAAGCGGGTTCCTTCATGTGCCGCAAGGGTGCCTGAGGACTGTGGTCCGACGTGGGAAAGACGAGTTTTGGGAACGGCAGCCGAAAGGCTGTCGTTTTTGCATTGAGAGGAAAGAGGGGAGAAAGCATGGCATATATCGCGCTTTACCGGAAGTGGCGCCCAAGAACTTTTCGGGATCTGGTTGGGCAGGAGCATATCAGCAAAACCTTGCTGCATGCGATTCAAGCCAATCGCATAGGGCATGCCTATTTGTTTTCTGGTCCAAGAGGAACGGGGAAGACCAGTGCGGCGAAGATTTTGGCAAAGTCTTTGAACTGCAAGAATGGACCGACAACGGAACCATGCGGGATATGCGAAAACTGCAAGAAAATAGATGCAGGCTCTTCTATGGATGTTTTTGAGATTGATGCAGCATCCAATCGTGGCATTGATGAAATACGTGACATTCGGGAGACGGTAAAATTTGCGCCGGCAAGCGGAAGGTACAAGGTCTACATCATTGATGAGGTTCACATGCTCACAACGGAGGCATTTAACGCATTGCTGAAGACCTTGGAAGAACCTCCTTCTCAGGTCATTTTCATTTTGGCAACCACGGAAGCGCACAAAGTGCCGGCAACGATTCAGTCACGCTGCCAAAGATATGATTTCAGGCGGATTGCCACGGAAGAAATTCAAGCAAGGCTTCAATACGTTGCTGATGAGATGAAGATTGAGGTGGAGCCAGAGGCTTTGATGCTGATTGCGATTCAAGCGGATGGAGGATTGCGGGATGCGCTCAGCATATTGGATCAGTGTGCTTCCATAGAAGATGGCTGCGTAACAGCACAGCGTGTCCGCCAAATTCTGGGATTGGTAGGGCATCAGTGGATTTTTCGGTTGGCAAAGGCAATTTTTGAGGGAAATATGCAGGAGATTCTTGAAATGCTGGCGGGTCTCTTGCGGGACGGCAAGGAATTGCGGCAGGTGTTGGTGGAGCTGTCCCTGCACCTCAGAGGCTTAATGATTTACCAAGCGACAGGAAGCATGGAGCAGGTAGGGCTTTATTTGGAATCGCAGGAAATTTTGGATGAGCAGTCCAGATATTGGGAGCAGGAAGAACTTGTGCAGATGATTCGGAGACTGCATGAAGCGATGAATGAATTGAAATGGTCCATACAGCCGCGCATTACTGTGGAGGTTGCCTTGCTTTCCTTGTGCAGGAAGGAAGCGTTTCCCCGAAAGGAAGCACTGCCGTCAGCAGCAAGGGCGGAGGATGTGCGTATTGCGCAGTTGGAAAGCAAGCTAGCGCAGATTGCAGCATCATTGGCTGCTGGAGGACCAAAGAAAGAGGAAATGCAAGAGACAGCAAAGCCTGTCAAGCAACCTACTAAGCAAAAGCCGTCACAGATTCCATCGGGACTTCCAGTACAGGAAGATGCGGACGGTGCGGCTGTTCTGAAAAAGATGGTGCAGGCGTTTTCTGCTTCCGGAAAAGTCCCCGTGCTTGCCTGCGTGAAGCAGGCAACCTGCATTGGCATGACAGAAGAACAGTATATTCTTCGCTTTCCAGGGCATATTATGGCAGATATGGCAATGAAGCTGTACCGAAAGCATATTGAGCCGGAGCTGGAACGGATTACGGGAAGGCGATTGCAGCTGGTTTGCTCCGAGGGAGCTTTGCCGCAGGCTGCAAAGAAACCTGCAGTGAAAAAAGAAATTCCCGAAACACCGGAGGAACGGGCAGTTAGGGAAGAATATTCTTCTTTGGAGAAGCTGTCGCCCAAAGAACAGGAAAATATAAGATCCTCGCTTGATTTTTTGGATGGTGAGCTGGTACCTTTGCCAAACAGTGCCCATGCAGCAGAGGCGATGGAGCAGCCAAGTGATATGGACTTGCCTCCATTGGGAGATGATGACGTGCCTCCTTTGGAGGAAAAGGATGAATGAACTTGCTTGCAGATGGGAGAGGACATAGTTTTTTAGGGAAGACGCTTGACGATAATGGGCGGAAGGCATATAATGGGTATGCATAAAAGTTCAAGGAAATTGTGTGATGAAGAGGAAGCCAAGGCGAGGTTCCAGCAAAGAGAGTTGGCGGGTGGTGCGAGCCAGTGCGGACAGCCAAGGTTCCGCCTTGGAGCAGCCAGTGATGAGCTGGACGGGTGCGCCCGATAAAGCGCATGAGTGGTGCGTGCATCATTTGGGTGGTACCGTGGAGATGTTGAGCTTCGCCCCAATTTGCTTGGGGTGGAGCTTTTTGTATGTGGAGAGGTCCTTGACTTTTGCGTTTTAGTCAGTCATTCAATATGGAAAACAAGAGGAGCGATTTCTATGAAGGTTTTAGCAGCGGACGGCATTTCGCCAAAAGGCATTGAGCTTTTGCAGAAGGATTTTCAGGTAGACGTAAGAGATAAGATTTCCCATGAGGAGCTTTTGGATGTCATTTCTGAATATGATGCCCTGTTGATACGTTCGGCTTCTAAGGTAACAGCAGATGTCATTGAAAAGGCAGCGAACCTCAAAATTATTGGCCGTGCCGGTGTTGGCGTTGATAATATTGATATTCCTGCTGCAACGGCGCGAGGCATTATCGTTATCAATTCGCCGGGCGGCAATACGATTGCAGCTACGGAGCATACGATGGCAATGATGCTTTCCATGTCTCGCAATATTCCAATCGCCAATGAGACGATGCAAAAGGGTGAATGGAATCGCAAGAAGTATGTTGGCGTTGAGCTCAAGGGAAAAACGCTTGGCGTTATCGGCATGGGAAGGATCGGCAGCGGTGTAGCAAAGCGCTGCATGGCTTTTGACATGGATGTTATTGCTTACGATCCATATATCAATGAGGAACGTGCAAAGGCAATGGGAGTCAAGGTCGGTACCTTAGATGATGTTATCACGCAGGCAGATTTCATCACGGTACATATGCCGCTCACTCCGGATACCAAGGGCATGATCTCTATGGAGCAGATGAAGAAGATGAAGAAGGGCGTTCGTTTGGTCAACTGCGCCCGTGGCGGTATCATTGATGAGGCAGATCTGGCGCAGGCCGTGAAGGACGGCATTGTGGCAGGAGCTGCTATTGACGTGTTCACGAGTGAGCCAATACCTGCGGATCACCCACTGCTGAATGTTCCGGGCATTGTAGTGACGCCGCATCTTGGTGCTTCTACAGTGGAGGCACAGATCGGTGTTTCTGTTGACGTTGCAGAGGGAGTCAAGGCAGCTCTCAATGGAGAGCCAGTGGCTACGGCAGTCAACATGGCGCCAGTTTCTCCGCAGGTCATGAAGGTAATCAGCCCGTACTTTACTTTGGTGGAGCGTCTTGGCTGCACGGCTCGTTCTCTTGCTGAGGGTGCGATTAAGAGCGTTGAGGTTCTTTATAACGGTGAGATTACGAAGGTCAATACTGGTATGCTGACAACAGGGGTTTTGAAAGGCATGCTGAATCCAATCATGGAAACAGAGGTCAACTACGTCAATGCACCGAGCATTGCAAAGGAACGCAATATCAAGGTGACGGAATCGAAGGAAGAGGCAGTCGATAACTTTGCAACGCTGATCACGGTCAAGGCTAGATTTGCAGACAAGGAAGTTTCCGTGACAGGAACGCTCTTTGGTGATGAGGGTCGTATCATACGCATCAACAAGTTCCGTGTGGATGTTGATCCGCATGCTCGTATTCTTATCTGCCCGCATATCAATCGTCCGGGTGTCATTGGCACGGTTGGTTCCATCATGGGTGAGGCGAATATCAATATTTCCGGCATGCAGGTCGGTAAGGCTGATGTGGAAGGTACGAACCTCATGGTTCTTACGATCGATAATGACATTCCGGCAGATATCCTTGCAGAGGTCAAGGGCGTGGATGGGATTTTTGATGCAAAGCTTGTAAATTTCTACGCAATTTGATAGTGAAAGAATAGGACATAACGAAAAAGGGACTGTGAAAAATGGGAAATCATTTTTCGCAGTTCTTTTTTTATGTTTTTTCTTAAAGGATTTTCTCATTTTACGCAGAATCTTTTTGTAAAGGACAAATGTTCTTTAAGATGAGAGAGGGGGAGAATATGCCAATGTACAAGAAATCTATGGTCGTTTTGCTGGTGCTGCTTGCGGCGATGGCTGGCGGAACTTTTTACGGCTATTATTCGCAAGGGGAGGAGATTTCACTCGATACGGCGGAAAAGCCTGCGGGGGCATCGGAAGAAAAGCTGACGGTGTATGTGACGGGTGCTGTCAATCATCCGGGAGTACTGACGTTGGGAGAAGGAGCAAGGGCTGCCGATGCTGTCAATGCCTGTGGAGGGGTGTTGCCGACAGCTGATATGGAGAAAGTGAACATGGCACAGATGCTGAAGGACGGCCAGCAGCTTTTGATTCCGGAAAAGACTGGGAAGCAGGAGCGTTTGTCAGGAGGAAAAGTCACAGGGGAGGAAGTCAAGGGAAAACATGCTTCAGGAAAATCCAATGGAAAGGATGAGAAGGGAGGCATTGTCAATATCAATACGGCAGACGAGAGTGAGCTGGATACACTTCCGGGAATAGGCCCTTCTATGGCAAAACGTATCGTAGAGTTTCGTCAGACGGAAGGGGCGTTCCAGTCACCGGAGGATTTGAAAAAGGTTCGGGGGATTGGAGATGCAAAATTCGAGAAGCTGAAGGACAGGATTTCCGTTTGATAGGGAGGTCGTTATGAAAATAGGACAGCAGCAGGAAGAATTTCTTGTGACGGCACTTTTTTCTTTGGGGCTTGGAATCTTTGCAGGGAGCGTGTTTTCTGTTTCGTTGTCTGCTTTATGCGTTGCGCTTTTCGCTCTGCTTGTTTTGAGCGGAGGCTTGCTTTCTGTGCAGAGCCGATGGGCATGGCTATCCTTCCTTCTCGTCTTTTTTTGCTTGGGCATGGTTCGGTTTTCCTGTGCAGAGATGCTGCCAACGAGCGATATTTCCCAATGGAAGGGAAATGTCGTTCGGGTGACTGGAATTGCGGCAGAGGCACCACGCAAGACCGAAACAGCAGATGGGATGCAAAAGTTGCGCTATCTGCTGAATGCAAAACAAGTGGAGGTGCAAGGGAAAAAGTATTCAGCTTCGGGAAACATGTACGTTTATGCATCTATAAAGCAGGGGGGAACGGTGCCTGATGCACGGATTGGAGATGAGGTGACTGCCTCCGGCAAGGTAAGGATTCCGCATGGATATGCAGATCCAGGGCAGTTAGATACGGTACAGATGCTTCGCAGTCAAGGAATCACGGCACAGCTGGTGGCGGGAAAACAGGGGATTCGGGTAATTCCGCAGGAAAATATGCTGTTTCTCCGCAAAATGGAGGAAATACGCACCCATTATCGAACGAGAATGGAGGAGGTCATGCCAAAATCGGATGCGGCGGCAATCTTTGCTATGCTGTTTGGTGGCTACGAGGGGATTCGGCCGGAACTTACGGAAGCGTTTACTGTGACGGGAATCGTGCATATTCTGTCCGTATCCGGTTCGCATATCAGCCTGCTTGCCGCAACGATTGCGTGGCTTGGCGGATTATGTCGCCTGTCAAGGCGGATTCAGGTGGTTTTTGTTGTAGCGGCGATTGTTGTATACAGCATTTTGTCAGGCTGTGTTCCGCCGGTTTTGCGTTCTGCCCTGATGGGAGGCCTTACCTTTTTGGCATTGGCACTGGAAAGGGAGAAGGAGGCAGGAAGAATTCTTTTGCTGACGGGAATGGGCATGCTGTTAGCTTCCCCAATGTATTTGTTTCATATCAGCTTTCAGTTATCCTTCTTGGCAACGGCAGGGCTTCTTTACGCTGCACCTCCGATTCGTCGTTGGATGAGAGAGAGAAATGTGCCAGAGTTTTTTGCAGGCGCGCTTTCCATCACGATTGCGGCACAGCTATCAACGCTTCCAATTCTTGCATGGTATTTCAACCAGCTGTCACTTTCATCACTGCTGGCAAACCTCTTGATTGTTCCTATCGTTGAAGGGATGATTGTGTTGGGGCTTTTTTCCGGTATGGTTGCATTTTTTCTGCCGTTCCTTGGGAAAGGTTTCTTTCTTTTTAACAGTCTGCTTCTTGGAGTGGTTTACGAAATGGCACGGTGGATGGAAGTGCTTCCTGCAAGTCAAGTATATTTGCCGACGTTTCCGTTTTGGCTTTCTGTTCTTTTTTATGCAGGTCTCCTTATGGTCTGCTCGAAACGAGGGCGAGATCTGGCAGGAAAATTCTTGAGGGAGCAGAAGGTATTGGCAATCGGCATGGTTCTGCTTGTGGGAGCAATCTCTTTTGCTTGGCATTGCCTGTATAGGGATGAAGTCGTTTTTGCAGTTTTAGATGTTGGGCAAGGCGATGCCATGCTGCTGAAAACAGCGCATCATGCAGCAATGTTCGATGCAGGAGGAACAAGGGAAGGAGGTTTTGATGTCGGTGCAAGGGTTGATGTGCCGTATCTTCTCCATCAGGGAGTGCGAAAGCTCGATTATATTTTCTTGACACATGTGCATGAGGACCATGCAGGAGGCGTGGGCGGGATCTTGCGAAAGCATTTTCCCGTAGGAACTGTCCTTACGGCAAGCGAGAGCCGCACCGCATACGAAAAGGTTCTGCAGGTTCCCGTGGAAGCGTTGGAAAAGGCTCGATTGCGGCAGGCTGTGGAGGGGGAGGTTTTTGAACTGGATGGTGTCAAGGTGGAGGTGCTTTATGCACCTGCTTGCTCTGGAAAACCAGCGACAGGCAATGAGGTTTCCAACGTATATCGTATCACTTATGGAAAGGCATCCTTTCTTGTGACAGGGGATCTGGTTGCGGAAGAGGAAAGGAAACTGCTGGAGGAGGGAAAGGATGTTCAAGCATTGGTCTTGAAATGCGGGCATCATGGATCCAGAACATCGACTTCACAGGAATTTTTGGAGGCAGTGCATCCAAGATATGCTGTCATAGGTGTCGGCAGGGACAATTCCTTTGGGCATCCGAACAAGGAAATTCTTGAACGATTGGAAAAGCAGGGAATCGAGATCTATCGAACGGATATGGACGGTGCGATCGAGTTTCACACGGACGGAAAACGCATGTGGGCGGAAACATACATCGAAGGGAACGGCAAAGCACTCCGGCATTAGCGAGGACGTGCATTTGTCTATGTATACATGAAGGAACGCTTGTAAAACTGTAATATAGTGTTGTATAATAACATCTGTTGGAGCGAAGTGCAAAGAAGCATTCCGCAGAATAAATACAAATGTATTTACAAGGGAGCGTTTATTATGGCAGACATGAAGCAGTATGTGCAGGATGTATTGGATTTGGTAGAAAAGCGTGATCCAGATCAGAAGCAGTTCCAGAATACGGTAAAGGAAGTTTTGACAACGATTATTCCGGTTCTCGAAAAGAACCCGCAATATAAGGACGCAAAGATTTTGGAACGTATGGTGGAAGCAGAGCGCATTATTACGTTCCGTGTTCCGTGGCAGGATGACAAGGGCGAGATTCAGGTCAACCGCGGTTATCGTATTCAGATGAACAGTGCGATTGGACCTTACAAGGGCGGTCTTCGTTTCCATCCAAGCGTAAATCTCAGCATTTTGAAGTTCCTTGCTTTCGAGCAGGTATTCAAGAATGCGCTCACGGGTCTTCCTATTGGCGGCGGCAAGGGCGGTTCTGACTTTGATCCGAAGGGCAAGTCCGACAACGAGGTTATGCGTTTCTGCCAGAGCTTCATGACGGAGCTGGTTCGCCATATTGGACCGAACGTAGACGTTCCTGCTGGTGACATCGGTGTTGGCGGCCGTGAGATCGGTTATCTCTTCGGTCAGTACAAGCGGATTCGTGACTCCTATGATGCAGGCGTTCTTACGGGCAAGGGCGTAAACTATTGGGGCAGCCTTGCACGCACGGAAGCTACGGGCTATGGTCTTCTCTATTTCGTAAAGAACATGCTCGATGCAAACAATTATGATATCAAGGGCAAGACGTTGGTTATTTCCGGTTCCGGCAATGTTGCTACTTATGCTATCGAGAAGGCTCAGAGCTTCGGAGCAAAGGTAGTTACCTGCTCGGATTCCAATGGTTATATCTACGATCCGGATGGAATCGACTTGGATGCTGTCAAGGAGATTAAGCAGGTTCGCCGTGGACGTATCAAGGAGTATATTGAGGTTTCCAGCCACAAGAATGCAGAGTATCATGAAGGCTGCAAGGGTGTATGGTCTGTGAAGTGCGATGTTGCTCTTCCTTGCGCAACGCAGAATGAGATTGACCTTGAGAGCGCAAAGGCATTGGTTGCTAATGGCGTCTATGCTGTTGGTGAGGGTGCAAACATGCCTTCTACTCTTGAGGCGATTGCATATTTCCAGGAGAACAAGATTCTCTTCGCTCCTGCTAAGGCAGCTAATGCTGGCGGTGTTGCTACTTCTGCACTTGAGATGGCACAGAACTCCGAGCGTCTCCAGTGGACGTTTGAGGAAGTGGATGGCAAGCTGAAGGGTATCATGAAGAATATCTATCAGCAGGCTAGAGCAAATGCAGAGAAGTATGCAGGCGATCCGAACAATCTTGTTGCAGGTGCGAACATGTGCGCATTTGAGAAGGTTGCAAATATCATGATGGCACATGGTGTTGTTTGATAGAAAGTTTTGTGAGAGTGTTTTTTGAGAGGCAATCATGCGATTGCCTCTTTTTTTGCAGGATTTCCTGCAAGTAAGTAGAATCTTACCTTGTAGGAAGGAATAAGATTAGCACAAGCAGAAGGCTTGGATGATTTTTGGTTGATATCGTGGAAATGTGGGGCTGGAGCTATGAACGTGATGTGGAATGGTATGGAAGGCTTGCCGAGAGACTATTATGGAAACAGAAGCTTTTCTGTAGGGGAGCTTGCAGCGGAAGAAAAGCAGCGGTTATTTGCAATTTATGGAACGCAGGTCGAGGATATTGAACCATTATCGGAAGAAGAAAGAGACGTTTTCTTGAAGAGGGGACTCATTTCTCCCAATATGTTTACACAGAGCTTGTACAAGGTAACGTGCAAGCAGGGGGACGTAGATGGCAGGTATCAGATCCTTTCCCGTACATTGGAAGCATCAGGAGAGATCCTGTCACCGCAAAAGCATGGGAATTACGTTATCGAGCCGCAGAGCTTTAAGCAGCATGCTAAGAACCTTATGAAGATGTGTCCGGCACTTCGCAGCAATTTTTACAAAAGCATTTCCGGTGAAATTTGGAGAGTTGTTTTGGTAGAGAAGCCTTTGCCTTTGCACTTTGGTGTGATAGATGCAGAGTTTCCAGAGGAAGTGGAGGAAAAGATAGGGCATATCATGGAGGCAGATCGCAGGGAAGGTTTTGATTTGGAGCGAGGAACTTTGGTTCGGGCGAGTGTCTTTCGCTTGAAAAAGAACGAGTTTGCGGTGTTGCTTTCTGGATTGCGCTTGGTGACGACACGGGTGGATGTTTCTTTGTGGTTTCATTGGCTGAAGCCTTTGTGGAATACGGAACCTATACAGAAGCCCCCTAAAAATCTGGTTGATTCTTCCAATTATTGGAAGGAATTGGTGAAAGGGGCGTTCTTGAATTCCAAGCTGCTTGGTCAAAAATCCAGTGAGAGTTTTGTTTCCAAGTCTTCGATTCTGCGTATCGGGAAACGGGGAACGAGTCAGATTGCGGAGAAGATTCCTAAGGAAAACCGGAATTTTTGGATTGCTTTGCTGGGAACGGCATGGGGAATTTTGCTTCATCAGTATAATGGGTCAAAAGATTTGGCTTATCCCATCATTATGCCGGATCTGGGAGCAAGCCTTCGCAGTGCAAGCAAGGTATTGGATTACCAGATATTTCCTATGAGGCTCACTTGCCAAATGACAGGTGTTACCGTTAGGGACTTGATAAAAAAGCAGATGGTTCAGCTTCTGCAATCCGCTTCTATGGGAAGCTTTCCTGTGCAGAACGGTCCTAGGGTTTATATCAGTTTTCAAAGCTTTTGGGCTGAAACTGTTCCTTATACGGAGCTTTCGGATGAGGTGGGATTTCAGCGTGCAGCAATCCATGCAATTGATATGGAGCTTGGCGATTTCGTGCTTTATTTCCGTTTTAACGGTGCCATGATCAAGCTGGAAGCCATCTACAATGCCAATGCGGTTTCATGGGAAGCCGCAGAGAAAATCCTCGCTCATTATGGCATGGTGATACAGGCAATGCTGGAGGGATGGAACCAAGATATCCAAGACCTGAATTCGGTGCTTCGGGGGAGGCTGGCTGATGTAGTGTCCAGAACGATTCCTACAGATTTTCAGGTAGTCAGCATGCTGAGAAAGACAGCCTTCTTGTCAGATCTGGAAGATGCATCGCTTTTGGAAATAGTTTTTGCTTCAAAAGTTGACTGCTTTATGCAGGAGGAGACGATTTTGCAGGAGGGCGCTGTGCAGGATAACCTTTGTATTCTGCTCCAAGGGAAGGCTGTTTGCTGGCAGGTGAATCTTGATGGCTGGCCGTCCCCCGTAAAGGGCCTCAAGGCAGGAGATGTGGTTTCCTATGATGTTGCGCTGGAGGGAAATAGTCTCATCGGGGCAACTGCGATGGAGGATTATACGCTTGTATTCTTCCTGCCGATGGAGGATTTCCGCAGGATACTGGAGAGAAACGGCAAGCTTGCGTGGAAATTCTCGCAGGCATTGGCAAAGGAAATGTGCCGGTATCGGAAACTTTGGCTGATGGAATAAGTTTTGATTGGCATATTAGGAGGTTAGGGGAGCTTGTCTTGTGACGGGCTTCCTGTTTTTTATCTATGCAATTCCTTGCGTGAGAGGGGAAAAGACAGTACAATAGAGGAAAGTGATGCTTGGGGAAGGAACATTTATGAAGTTTGGAGAGTTTATGGCGAGCCTTCGCAAGGGGGAGACCAAGCAAGTTTACTTGCTTTGCGGAGAGGAACATTACTACATAAAGAAGGCAGAAGCTGCGATTATGGAGTCTCTTTTTCCGAATGGCGAGGGCAAGCAGGAGGCACTCCAGATTTTGCATGGTGAAGTGGATTTCGATGACTTGATAGGGATGCTTGAAACAGCACCCTTCTTTGCGGACAAGACGGTGATTCTTTGGAGAGACACGAGTATCTTCAAGGAAAAAAAGGATAAGGGTAAGGAAAGGGACAAGAAACAGGAACGGTTTTTGAAGTTGCTTGCGGATTGGCCGGAGTATGGCTATTTGGTTTTTGTGGCTGATGGAAAGGCGGACAAGCGGCGCAGGATTTACAAGGCGGTGGAAAAGTATGGCGCTGTGCTGGAGTCTGAGCCGATAAGGGCATGGAATATTGATTCTTGGCTGCAAGGCAAGCTGAAGGAATTGGACAAGGAGATGGATCGAGAGGCGCATGCGTATTTTTTTGAGGCTGTCAGCATGATGCAGCAGATCTCTTTGGAATATTTGGACAGGGAGCTTGATAAGCTGGCACTTTTTTCTGGCAGAAGGCTTGTCACGAAGCAGGAGCTTTCGCATGTGCTTGCAGAGATTCCTGAGATTTCCGTATTTTCCCTGCTGGATGCTGTCAGTGAGAGAGCGGGCGGGAAAGCATTGAGGCTTTTAAAGCGTCAAATACAGGATGGCGTATATCTTCCTTTGCTACTGATCCTGCTGGTACGGCATGTGCGGCAGCTTTGGCTTGCCAAGTCATGCATGGGAAAGGGGCTTCGAGGAAAGGAGTTGGCAAAGGCTTTGGACCTGAACCCTTTTATTGCAGAGCGTTTAGCAAGGGCGGCAGGCAGATTTTCAGAGCCACTGCTGAAGAGAGTGTTCTTGGAGCTGTCAGATGCGGACTATGCACTCAAGACAGGACAGGCCGGTGAGGAGGCTTTGGAGCATGTGATAATTTTGCTTTGTTCCGAAAAATGAAATGGAAGTTGAAATTTCAGTGAAAAACACATAAAATAAATAGTGATTTTTGTTGGAAGGATGATTATTTTGCGAGTTTTAATTACTGGCGGTGCAGGTTTCATAGGTTCCCATCTTGTTAGGGAATGCAGCAAGCAGAATATAGACACGGTAGTTTTGGATAACTTGAGTACGGGACTTCGGGAAAACCTGCCGGACAATACGGAGCTGGTGGAAATGGATGTCTGCGATGAGCTGCTTTTTGCTGTTATCGCAGAGGGACGCTACGATGCCATCGTTCACTTGGCAGGACAGACCATGGTAGATTCTTCCATCAAGGACCCGAAAAATGATGCTAGGATTAATGTTATGGGGACTGTGAACCTTCTGGAGGCGGCTCGCCGAAGCTTTGTGAAGCGTATTGTTTTTGCATCTACGGCAGCAAGCTATGGAAATGTCAGCATGGAGGATTTGCCTGTTTCGGAAAATCGTGATTTTGCCCCGATGTCGTTTTATGGGCTGACAAAGGTGACAGCAGAGCAATACTTGAAGCTGTATCATGATATTTTTGGCATGGATTATGTAATCCTTCGTTTTGCCAATGTTTATGGCGAGCGTCAAGGAGACGGCGGGGAAGGCGGTGTCATCAGTATTTTCACGAAAAGGATCGTAGAGGGAGAGGATATTACGATCTTTGGCGATGGGGAGCAGACACGCGATTTTGTTTATGCAGGGGATATTGCCAAAGGAATCTGTTCCGCACTCGTAACTAAGAACGTGAATACTGCTTACAATTTGAGTACGCAGACAGAGGTGAGCCTGCGGGAATTGGTCAGCTGCCTTTGCACGACGGTGGGAAAGGAGATTATCCCGCTGTATGGGCCGGAACGCGAGGGCGATATTCGGCGTTCCATGCTGGCAAATGGAAAGGCACTTCGCGGGCTTCGCTGGCAGCCTTCGGTTTCCTTGGAGGAAGGTCTGAGGAGAACCGTGGAATATTTTGCGAAGAAGCAGAAATAGCAGGAATTGACTAGAAGAAAATGGCTTTGCATAGAAGATTTGGGGGATAAAGAGATGGATATGTTGCATCGTTTGAGGAACAAGGAGACAAAACTGGCGGTTGTTGGTCTTGGCTATGTTGGAATGCCTTTAGCAGCAGCTTTTTCCAAGAGCTTTCCTGTGATTGGTTTTGACCAAAATGAGGCAAAGGTAGAGCTTTATCGGCAGGGCATCGATCCAACGGAAGAAATTGGGGCAGAAGGCATGAAGGAGGCAGCCATTGATTTTACGACAGATGCTGCCCGCTTGGAGGAAGCCTCTTTTCTTATCGTGGCAGTGCCGACTCCCATCAATGGAGATAAGACACCAGATTTATCGCCAGTCAAGTCGGCTACGCAGACGGTTGGAAAGCATTTGAAAAAGGGAAGCATCGTTGTTTACGAGTCAACGGTGTATCCCGGCGTTACGGAGGATATTTGTGTTCCCATTTTGGAAAGGGAGTCTGGGCTTTCTTGCGGGCTAGACTTTAAGGTCGGGTATTCGCCGGAACGCATCAATCCCGGAGACAAGGTACACAAGCTGAAAAATATTGTCAAGATTGTGTCAGGCATGGACGATGAGGCATTGGAGGATATTGCCTCCGTTTATGATACGGTTATTGACAAAACCTATCGCGCGCCAAGCATTAAGGTGGCTGAGGCGGCAAAGCTGGTTGAGAATTCACAGCGAGATATCAATATCGCCTTCATGAATGAGCTGGCCATGGTGTTTCATCGTATGGGGATTCCTACCAATGAGGTTATCAAGGCAATGAACACGAAGTGGAATGCTCTTGGTTTTTACCCGGGGCTTGTGGGTGGTCATTGCATTGGCGTTGATCCGTATTATTTTATTTATGAGGCGGAAAACTTAGGATATCATTCTCAGCTGATTGCAGCCGGCCGCCGTATCAATAATGGCATGAGTGATTTCGTGGCGCAGGAGATTATCAAGGCACTGATTCGCTCCAAGGTAGATCCCAGCAAGGCGAATATTTACCTTTTGGGTATGACATTCAAGGAGGATTGTCCAGATACGCGCAATTCCCGTCCTGTGGACGTATATCACAGGTTGAAGGAGTACGGCGTTTCCTTGAAAGCAGTAGATCCTGCGGCGGATGCGGAGGATTTTGAAAGGGAATACGGTATCAAGCTTGTAGGATTTGAGGAGATACGCGATGCGGATTGCTTGGTTTTCCTTGTGGCGCATGAGGCGTTTCGCAAGCTGACGGCGGAAAATCTGCGCATGATGTTTACGAACCGTCCGGGTATCAGGCATGTTTTGGTGGATGTGAAAAGCATGTTTTCTGCAAAGGAAATGGAAAATGCTGGATATGAGTATTGGAGCTTGTAATTGGGAGGCATTTAACGGATGAGTTACAAGAAAATGGGGATTATTGCAGTTTGCATCATAGCGATTGCTGTGGGAACGCTTTCTTATTTTCGTGAGGATCTGCTTCCCCATGTGCATAGGGCAGGCGATACGACAGACCTTTCCGGAAATTATTTAGCAACAGAGGAAATTGCTGAGGCAGAAAAGAAGCTGGCATCAGGCATCCAGCCAGCTGATGTGATTACGACTTTGCAGGATAATTCTCCAAGGGTCGCTATTATCTTTGACGGTTTGCCAGATGAAGTGACAACGGATCGTATTGTTGATGTGTTGCAGAAGTATCAGGCACAGGCCGTGTTTTTTGTGGAAGGCGAGAATGCCATTGACCAACCGGGCTCCATACAGAAAATCTTGAAAGGCGGGCAAAAGATTGGGAATTTCACTTTCATAGGAGCGCCAGCCATGGAACAACTTCCCCAATCGGAACAGCTTTCGCAGATCTGCCGCACGCAGGCAGCCGTGGAGGGACTGACAGATACGAAACCAGCACTCTTTCGTGCGCATCGAAGCATATACAATGAAAATCTCTTGAAGTCTGTGCGAGCATCGGGTATTGACTATGCCGTAAAGGAGAGCGTTTGGTATAACCGCAATGTCATTCATAACCAAGCACAGGCAGATGCTTATGCGGCATCTATTCGTCCGGGCAGTATCCTTGCTATCAGGGTGGGCGTACCTGTGGAACGCAAGGCAACTGAAAAAGGCAAGTCAAACGAGAAGCCTGCATTTGACAAGAAGGCAACGATTCCATTGAACGGGGAAAACAAGAAGGCAGCTCCAACGGAGGACTTGGCAAATGAAGTAGAACGTTTGCTGGTTGCCTTTAAGAAAAGAGGAATTAAGGTAGTGTTTGTTGATCAGTTCCGCAAGATTCGTTTTGTGGCGCCAGCCGCAGTACCTGCACGCCAACCGGTGGTTCCTGCCAAGCCGGCGGTTCCGCCGAAGCAGCAGGCACAGGGAAGGAAGTAAAGGAGGGAGAGCTATGGCGGAAAAAAAAGATGTTTTGTATTATGAGAAACCGGATCGCCGTCTCCTTTCGTATGTTCCGGATGGATCGGGACAGCGTTCCAATCGTGATCGCCGAGGAGAGGCTGGCGTAAGATTTTCAGATTATGAGAACTATCAGGATAAGGAAAAAAGTGGGCAGCGTTACTTGGTAGATTACAAGGTGAAGGTCGTTATCGGTACGAAGATTTTTTGGGCGGATGCCGTGGACATTTCCACAACAGGAATGTTGCTTTCCATGAGTTCCGGTGTTGACAGGTATCTGATTGAGAGTGCGGAGCATGTCCAGCTGACATTTGAGATCAAGCCGGGCTCTATGCCGGAAGGCTATGAAATGCGGGTAGAGAAGATTTCTGCTCGTTGCGTCCGCACATTTGAACGTGGGGAGAACAAGGTCCTTTATGGCATGGAATTTGAGGATTCGCTTGCAGAGTATGTGTCAAAGAAGCGCCAGAACTATATGCTGTGGGTGTCGGCACTGTTCCTGTTTCTCATTTCTTTGGTTATCGTTCTTATGCGTGCTGAATCTGTCATTTATTTCAAGTTTAATCGCTGGCTGTACCTCTACAGTATCGTGGCGGCAACATTTCTCTTGACACGTTACTTTTTTGCCTCGTTTTATCGGCCGAAGAAAATCGATCCTGACTATACGCCGGGCGTTACGATTATTGTTCCCTGCTTCAATGAGGAGGAATGGATTCAGAGAACCGTGCAGAGCTGTGTCAATCAGGACTATCCAGTAGACAAGCTGGAGGTTTTGGTTGTGGATGATTGCTCCACAGACCACTCGGTACATAAGGTAAAGGAAATTATTCAGCAGCTTATTGAGGCGGATACCTCTTCGGGAGCTTATCAGATTGCCAATCGGGTGAGCTATGTGGTGCAACCAAGGAATATGGGGAAACGAGAGGCAATGGCAGTGGGAGCGAAGCGGGCAAAGCATGAGCTTCTGGTTTTTGTTGATTCTGACAGCTTTCTTGATCCCTTTGCCGTGAGGAATATTGTGCAGCCCTTCAAGGACAAGGAGATGGGGGGCGTATCAGGACGTACGGACGTTGCAAATACATATACGAATGCATTGACAAAGATGCAGTCGGTTCGTTATTATATCGCCTTTCGAATCATGAAGGCGGCGGAGGGCTTTTTTGATGCCGCCACATGTCTTTCAGGACCTCTTTCTTGTTACCGCAAGGATTTGGTATTAAAGTATTGCGATGCATGGCTGAACCAGACCTTCCTCGGGCAGAGGGCAACTTTTGGCGATGACCGCAGCATGACGAATTTTATTCTTCGCTACAATCGCACGACTTATCAGGATACGGCGGTTTGCCGGACAATCGTTCCCAACAACTATACGACTTTTTTGAAGCAGCAGATGCGGTGGAAGCGTTCTTGGCTTCGGGAGTCCTTGATTGCGGCAAGCTTCATGTGGAAAAAGGAACCCTTTATGTCCTTGGGGTTCTATATGGGACTCTTGGTTCCGATTGCGGCACCGATTATCGTAATCTACAATTTGATTTACGTACCAATCATTCATAGGGTATTTCCAACGACATTCCTTGTAGGCATGTGCATGATGGCTCTTTTGATGAGCATGGCGCAGTTGTTTCTTAGGAGAAGCACGACATGGTTTTATGGTATATGGTTCTGCATTTACTATGAAGTGGTATTGCTTTGGCAGATGCCGGTGGCTTGGTTTACCTTCTGGAAGTCTACATGGGGGACGCGCATGACGCAGGCGGACTTGGATGAGCTGGCAAAAAAGAAAAGCAAGGAGGGAGCAGGGGAGTGAGTCAGAAACAGGTTTTGGATGAAAAGACAAGAGCCTTAGGAGATGAACGCTTTACGGCGAGAAAAAATCGTTTCAAGAAGGTTCGCACGGTCTTTCAGCTTCTGGTGATTGTCGGCGTGCTGGTCCTGCTGTTTACCGTATTTTTTTCTTTGAAGGAATATCAGCCGTATGAGGCGGAAGCACCAACTGCAGGAGGACCTGATACTGGATTTGTGGCAATTTCTTATTTTGGTGTTGACCGTCAGGGTGACACCTCAACTCGAATCGGTCAGGCACAGCTCAGGGAACATTTGCAGGCACTCAAGGATCAGGGCTATGTGACGATTACACAGCAGGATATCGAGGATTATTACAAGCAGGGGAAGCCGCTTCCCAAAAGATCCCTTTACCTCATGTTCGAGGATGGGAGGCGGGACACCGGTGTTTTGTCGCAGAGCATCTTGGAGGACTTAAATTACAAGGCGACTGTCATGACATACCCAGAGAAGTTTGGCAACAAGGATCCAAAGTTCCTGCTGCCGAAGGATCTCAAGGAGATGGAGGAGTCTACCTTTTGGGAAATGGGTTCTAACGGTTATCGCTTGGAGTATATCAACGTATATGACCGTTACCATAACTATCTTGGCGAATTGGATCCGCTTCGCTTTGCGTGTGTTGGATCTTACTTGGAGCGGGATTACAATCATTACCTCATGGATTACATTCGTGACAAGAACGGCATTTCCAAGGAAAGCCGCAATCACATGGAGAAACGCATCAGCTATGACTACGAGAAGCTGCGTGACATTTATGAGGATGAGATTGGCTACATTCCGCCCGTATACGTCCTGATGCATGCCAATACAGGCAAGTATGGCAACAATCCAAGTGTCAGCGATGTCAACGAGAAATGGATTCACGAGCTGTTCAAGATTTGCTTCAATCGAGAGGGATACAGCTTCAATCAGAGAAATTCCAGCATCTATGACCTTACTCGCATGCAGCCGCAGCCATACTGGCCAGTCAATCATTTGCTGATGCGCTTGAAGCATGATATCAACCAGCCGATTGAGTTTGTGAAGGGAACGGAGTCGCGTCAACGGGATTGGAACCTGATAGACGGTGCGGCAGAGATTCGTGAGGAATCCTATATCTTGACCACCTTGCCGGAGGGAAGGGCGCTTTCCCGCGTGAACGCAAGTGGTGATTTGCGGAATATGAGGCTGGCGGTAAACTTGAAGGGAAATGCTTTTGGCGAGCAGCAGATTTTCCTTCGTGCCGATGAAAAGATGACATCTTACATTTGCGTCAAAACGGTGAATGACCGTTTGGTTATTACGGAGCTTGCAGGCGGAAAATCCAAGGAGCTTTACAGGGAAAAGATACCTGTAATTTTAGGGGAAAAGATTCCTTCGGATGAGGAAATGAAAAAAGAGGCAGAGGTCATAGAGAATGAAACCTTTGCGCGATATGCGTCCTCGATAGAAGAAGCAGAAAAATACAGGGCAAATGCCGAGAAAAGGAAAGAGGACAAGGCTGTTTCCGTAAAAGAGGGAGCAAAGCCCTACGAGGGGACGAAGAGCTTCCACAAGAGAGCAAGCCATCATTTGGAAATCAATCTGAAGGATGATACTATCTCAGTTATGCTGGATAATCATGAGGCTGGAGAGGTTAAGGTTGCGGTAGGAAATGCTGGCAGTGTCTATGTCGGAGGCTCCTGGAAGGGAGAAGCATGGAGCCAGCGCAACTTAGCAGACGATGTTTATGATGCCGTGTTTGATAAGCTGACCATTTGGACAAACAACAAGGATGATGAAACGGTACTCTTTACTACGGAGTACAGAGGTACGGAGAAGTTAAAGAAGCAAGCATGGGATATATGGGACGGTATTATAAACTGGTTCCTGACATATCTCTAAGAGGAGCGGCAGGATATGAGGAATATGAGTTTGACGGCACTTGCCTTATCGGCAATGCTGATATTTTCCGGTTGCAGCGAGACGGCGGATTCGGCGCCTGTTTCAAGTGGTGAGCATCCTCAGGTGGAGCTTTCTGCATGGGTTGCATATTGGGATGCGCAAAGTGGTATGAGTGAGTATGACAGGATTCGGGAAAATCTTTCCAGTATGGCATGCTTTGGTGTCTATTATGACGAGACGGGCGATTTTTTCCTGCCGGACGAGGTAGAAAGCATGATTCGCGAAGTCAAGGCAGAAAACCGCCTTTGTTACCTGACCTTTGTGAATGATGAAAGAAAAAAGGATGGCAGGATCGTGGAAAAAAGCACCGAGCTTTTGAAGCTGCTTCTCAAGGATGATAAGTCTATCGCCCATCAGGTAGAGGAGATGACGGAGCTTGCATTAACTCGTGGCTGTGATGGCGTGGATCTTGATTATGAGGCGTTTTGGAAAAAGGATCGGGAGCTTATTCCTCGTTTTGTGGAGTTCACCAAGTGCCTTTATGAAACCTGTGAGAAGAAAGGCTTGAAGCTTCGTGTTGTTTTGGAACCGGGAGCAGACATGGACGCAGGCTTCTGCGAGGGACCTGAGTATGTCGTGATGTTTTACAATCTTTTTGGCAAGCACAGCGAGCCGGGTCCCAAGGCAGATGAGGCATTTATCCAAAAGACAATCCAAAAAATGGAAGCCCTTCCCGGCAAGAAAAATGCCGCCTTTGCGACAGGGGGCTGCTTGTGGGAAAGAGACGGGATCCTTCACCCTAAGTTTATAAAAAAGCAGTTTCTTGATGAGAATGAAGCGGTAGAGCTTTGCAAGAAGCATAAGGCAAAACCTATGCGTGATGCAAAAAGTGCCGTGCTTCATTATGCCTTTGGAAAAGCAGGACATGAGACGGAGGTATGGTATGCGGACAGCGAAACGCTGAATGCATGGATTACGGTAGCCGCAAATGCGGGAATTACGAACATCAGTATTTGGCGGCTGGGCAGCAATACCGATGTGGAGGATATTCAAAGATGATGTGTCGCACAGAAGGGGAGGAATACTAGCGTGAGGAGTTACGGTAAGCTGTGCCAAGCCGTTTTTGCTTCGGCACTGGCTTTTGGAATATGTTTGCATGCACCGCAGGAAGCCTTTGCTATGGATTCAGCTCAAATCGAGCAGCTGAAAAGAGAAAATGGGGGAAATGTTGCAGGAAAGCAGACGTTTCTTCCCACTACGGAACAAGCGGTTGCATTCACGTTCGGAGGATTTTCCAAGACAGAGCCATTGCGGCAGGTTTTAGAAAAAATGCAAGAAAATGGCATGAGGGGAACTTTCTTCGTTACGGATCGCGAGCTGAAACGGAACGCAGGCAATGTGTCCATGATTCATGACTTTGGGCAGGATTTGGCGATTGGGATTCGTGCGGAGAAGAATGGAACCTTTGCCTCGTACTGCAATCAGATTGAAACGGTTCGGGCCGAGCTTCAGCGAAGGTACGGTGTGACCACAAATCTTGCCCGTCAAATGAGCGGGGCAGACGATCCCTTGCTTTTCGAGGCGGCGAGCGCGATGGGATGCCAAATGTATGGGCAGGGAATCACGGTTGTGCAGTCCAGGCACAAGGAAGCACAGTCTGTGGAGGAAATCGTGTCCAATCTGATGGGCAAGGGAATCACTGCCTTCCAGCGGGGCGGGATTCTTTATATCCGCACGGATTACTATACGAGGGATGATTTGGTAGCGGATCTCATGATGCGGTTGAAGCGGGATAAGATGGATAATATCGCTTATCGTTCTTACACGGATACGCCTGAGATGAACCAGAGCAATGATTCTGCCTATCGGGCAGCATCCATTCAGGATATCTTGAACCATCAGGAGAAAATGTACCAATATCCCGTGAATACGGAGCTTCTTCCAGAGGAAATGCAGCCGGAATATGGAATCAATCAAGTAACGAAGCAGAATTTTGGCAAAGCATTTGCAGCTCGCTATATTGGTGCGCCGGAGGTTAATGATTATGACCGCATGATGGATTTTAGCTTTCATGAAATGGAGATTGCGGATCAGACGGGAATCGTCAAGACGGTTTCGGATAATACGATTTTTCTTACCTTCGATGATTGGGGCATGGACGATTCCATCAATCATTTGCTGTATGTCCTGCGAAAGCATCATGTGAATGGGACATTTTACATCATCACTTGGAACATGCCGAACAATCCCAATTTGCTGCGTGCTATTGCGGCAGACGGCAATGAGGTTGGCAGCCATACCAACAATCACAAGCCCATGGCAATGACGGGAGAAGATGGCAGGATTCGTGCAGCGGAAACTCCGGAGGAGTATGCGGAGGATGTTTCCAGTGCATACCCCAAGCTGCTTTCAACGATTGGCGATGTTACTTTGCCGAATGGAAGATATGCCTTGACTCGTCAGCTGCGTCCGCCTACGCTGGCATTGAACCGCAAGGGCGTGGAAAGCATTTTCAATGCAGGCTATGACTACATCGTCAATGGCTATGGAAGTACGGAGGACTATGCGGCAGTTTCTATGCAGTCATTGGTCGGCATTTTGAATCGCCTGTCGCATGAGCCAGACGGCAAGGTTCGCCGTGGAGCTATTTTGATTATGCACATGTCAACGACGGCAAAAAAGACAGCACGCGCTTTGGATATTTTCTTGGGAGCAAATGAAAAGCTCTCGGACGGAGATCCGAGGAAATTCAAAGTGGGGCTTTTGGGCGACTATTTGAAAGATGGTTATGCCCAGAATAAGAAGCAGGTTCCTGCACAGTGACTTATCGTGTGGGTGAAGGAGAGGAGAATTTTTAACATGAATTATCAGTGGGTCGGCGTGCCGTGCGCAGCTTTGGCATGCTTTGTGCATCCTGTAGATGCGATGGCTGCCGAAACCAAGACACCTGAATGGGTATATGGGGCTGTTCTTCAGCTTGCAGAAGATGCAAAACTGGATATTCAGGAAGCGGAACTCAGAAAATGCACGAGAACGGAGCTTGCTGCCCTGGTTTCCGAGGCATTGAAGCAGGTGGATGCAAGTTCCTCCAATCCCTTGGTTGAGGAATATGTCTATCTTTCCCAGCTGTTGGTTGCCGATGAGGTGCAGTGGAAGCTTGCAAAGGAGCAGGAGGACGCAGCTCAGGCAGTTTACCAGAAGGAAAGCAAGACGGCACTGAAGCGTCTGGAAGGTAATGCGTCCTATGGAGATACAGATGGGAAGCGTCTTCCAATAGAAAATGTGCAGGAACGGCTGCAAAGTTCGGCAAGAGATTTTGCGCAGGCAAAAATACGAAGCAAAAAGAAAGAGTTTTTTGCAAATGCCGTCAAGGAACGTAGGAATGATCTGCAAGCCCAGCTTTCCGGATGTGCGGTAAAAACAGAAACAGAAGCAGAAAAAAAGGCTTTGGAGCAATGCAGGAAAGCAGAAGGCAATGCCTTCGCAGAGCTTGAAAAGCTGGTTCGGGCTTCCATGCAGGGGGAAAACCGAGTCGATGAAGTGATGAAAATCAGAAAACAGAATGTGACGAAAGCGCAGGCAGTTTACGAATGTGTTGTGCGGGATTATGCGTTTGAGTTGCTGCCCGATGAGCAGACAGCAAAACCATACAGCAAGGATTCCTTGAATTGTGCAACGAAACTGAAGGCAGAGTTCTTTTCGGAGCTTCAGGCAGGTGGAACGCTTCTTCCGGGGAGGCAGGAGATTCCTTCATGGTGCGATGATGCATTGATGAGCTTAGTAAAATGCGGATATTTGCCGTATCCTGCCAAGAATCTCAAGGCTTGCAGCCGCATGGAATATGCCGAGATTGTGGCAAGTGCGCTTAAGAAAATAGAGCAGGTTCAGATGAACGTTCTGCCAGACGAGTTTGCCCGCATGCAGCTTTTGGAAGCAAGCGTATCGCAGACAGAAAAAGCACAGCAGGCTGCCAAAAAGGACGAACTGTTTTCCGTGATGACAGAAGCACCGTTTCATGAAATGGCAGGCAAAACGGAGGAGAAATACCCTGCATCTGTTTTTGTTTCGTATGCATCCATGCAGCAGGCAGCAAAGCTTCGGGCAGAATTTATGGATGAGCTGGCAGCCAGTGGGTACTTGGATGATGAAGCGGCAGAAAGCCAGCTTTATGCGAATGTTCCCGTGCATGATGTGGTGGAAAATCGTTTTCAGATAGATGGGGAAGTTCGGTTGGATTCTGGCTATTCCAGCGGAGAGGAAGGCGTTGGCAATCGCACTCGTCTGAGAATCAGGCTCTATCCAAGCTATGCCATCGACAAGAACTGGAGAATCATCGGTATGGCAGAGTACCAAAAGATTCTTTCGGGTCCGGAGTCGAGTGATGACAATAAGGTAAAGCTGGACAGATATTACGTTGAAGGAAAAACACTTGGGGGAACGGCTCGATTGGGCGCGCATGGCGCTAATTTTGCCGAGGGAAATGTGTACGACACGAAGTTCAAGGGTGCAAGCTATGAGGGCGGAAAGCCTGTCAAGTACAAGGCTTATGTCGGAAGCATTGATAAGGCAAAGCGTGTGGCTGCTGTGGAAGCAGAGTACAAGGCAGAAAACTATGACGTGAGTGCCGGCATATACCATTTTGATAAAATCAATAACTCGAAAAGAGATATCTACATGCTAAATTTTGCGACCTATCTTGGCCCAGTGAAGTTTGGCGCTATGTACCTGCATGGGCAGGATGCTTCTGCAGGAAATGGTAATGGGTTTGTCCTTACGGCGAGATACGGGGACGCAAAGACATGGAAAAGGGGAACCTCTGCCTATTGGATCAAGTATTATCGCCAGCCAAGCTCGACCTATGTAGAACATACGATGAACGGTATGGCAGATTACATGAGCTATGACCATGGAATCGGGCGAGGTGGCTTCCGTGGCTTTGGCATTGGCACGGAATATGTGATTGCGCCGGATTTGCTCTTTAGCTTGGAGTATTATGACCTTGTTGACCTTGCGACAAGGGAACGCTGCCAGACAATCTGGGGTGCGTTTACCGGATATTTCAGTACCGCCAAGGAACTTTGACCGTATGTGATATTTCTTGCTTGTAAAGCGTGATTTTGGGGGTGGAGCAGTATGCCAAAGGTGTTAGTGGTTGGGAGCGGCCCTGCCGGTATTTCGGCTGCCATTTATGCACGACGCGGCGGAATGGATGTAACCGTTTTGGGCAAAGGAACGGGGGCGTTAGGAAAGGCTGAAAGAATTGAGAACTACTACGGATTCTCCGAGCCAATAGCAGGTAGGGAACTGGAACGCCGTGGAATAGAAGGGGCTGTTCGACTAGGGATTGAAGTGCTGGAGGATGAGGTCATGGAGCTTGGCTTCACGGATGACCTGCAGAGCTTTCAAGCCAAGACCAAAGAACATGCATATACAGCGGATGCATTGGTACTGGCAACGGGTGCCGCAAGGAAATCGATTGAGGTTCCCGGCATTGCGGAACTGGAAGGGCATGGCGTGAGTTTTTGCGCTGTTTGCGATGCATTTTTTTACAGGGGAAAGACGGTTGCCGTCATTGGTGCAGGAGAATATGCGAGACATGAGGCGGAGACGCTTCTTCCGCATGTACGGAAACTAATCTTGTTCACGAACGGGGAAACTGCGGCAGAAATGCCGGAAGGCATGGAGGTTTGTCAAGGAAAAGTGAAAGCAGTTCTTGGTGCGTCTGAGGTTCGCGCTATTCAACTGGATTCTGGCGAGGAAATTGCTGTGAATGGGGTGTTTTTGGCAACAGGAACGGCAGGAACCACGGAGCTTTCCCGCAAGCTGGGAATCGCTTTGGAAGGGATGCACGTCAAGATAGGAAGCGATGGCAGAACCAATATACCCGGAGTTTTTGCGGCAGGTGACTGCACAGGCGGGCTCATGCAGATTGCCAAGGCAGTGCATGAGGGGGCAGTGGCTGGATTGTCTGCCATCCAATACCTGCGAGGAAAGAATGCCGGCTATTGATAACGTAAAAGATGCTTGATTAGTCCTTGTCAAGCAGGCACGGCAAGTATGGTCGTGGAGGAATCCAAGATTCCTGTCATGGTGATTAAGTAAAGCACATAAAAAAAGAAGAAGTCCGATGAAATACTGTCAGGCAATGTTTCGTCGGGCTTCTTTGCGTCTTGTCTTACTTTATTCTTTTTTTGCTCAAGCCAATTCGATAGAGGACGAGGCTGTATATTTTCTTGTTTTTTCAAGAATCATGTGTTGCCTGATTTGCTCCACTTCTTCATCAATTTTCTTTTTCTACCCGGTAATGCTTCGATGTGCTTTAAGCATAAAACAGAAAGCACTATCTGTTAATAGGCACTATGCGTTTCATGATTTTTTGGAGCTGGCTGTGAAGTGTCGGAATGTCATTTGTGATGGTTTCCCAAAGCAAATCCTTGTCCACGGATTCATATTCATGCGCGAAAAGGTTTCTCATGCCACGCATTTCTGACCAAGGCAATTCCGTATGGGTTTTCTTGAACGTATCCGACATTCGTTTGGAGAGCTCGCCAATTTGAAAAACCGCCATCGAACAAGCATTATAAAATACATGGTCGCTTTTGAAATTTTCTTTCGAGGCATCGAACCGTTTTATGGTGTCCATAACTTCCTCGCAATGCCGCAGTATATGTTTGACAATCTGCTGTTCTCTATCGTTCATACAGCAACACCTCATCTTTTTTGAGATTGGCCTTGAACCGCTCCGAATCGGGGAGCTTGCTCAAAAGGTCGATTTCTATGCCCAGCACATCTTCAAGGTCAGAATAGATGCCGCCGAGCATGAAGAAACTCTTTATATCTCCCTCAATGCGAAGGTCAACATCACTCTTTTCGGTAGCGTCGCCACGAGCATACGAACCGAAGAGATACGCCTTTTTTATCGGATATTTCTTGCAGACAGGAACGATGCGCTCCTTTATGATGGGAATAGACAACATTTATATCACTCCTTTAGCCGTCCGTCACAGACGGCTTTTTTCATTTTCCAAGGAATTCTCGGTAGATAGCGAGATTTTGACATACTCCCCATGGCTTTAGCCATGGGGAGTATGTCAAGCTTCTGATTTGTTTTTTTTGTCTTGAACAATATCCTCAATGAGTAGCTTGCAAATGACAATGACGGGGACAGCGAGGAACATTCCTGCGGCGCCAAGTATTTCTCCGCCCAAAACAACACCAAGTATGATGGCGATTGGATGGAGATTGAGAGATTTCCCAATGAGGGTAGGGTAGACAATGTTGTGGTTGATCTGTGTAAGGATCAAGTAGAAGCCTGCGGTTTGGACAGCAAGAGGAACAGACTGGGTAGTAGTCATCAGAACAGCGAAAGCGGAAGCGAGAGTAGGTCCCAGTACGGGAATAAACTCTGCTATTCCGGAAATTACGGCAAAGACGGAAGCGTAGGGCATGTCGCGCAAGGAAAAATAGCTAAAGACGACAATGCCGGAAAGACAGCAAATGCAAAGCTGGCTGCAAACGTAAATACGCAATGCGGAAAGAATCCTGTTGAAAAGCTGCATGACTCGCCAATGATTTTCTTTTGGGAAGAGATTTGCTGTAAACTCCTTGATTTGATCGCCGTCCTTCAGCAAGTAGAAGGTAACGAAGATGATAATAACAAAATCAATGAACTTATTGAAAAGGGAAAGGAGAAGCCCAAGGGACGACTTGAGCGCATCCATGCTTGCCGACATGATTTCTCCCCAAAGGTTATTGAGCTCGTCTGTAAGAATGGCAGAATCCTGCATGAATTCCATATTTTGAATTTCCTTTGTTATTTCCGGAAGGTCTGCAAGGAATTTCATTGCATTGGGGAGAAACGTGCTGGAAATAATGACAAGACCGCCTAGACTCAGGGAAAGGCAGGCGACCAATACGATCCCTGATGCTAAACCACGAGAAATGCGCATGGAAAGCTTGTCAACTAAGGGCTGCAGAAATAACTGAAGCAAAAGAGATATAAAGGCAATGAAGGCAAGGGATGGCAGCACCCAAAAAGCAGAAACGATGAAAAGAAAGAAGATGGTCAGAAATATCGAAGTTTTATAGGGCTTTAGCTGCATAATGTCACCCTTTTACTTTATGCTTTGCAGGCGTCCTGCCAAAGTTTCTGCTGGCTCGTCCTCAGCGGTCGTTGCGATGATGTCCTGCGGTCCCATCATGACGGTTGCATTGTTCACGGTAACATTTTCCTTGTCGTAACCATGATGGTAGGCTGATGCAAGGTTTCCTGCGACAAAGTAGGAGCGTTCTGCACCGCTCATAGAAGCAGCTGGTGCCGGCATGGTGAACTCTTTTCCGTTGACAAAAACGACTCCATCCTTTACCTGCACATGCTTGTTGCTGTATTCATAGAGTTTTTTTGCATAGTCATCTCTTCTTGATTGGTTGGATGGATGGTCAGAGCCGCCGGCAAGGAGAAATGCCGCAAAGGTTTCTGCATTGTTTCCGTCCTGCTCGAGGACACGCTGCCAAACGGCTGCGCATGCACCCGGATTGTAGTTGGTATGCGTGAGGTATTCAAAGGCGAGGGAATCCGCTTCTCTTTCCTGCGGCTTTGAAATTCCCTGCTTGTCAAGTGCGTTGGCAAGAATGACGGAAGCGAGGTTATTTCCCGCAGCACTTGCCAGCACAGCAGGCCCAATAGAGTTGCGCAGGCCTTTTGCTACATGATTTTTTTGCCCATGTCCCATTTCATGCCCCAGAATGACAGCAAGCTCGTCCTCGTTTGCCATCTTGTTGAAAGAACCCGTGTTTACGCTCATGACATGCCCCATGGAGCAGAAAGCATTGAAGGTTTGCTGGTTGTTGATGAAATAGAGATAGGGCTTATCGTAGATGGATGGGTCAACGGCGGCAATCCCTTCCGTCAGGTTTGCCATCATCGTGTCCAGACGCGCATTCAGCTCGGCATCATAGTTGATGCCGAGCTTGCTTTGAAAATTTTGCAGAAGCTCTTGCCGTCCTTCCTCTGTTTTGTCGTAATGGCTGATGATTTGCTCCACTTGGCTGGACATGGCAATTCCGCCAATCACTGCACCAAGAATGCTTGCATCTGCCTTCGGGGCAGGAAGGGCAGCATAGCTCATGCTAAAGGCAAAGGTGCCGACAGAAAGAATGGTTGCGATTTTCTTTTGAAGCTTTGTCATGTTTGTCATGTAAGGATACTCCTTTCAAGAAAAAGTTATTTTGCTTTGCTGCCCCAAAAATAAACAAGGGCAGTCAGTACAAGACCAATACAGCCATAGATGGCTCCGCGTTCCGTGAATGCGTAGATGGTTGCTATGGAACAGAGGATAACGGCAAAGAGCGTTTGCTTTGTCTGTTCCTTTCGGTGAGCAAAGGTGTCATAGTCCACACCGGTTTCTTTTTGGAAGCAGGCACGGCAAAGAATCTCCTGCTCTTTTTCCTTGCCGGTATGCACCAAGGCATCCTTTTCTTCGATACTTGCCCCGCATTTATTGCATGTTACCATAATTAAAATTCACTCCTGTTTATCAAGATATCTTCTATTTTATCCTAAAATGGAATTCTATGCCAGTCCTAGTTACCGCTGCTGAGTTGGAGTAATGAAAAAGCATAATGCAACTTGAAAAAAATATGAAATTTCAGTAAAATGAGAAAAGATGGAGAGAGGAAAACATTTTGTTTTTGCAAGGTGCTTTTGTTGAACTGAAAAATTTAAAGAAGCAGGAGGCTTTAACATGAAAATCGTAGTGACCGGAGGTGCCGGATTTATCGGCAGTAATTTTGTTTATTTTTTGTTGAAAAATCATCCTGAGGATGAGGTGATTTGCTATGACGCATTGACCTATGCAGGGAATATGGAAACCTTGAAGGAAGCTATGGAAAACAAGCGGTTTAAGTTTATTCGCGGGGATATTGCAGACCGCAAGGAAGTTTACCGCATGTTTGAGACAATGAAGCCTGATATCGTGGTGAATTTTGCGGCAGAGAGCCATGTGGATCGCTCAATCGAGAATCCGGAGATTTTCTTGCGGACCAATGTGCTTGGTACGCAGGTTCTTTTGGATGCTTGCCGCAAGTACAGCATCGATCGCTATCACCAAGTTTCCACGGATGAGGTTTATGGGGATTTGCCGCTGGATCGACCGGACTTGTTCTTTACGGAAACAACGAACCTGCATACCTCCAGCCCTTATTCGGCTTCCAAGGCTTCTGCAGACCTTTTGGTGCAGGCATATCATCGCACTTACAAGGTACCTGTAACGATTTCCCGCTGTTCCAACAATTACGGTCCTTATCATTTTCCTGAGAAATTGATTCCGCTTATGATTATCAATGCGCTTCATGGGAAGACGCTCCCCGTGTACGGCAAGGGAGAGAATGTTCGTGATTGGCTCTATGTAGAGGATCATTGCTCTGCGATTGATTTGATTATTCGCAAGGGAAAAGTAGGCGAGGTCTACAATATTGGAGGACACAATGAGCGTCGTAACATTGATGTAGTCAAGACGATACTTTCGGAGCTTGGAAAGTCCGAGGAACTGATTGAGTATGTGGCAGATCGCAAGGGGCATGACCGCCGTTATGCGATTGATCCCACCAAGATTCATGATGCGCTGGGCTGGGAACCTTCCACGAAATTTGATGACGGTATCAAGGCAACGGTGCAGTGGTATCTGGAACACAAGGATTGGTGGCAAAATATCGTGAGCGGTGAATATCAGGATTATTATGAAAAAATGTATGCAAAGCGTGCTGTTTTGATGGAGTATGCAAAAATTTAGCAGGTTTTAACAAAAATATGAGGAAAAAGATAGAAATAAACCTTGCTCCTACGATAAATTCACTCAAAAAAAGAGAAAATGTTGTTAAAATGTTTTTTTATAACATTTTAATTGAATACTTAAGTTTTTGCGAGATGCGACGATATACTTTTATGAGACACTTGATCTATGAAGTAGGAGATGGAAGCTATGGGGAGCAAAGCTGTATTTGACGATGAATATTGGACGGAAGAAGCACTGCTGTCCAATCCGACTACCCAGAAGGGGTGGACGGAAAAGGTATCAAAATATTCCTTTTTTTCTCATATGGATTATATTCTCAGTTGGACGATTCCGGAGAATATCAAGGAGAAGCTTATGGGATTGGCACGGTCTGGAACTGTGATGGATACGATGTTTTCTCCGTGGGAAGCAGAAGAAATAGTATCTGCGGCACTGAACGAGGAATGGATCTGCTCTTTCTTGACAGGAAGGCAACCGCATTCCGAGCGGGTGGCTGCTGCCATTGCCTACCTGCATTGCAATCAGGTGCATTTTTCAGAAGCCGTTACGATTCCGAAGATTGTAACGAACTTGGACAAGAAGGCGGCAGGCTATCTATATGGAGCAGAACGGTCTGTGGGCTGATCGATCGTGTTACCTGAGGAAGACGTTTCTCTGAAGAAGTATTTTCTGTGCTAAGAATTGATTTGCAACAGCAGTCTGTGCTGTGAAATTTTCTTGACAGTGTTTTCTGTCTATGGTTAAATAAAGCATGTGAGAGCTATGAGGAAGACATGGTACTGTGTGCGGTTCCAAAGAGAGAGACGGAAGCTGGGATCGTCTTGGACAGGCAGCAGTTGCTACTACTTCTGAGCTGCATGGAGGAAATGCCATGCCGGAGAACACTCCGTTACCAAGTCTTGAGATTGCCTGCGTGCGGGCGATAATCAGGGTGGAACCACGATGCGATGCCTCGTCCCTATGCGGGATGAGGCTTTTATTTTTTTAAGGAGATGACAAGATGGTAAAAATTACATTGAAGGATGGTGCCGTTCGTGAAGCCGCAGAGGGTACGCTGATTTTGGATTTTGTGAAGGAAGTAAGCAACAGCTTGGCAAAAAAGGTGTTGGCAGCGAAGCTGGACGGAAAGACCGTAGACCTTACGACACCTATTACGAAGGATTGTGCCATAGATTTTCTGACCTTTGATGAGGCAGATGGCAGGTGGGCGCTTCGCCATACAGGCTCGCATATTCTTGCACAGGCAGTCAAGCGCTTGTACAAGGACCAGAATGTCATGCTGGCAATCGGTCCTGCTATCGAGAACGGTTTCTATTACGATATCGACATGGACAAGCAACTGACAGATGCAGACCTTCGTGATATTGAGAAGGAAATGAAAAAAATCGTTAAGGAGAACCTCAAGCTGGAGCGCAGCGAGATGAGCCGGGCAGAGGCTCGAAAGCTTTTTGAGGAAAAGGGCGAGTGGGATTTTTCCTTCTCAATTCCATCAATGGGTAGATACAGAGTAAATGCATTTAGACAGCGTGGCTCGGTTGCCATGGTACTAAGACTTGTAGGTACAGTTGTTCCGACTCCTGAATCATTAAATCTTCCACCAACGGTAATTGATTTGTATTCCCAGAAAAGAGGACTTGTATTAGTTACAGGACCAACAGGTTCTGGTAAATCTACAACGCTTGCATCGCTTGTGGGCAAAATCAATATGGAGCTGG
>CALELM010000089.1 GCA_937902665.1 uncultured Selenomonadaceae bacterium
GACATTAAGGGCGGTACGTTCAAAGAAAATGTAAGATTAGACGGTAGTGCCGGTTTAAATTCCATTTTAAATATTTACAAGAAAGATGTAACCGTTGCTGAGGTTAATGGCTTTACGGATATTAATTTTTACCTGCCGGATAATGTGGTAAATAATGATACTATGCTAACTGTAACAGAAAAATTGTATCCATTGATTATATATGATGAGGATGAGTATGACTACGAAAATGTGAATGGAGACTATGTAAAATACATCAACGTAAAAGCAGGTGTTTCCGGTTCCGCAGCGTTAAATACAGGCGATAAGGTTACTTTGCTGAATTACACAGGTGAAGACGCATCAGATGATGAGACTAGGGATACTGCTACGGATGCCATTGAGCATGCAAAGTTAGGCACGTTGACGGTTGGTGTTTCCGCAGACTATGATTTAATACTTTCCAAGAATGCAGACAATACGCAGATCGTAGCTACGGTAGGAGAGGTTAGGAAGAAGAATAATAACAACAATAACAACAATAACAACAATAACAAGAAATCTACAGGGATGAAGCCTGATACCAAATCCATGGTAGAAACTGGCATGGCTAGTCTGGCAATGCTCAATGAAGGTGCGGATCTCTTGGCGACTGGCGTTATGTCAAGGGCGCAGCAGGATGCTGAGGCTGCCAATTCTTCTGAGATGACGCCGAGCTTCAGTATCGGCGGCGGCAAGTATCGCTTGAATTCTGGCTCTCATGTGGATTCCAAGACCTACAATATGAATTTGTCTTTTGCAAAGGAAATAAAGAACAGCAAGGGCAAGCTGATGCTTGCACCGTTTATCGAGTATGGCAGAGGATCGTATGATTCCTACCTTGACAATGGAGTGCATGGCTTTGGTGACAGCAGCTTCTGGGGTGTTGGCGTGATGGCACGCCAGACCAATGACGATGGCTTGTACTATGAGGGGGCTATTCATGGCGGCAATGTAAAGACGGATTATGATACCAACAGCTTGCACGATGCTATTGGCAGAACTCCAAGCTATGACCGTTCGAATATGTTCTATGCGGCGCATGTTGGTATCGGAAAGGTTCAAACAATCAGTGAAGGCAATACGCTGGATTATTACGGCAAGCTGTTCTACAGCCATCAGAATTCCTCCGGCGCAACATTGGGGACAGGCGAGCATTATGACTTCGGTGCCATAGACTCCGTGCGTATGCTTTTGGGAGCAAAGTTCACGCATGCCATAAATGACAGCAGCAGCATCTATGCAGGTGCAGCATGGCAGCAGGAATTCAGTGGCTCTGCCAGTGCAAGATGGCGCGGAATGGAAACAGATGCACCAACCCTCAAGGGGGCAACAGGCATTATGGAGCTGGGATATACCGTTAAGCCTGACAACAGTCCTGTAGCCATTGATTTGGGAGTAAATGGCAAATTTGGCAAGCAGAAGGGCTTTGGCGTAAACGCTAAATTTGAATGGGGCTTCTGATAGCAGGGGTTAGCAGATAGCAACTGGGATACATAGGGATAGACTGGTCTTGGCGATTTGCCGGGGCCAGTTTTTGTTTTATTTGTAATTTTAAAAGAAATATACTAGAATATTGGAATAGCAATCCAATTTTTTAGGAATGAAGTGAAGCAAATGATAAAAAGAGCGATAATGGAGCGTGTTTTACAGTTAGCGGAATGTTTTCCTGTGGTTATGGTATGCGGTCCTCGTCAGGTAGGGAAAACAACAGTACTAAAGGAAATTTGCGGGAAGATTTCTGACGATATCGAATATATTACTTTTGATGATCTGCAGGAGCGCTATCAGGCGCAGGACGACCCGAAGTCTTTCCTGCAGCGCCATTCGGCACCTATGCTGATTGATGAGTTTCAGTATGTACCGGATATTCTTTCTTGCATCAAAATGGATGTAGATCTGCATCAAGAAAATGGTATGTATTTTTTAACAGGCTCGCAGATGTTCAGTATGATGCGAAATGCCGGTGAATCTTTAGCAGGTCGTGTGGGGATATTAGATTTATATTCATTTAGTTACAGCGAAATTATAGGACGTGAAAATACGGCTTTTTTACCGGAGATAGATGTAAAGAAGTATACAGATATAAAGCAGCGCAGCCTGCTGGAAGTTTTTGAGCATATTTTTCGTGGAAGCATGCCAAAAGTTGTCACAACACCCAATTTAACTGCAGTTGATTATTACCGTGGATATGTCAGGACGTACATAGAACGTGATATAAGGGATATGATCAACGCAAAAAATGAGCGAAAGTATTTGAGATTTCTTTCTTGTATGGCGGCTAGGGCAGGGCAGGAATTTATTGCATCGGAATTGGCAAAGGAAGCAGAGGTGGATAATAAAACTGTCAATAATTGGGTGAGTATCTTAGAAACGACAGGCATAGTGTACATGATGCAGCCATATTTCAGCAATATGTTGAAGCGCATCACGAAAAGACAGAGGATCTATTTTCTTGATACTGGCTTAGTTTGTTATTTAAACATGTTTCAGGATGCAAAAGCGGCAGAGGCTTCTTCTATGAGTGGTTCGTTGTTTGAGAATTATGTCATAAGTGAGATCATCAAGGGCTATGCTTTTGCTGGTATGGACCCCAGAAGGTATTTGTATTATTACAGGGACAATAATCAGAAGGAGATAGATTTGCTGATTCAGAAAAATGGCAAGCTCTATCCAATAGAAATCAAGAAAAACACATCACCGGGGGCAAAAGCTGTGAAGAACTTTAGTGTGCTGGATGGAATGGAGGTAGGTGCAGGGGCTGTAATTTGCATGACAGATGTTCCTGCGAAATTATCGGATCAAGTGATAACGATACCGGTTGACTGTATTTGAACCATATTTAGCCGTATTCGTGCTTCTGTTCAAAGCTTGGTTCAAGGTGACGGCATGAGAAATGATTTTTCATTGGCAAAGCTTGACAAGAGCTTTCCGCCTTGTTTCCTTGCTTTTATGGCGAGAAAATGCTTTAATATAGGAATGAGCCACTTTAAAGGAAAGGAAGTCATGTCAGTTATCATGATGAGGAATGATTTATGCTGGTGCGGCAGCGGAAAAAAATACAAGAAGTGCCATGCGGATTTTGATGCCCGCATCAAGGAAATGAAATTCAATATTTTTAAGGGGCAGACCCGTCCGACCAAGAAGGCGATCAACAATGCTGCAGATATCGAAAAAATACGGAAGAGCGGGGTAGTGAACACGGGGACGCTTGACTTGATTACGGAGATGATTCGTCCCGGAATCGATACGGATTCCTTGGATAAGGCAGCATACGAATTTATCACGAAGCATGGCGGAAAACCTGCTTGCCTTCATTATGAGGGATTCCCCAAGAGCATTTGCGTGTCTGTCAATGATGTGGTCTGTCATGGGATTCCGTCCAAAAAGACTATCCTGAAAGAAGGGGATATCGTCAATGTTGATGTCACGACAATTTTGGATGGTTATTATGCAGATGCCTCCCGTATGTTCGTGATAGGCGGCAAGACGACTCCGGAAGCACAGCGGTTGGTCGATGTGACAAGAGAGTGCATGGAGCTTGGAATTGCGGCAATCAAGCCGTGGGGCTGGGTTGGCGATGTCGGTGCTGCCTGCGGGAAGCATGCGCGCGCCAATGGATATTCTGTTGTGACGGATTTGGGCGGTCATGGTGTTGGCAAGGGATTTCATGTAGATCCCTATGTTCCGCATAAGAGCGAGGCAGGAACGGGCATGCTGATTGTCCCGGGAATGGTATTTACGGTAGAGCCGATGATCAACCAAGGAACCTACAAGGTGGATGTTGACAAGAAGGATAATTGGACGGTGCGGACAAAGGATGGAAAACTTTCGGCGCAGTGGGAAAAGACTGTCTTGATTACGGAGACAGGGATTGAGATTCTGTCTCATTGATTAAGCGCTGCATGAGAAAGGAAGGAATATGACAACATTTCAGGAAATGAATATCAGTCCGGAAGTATGCAAGATTCTTCGCAACATGGGTATTCAGGAAATGACACCTGTGCAGGAACAGGCAATTCCTGCTGCGAGAAGCGGGCAGGATCTTATTGTGCAGGCGCAAACGGGGACGGGAAAGACTTTGGCGTTTCTGCTTCCTGTCATGGAAAGGGTGAAACGGAATGCAGAGGTTGCGCAAGCATTGATTGTCGCTCCAACGAGGGAACTGGCGATTCAAATTGCGAAGGTTGCTTCCTCCCTCAGTGAAGCGGCAGGGATTTCGTCACTGGTCATCTACGGCGGGCAGGATATGGAACGCCAGAAGCAGAAGCTTCGCCGACGACCTCAGCTGATTATTGGAACGCCGGGGAGACTTCTTGACCATTTGCGTTGCCGAACCATTGACTTGTCCCAAGTGAACAAGGTCGTTCTGGATGAGGCAGACGAAATGATGCGGCGGGGCTTTCTTGAGGATGTGGAAATGCTTTTGCGGCAGACAGCGTCAGATCGTCAGTTGATGTTGTTTTCTGCAACGATGCCGGATAGCGTGCGAGGGCTTTCTCAGCGTTACATGAAACGCCCCCTGCATATCACGGTAAAGTCGGAGCATGTGACGCTTGACTCGATTGAGCAGGTCATTATTGATACGACAGAGGAAAACAAGCTTGACAAGCTTTGCGAGCGTGTCAATGTTGATCGCCCGTATCTTGCCATGGTGTTTTGCCATACGAAGCAGCGAGTCAGCAGGGTGGCGATGGAGCTGGCGCAGAGAGGATATCTTGCAGATGAGCTTCATGGAGACTTGACGCAGGTACAAAGAGCGCTTGTCTTGAAGCGTTTTCGTTCTGCGCAGCTGCAGATTCTTGTCGCAACGGATATTGCGGCAAGAGGGCTTGATATTGAAGGGGTAACGCATGTTTACAATTATGATATTCCGCATGATGTGGAGTGGTACATTCATCGCATTGGGCGCACTGGACGTGCAGGGCAAAAGGGCGTGGCAGTGACTTTCGTGAATGCAAGGCAGTACAGCCTGCTCCGCAGGATCGAGGCGGGCATCAAGAGCCACATCAAAAAGCAGGTGTCGGAGCGTAGCCTTGCTCATGCAAGGAAACAAGAGAGAATACGGGAAGAGATCAGCAAGGAACGGAAAGAGAAGCAGGCGAGCCAGCAGAAAAAATCATTGAGCCGTTACGCCAATCGAAAGGGCGCTGCACATAAGGGGCGAAATGACCGAAGCCGCAGGCAAAGCGTTCAGCAGAGAAAGACGAACAAGACGCACAGGGCAAAATTGTAAGAGTGGAGAGGGATTCATGGAAGAATTCCTCTTTTTTTATTTTTTTTGATATATGAAGAAGGAATTTTTAAAATCATGACGAAATATATAGATATGTGAGATTAAACGAAGTGAAAGGGGACTTCAAGATGATAGGAATCAAGAACGTAATTGCCATTGTTTGCGGCGGTGGACCGGCGCCAGGCATCAATAGTGTTATTTCTGCGGTGACGAACGAGGCAACTCGTCATGGCTGGGATGTGCTGGGTATTTATGATGGTTTTTCCCGCTTGGCTCGTGGCGAGAAGAACTACATTCGCTTGGATGCGAAGAATGTCAGCCGCATTCATTTGACGGGTGGTTGCATTCTCAAGATGTCTCGCTTCAATCCAACGAAGAAAGAGTCGGATTTGAGGACAGTTGTTGAGACGTTGACGGAATTAGGCGTTACGCATCTCGTGACCATCGGTGGTGATGATACAGCTTACAGCTCTACGGCTGTCGCTGAGTATGCCCGCAAGATAGGTCGCACGATCAATGTTGTTCATGTACCAAAGACGATTGATAATGACCTTCCGCTTCCGGAGGGCGTGCCAACATTCGGTTATGAGACAGCTCGCGCATTTGCTACAACGGAAGTCGAGAATCTGATGGAGGATGCTCGCACGACGAATAACCGTTGGTATTTCACGATTGCAATGGGACGTACGGCAGGACATCTTGCGCTTGGCATGGGTCGCAGTGCAGGAGCAGCTCTTACGGTTATTCCGGAGGAGTTCCCGCAGGACAAGGTTCCGATGCAGCAGGTTGTGGATATCATTACGGGGTCTATCGTAAAGAGATATCTCACGGGCAAGAACTACGGCGTTGCAGTTATTGCAGAGGGCGTAATTGAGAAGATTGCTGAGGAGGACTTCGGTGAGCTTGGCGAGGTCGTAAAGGATGAGCATGGGCATATCCGTTACTCCGAGCTGGACTTTGGACAGATTTTGAAGCAGGCAGTTCTCAAGGAAGTAAAGCGCCTTGGCATCAAGGTTTCCATTCTTGACAAGGAAATTGGCTATGAGTTCCGTTGCACGGCTCCGATTGCATACGATATTGACTATGCACGTTCCTTGGGCTATGAGGCAGCTCGCTTCTTGATGAGAGGCGGTTCCGGCGCACTCATCACGATTCAGGAAAACAAGGCTGTTCCGATGCGCTTTGAGGATATTCGCGATCCTGAAACAGGGAAGACTCGTGTACGCAAGGTGAACATCAATTCGGTTCACTACAAAATCGCTCGTGGCTTCATGATGCGTTTGGAGAAGGGGGACTTGGATGATCCGGGTCTTGCAAATGCATTCAAGATGAATCCGGAGGATTTCAAGAATCGTTACAGCTATCTCTTTGATGGGATGGAAGATTTTGACGAGACTGGCACGGAAGAGTAAGACTTTTGCAGATTAGAATTGCATAAGAGAAGTTAGGGGAATCTCCTCCCAATCGAGTGCTTGCAGGCGGTTGGGAGGAGATTTTTGTTGGAAAAGCAGGTGTATTTTCCTATTGCATGGATAAAATTAAAAAAAATTAAAAAACACACTTTACAAATACAGTAGAATACTCTATAATAATTTCTTGTCAGCTGTTAAGTGACAAATATCGCGGGGTGGAGCAGTAGGTAGCTCGTCGGGCTCATAACCCGGAGGCCACAGGTTCGAGTCCTGTCCCCGCAACCAATTTTATATAGCAGTTTTTATCGCGGGGTGGAGCAGTAGGTAGCTCGTCGGGCTCATAACCCGGAGGTCGCAGGTTCGAGTCCTGCCTCCGCAACCAATTTTGTAGGAGTGCTGATGTAGCTCAGTCGGCAGAGCGTATCCTTGGTAAGGATAAGGTCACCGGTTCAATCCCGGTCATCAGCTCCATGCATATACGGCGGCATAGCTCAGTTGGCTAGAGCATGCGGTTCATACCCGCAGTGTCCGGAGTTCGAATCTCTGTGCCGCCACCAATCATGATAAGGAAGAGTGCTTCGGAGCACTCTTTTTTTTATTGTTCACAGGATGCACGGGACTGCTGCAGTATGGGAGAAAATCGTGCGTCCATAATTTCCTTGCGCAAAGCAAGCTGTTTTTAGGGGGATTTGCTGTGTATCATTTGACATCAAAGCTAATTGTTTATCGAAAGGTCGGCAAGGACAGCATTCTTTGCAGGCTGTCAGATATTTGCCGTCGTTTCCAGTCGGGGGACTATGATGCGGAAGAATTGGGCGAAGAAGTTCTGGAACAGGTGCATCGCCTGCTGGATGTGTCAACGAAGTATGGTTTCAACGGGAATCTCTGGCACAATTATCTTGCTTTTTTGCTGGCTGTGACGGAAACACCTTTTACGCTGGTCTGCGAGAAGCGAGGCGGCAATGAGGGAAGCGTGAATGAATTTGTCAAGAATGACCTTCATATTTTTCATGAGCTTTTTGCTTATGATTTTTCGCCCATGGAGAATGCCTTGGGCCTGCAGTGCTTTTCCGTGGTGGCAAATTATCGGGCGGTAGAGAAGAAGGAGCAGATTTACAACAAGAGCGTAAGCGAGAAGGTGCAGGAACTCAGCAGCGCCATTGCGCTGGCAAAGGATGCTGATGAGATGTATCGCATTGTGACGGAGTTCTACGCGCGTTATGGGGTTGGCATGCTGGGATTGAACAAGGCATTTCGCATTTCCCCGAAGCCGGAGGAAACGGGAGAGATTTTGGAGCCGATTACGACAACGGGCGATATGATGCTTTCCGACCTCATTGGCTACGAGAGCCAGAAGAAGCGGCTTCAGGACAATACGGAGGCATTTGTTGCAGGGCGCAAGGCCAACAATGTTTTGCTTTACGGAGACGCAGGGACGGGAAAATCCACGAGCATCAAGGCAATCCTGAACCAGTATTACGATCAAGGGCTTCGCATGATAGAGGTCTACAAGCATGAGTTCAAGTACCTTTCCCGTATCATTGCGGAAATCAAGAACCGCAATTACCGTTTCATTATCTACATGGACGACCTTTCCTTCGAGGAATTTGAGATCGAGTATAAGTATCTGAAAGCAGTCATTGAGGGCGGCTTGGAGGTCAAGCCGGACAATGTGCTGATTTATGCGACAAGCAACAGGCAGCATTTGATCCGTGAGAGCTGGAATGATCGGCCGGACAACATTTCGGATGATATGCACCAAAATGATACGGTGCAGGAAAAGCTGTCACTTTCTGCTCGCTTTGGGCTCAGTATCGGATATTTCCGCCCCGAATATATGGAATACCTCAGGATTGTCAAGGAGCTGGCGCACAGGCATCCAGAAATCACGCTGTCTGATGAGGAGCTTGAGGCAGGGGCGCGGCAGTGGGAGATGTGCCACACGGGAGTTTCTGGACGAACAGCGCAGCAGTACATCAATTCTCTTTTGGGAAAACAGGAGAATTGATGGGAAATATCATGGCAAAATAAATTTTTATTTTTGGAAGGAAAACAAATGTACTTTGTAGAAACACAAGTATAGATTCTTGGGGGTTGTTTTATGTTAAAGTCAAGTGGAGGTCGCGGTATTGGTTTTTGCATCATTTTCCTTGTTTCCGGTGCCGTGATAGGAGGAGTCTTGGGGGAGCTTTTGCAGGGGGTGGATGCCCTGCAGTCCCTTCTGCCGTATCTTGTTTCCACTTATCCTATTTTGGAGATTCCGTCATTTACGCTGAATTTGTATGTCATCAAGCTGGCAGTTGGCTTTTCCTTTACGCCGAACCTGATGAGTATTTTAGGCGTTGTGCTGGCATTGTTTTTGTACAGGAAGTATTGAGGGGGATTGTCATGTTTGTTTTGGCTTCGGAATCACCGAGAAGGCAGGCACTATTGCAGCAGATTGGCTGTGACTTTATCGTTCATGCCAGCCATGCGGAGGAGGTAACGGATGAAACGCTCCTGCCCAAGGATCTGGTCGTGCAGAACGCTCAGGCAAAGGCATTGGCAGTGGCAGGGGAAATGGGGGAATACTCGATTCTCGGCGCAGATACTGTTGTTGCTTTGGATGGGCATGTGTATGGCAAGCCAGCTGACGGTGAGGCGGCAAAGCAGATGTTATCCAAGCTGTCGGGGAGGACGCATCAGGTGCTGACCGGAATTGCTTTTGTTGCGGAGGGCAGGGTCTATTCAGACGTTGCCGTGACAGAAGTCTGTTTTGCCAAATTGACGCAGGAAGAGATTGAGGACTATGTGGCAACGGGAGAGCCGATGGATAAGGCGGGAGCTTATGCCCTGCAGGGACGTGCTGCCGTATTTATTGAAGGAATCCGTGGTTCCTATTCCAATGTAGTCGGACTTCCTCTGCGGGCAGTCTGCCAGCTTGCCGAAAGGGCAAAGGTGGATTTGTATGGAGATTATGGTAAGGGATCTGCCGCAAGATGAGCGTCCAAGGGAGAAGTTGATCGCATTTGGGGCGGATTGCCTCAGCAATGCGGAGCTTTTGGCTATTCTCTTGCGAACGGGTACAAAGGAAGTATCGGTGCTTCGTGTGGCAGAGGCGGTTTTGGCAAGGCACAAGGATATGGGGCTTTCTGCGATGGCGCATATGTCGCCAACGGAGCTTTCCGGGATTCATGGGGTCGGTATGGCAAAGGCGGCAGCCATTTTGGCAGCCGTGGAGCTGGGACGAAGGCTGAATCGTCAGGCAGCAGAAAAGATAGAGGTCGTTCACGGGCCGGAGGATGCTGCGCAATATGCGATGCCTCGGTATCGCTTTGAGCAGAAGGAGCATTTTTCTGTGATGCTGCTGAACACGAAAAATCATATTCTGTCGTTGACCGATATTTCCGTGGGAAGCCTTACGGCATCTGTCGTGCATCCGAGAGAGGTTTTTCAGGCGGCAATCCGCTATGCGGCGGCATCCATGATTTTGTTTCACAATCATCCAAGTGGCGATCCATCGCCCAGCTGTGAGGATATTGCGGTGACACGGCGGTTGGTGAAGGCGGGCGAGCTGATGGATATCCCGATTTTGGATCATATCATTTTGGGAAGGGAACGCTTTGTGAGCCTGAAGGAGCGGGGACTGCTCTCCTGATGGAAAAAGCGTCATAAATTAGGGCTTCTGCTCCATAAATTTTTCTAGCAGGAATTTCAAAGGTGTGGTACAATGGGTTAGTCATTTTGGAAGGCAGAAATGTGTTTTTTTCGTAGGAAGGGAGCTTTATTTTATAATGTGGAGTCTTTTTGGTGGTTTGTCTCATGATATGGGAATTGATTTGGGTACGGCAAATACGCTCGTGCATGTGAAGGGGCGCGGGATTGTCCTTCGTGAGCCATCCGTGGTGGCGATCAAGAGCGACAGCGGTGATGTTTTGGCTGTTGGGGAAGAAGCGAAGCGGATGATAGGGCGTACTCCTGGCAATATTATCGCAATTCGTCCTATGAAGGATGGCGTTATTGCGGATTTTGATGTGACGCAGGCGATGCTGAAGTATTTTATACGGAAGGCTATGAATTCGAAGTCTTTCGTGCGTCCTCGTGTTGTGGTGGGCGTTCCGTCAGGTGTTACGGAGGTTGAGAAGCGTGCCGTTATTGATGCTGCGCAGCAGGCAGGCGCCCGTGAGGCATATTTGATTGAAGAGCCAATGGCAGCTGCCATCGGTGCAGGACTTCCTGTGGAAGATGCTACGGGAAGCATGGTCGTGGATATTGGCGGAGGTACGACAGAGATTGCTGTCATTTCCTTGGGCGGTATCGTTACGAGCTGCTCCATTCGCATTGGCGGCGATGAGATGGATTCCTCCATTCAGCAGTACATCAAGAGGATGTACAACCTGATGATCGGTGAGCGCACGGCAGAAGAGATCAAGATGACAATCGGCACGGCTATCGTTCCGCAGGACGGCAACCAGACGATGGATATTCGCGGCCGTGATCTGGTGAGCGGGCTTCCTAAGACACTCACTATTGAAGCAAAGGAAATTTGCGAGGCATTGAACGAGCCAATTTACAAGATTATTGATGCAGTGAAGGGAACACTGGAAAAGACACCGCCCGAGCTTGCGGCTGATGTCATGGATCATGGCATTATGATGACGGGCGGCGGCGCGTTCCTGAAGAATTTGGACGCTCTTTTGTCGCATGAGACGGGAATGCCGGTCTTGGTTGCAGAGGATGCGCTTTCCTGTGTCGGGGTAGGTACTGGAAAATCCTTGGAAAACATTGAACTCTTGAAGCGCGTGGTTATGACCTCCAAGAAGCTAAAGCAATGAACAGGGTAAGACGGGAAAGAGATTCGAGCCGCAAGATATGGGTGCTTGTCTTTGTCTTTGCGGCTGTGTTTTGCGTTATTTTCTTTGCGGCAAGGGGAAGATTCCAGATACCTGTCAGCAGCCAGACTGTTTCGTTCGTGCTTTCTCCATTTCAGCAGGCGGTTTCGTGGGTAGGAAGCCAGATTCGATATGTGACTTCCAATATTTGGGAAATTGCTACGGAGCATCAGCAGAACAAGATGCTTCGCAGTGAGGTGGAACAGCTGAGGATACAGAATTTGCAGGCAAGCGAGTTTGCGGCTGAGAACCAACGGTTGCGCGCTCTCTTGGGTTATAAGCAAGGGGCTGTCCAGTTTGACCTTGTTGCAGCCAGAGTCATCGGGCGGGAATCCGAAACGTGGTCGAGCATGATTGTCATAAACTGCGGTACATTTGATGGGGTTTCTGAGGATATGGCGGTCGTAACGGAAAAGGGCTTGGTAGGGAGAATTGTGGAAGCAGGCCCGAATTCCTCCAAGGTTCAGCTGATTTTGGACCCACGTTCTTCTGTTGGTACTTTGGTTCAGCGTCCTTCGTCCAGAGTTAATGGTATTGTGAAAGGCGATTTAGCGAATCCGACCATGCCGCGCATGGTAAATATCCCAAAGACTTCGGATGTGCAGGAAGGCGATATTATTGTTACCTCTGGTTTTGGTGGGATTTTTCCGAAGGGGCTTATTGTAGGAATCGTCAATTCCATCGAAAATGATGAGGGCGGTCTTTTGAAATGCGCAATTCTGGAAACGGCAGTAGATTTTCAGAGGCTGGAGGATGTGGCTGTCATTGTCAGATCGAGGGAAGCCCCGCCAGAGCCGTTGGTGCCGCCAATGCAGACACCGGGAACAGAAACCGATCCTGCTGCGCAAGCCAAGGAGCAGGCTGAGGCAGCATCGCAGGAGGGTGCTGCGCAATGAAGAAATATGGGTATTGGATAGCCTTTGCTGTAGGCTTGTACGTTCTGCAGGCTTCGATTCTTCCGTTGATAGCATACCATGGAATCTCTCCCAACCTGCTGATGCTCCTGACGGTTTCCTTTGCTTTTCTGCATGGGGCGAGGTATGGGGTTCTGATGGGGTTTTGCTTGGGTGTTCTTCAGGATTTGGCAACGGGTACCTTTTTTGGTGTGAGCGTGTTCAGTTATATGCTGTTGGGCATTGCCTGCGGGAGTTTTTCCAACAGGGTATTCAAGGAGCAGCTTTTTCTTCCAGTGTTGGCTTCTATTGCTGCAACGGCAGTGCATTACAGTATTCTTACAGGAATCATGATGCTTATGGGGTATAGCTTTAATCTTGGAATGCATATCCGGAACATATTTTTTCCGATGATGGTTTACCAGCTGGTTTTTGTCTATCCCGTGCATAGGCTGGCGTATTCCTTGGAACAGTATATCAGGGAAAAGAAGTCATGAGATTTGTTGATTGGTTGAGGCACTTGACGGCATATCCGGAGAGTGCCTTGTCACTATATGGGAGAGATTTTCTTGAATGAAAATGACGTATATGAGGGACGCATAACGGTTCTTGGCGTTCTGATGGTCTTGGTGATTGCAGTTCTGGTGGCAAGGGCGGGGTATCTTCAGGTTTATGACGGAGAGCATTATGCGAGCCTTGCAGACGGAAACCGCATACGCATTATTCCTGCCATGGCACCGCGGGGAACCTTTTACGATTGCAAGGGAGAGCTTTTGGTTACGAATCGTCCGGGGTTCACGGTTTCCCTCCTTCCGCTTACGGAGCCGATTTCGGAAGATGTCATTTCCAGATTGTCTGCGCTTTTAAAGGTACCGGAGGACAAGATCCATGAGAAGATAGCAGCCCATAGCGGTTTTGATCCCATTCATATCAAGCAGGACGTGACGCTCGACATTGTTTCCGTGATTGAGGAGCAGAAAAACCTGTATCCCGGTGTGGTCATTGAGGCGCAGCCTATCCGAAATTACATTTTGAAGCAGGAGGGCGCGCATACTTTTGGCTATGTCAGTGAAATCAGTGATGAGGAACTGGAAAAGCGAAAGGACGAGGGCTACAACTCAGGGGATATCATCGGAAAGTTTGGATTAGAAAAAATCTATGACGAGTACCTTCGAGGGGAAAATGGCGGAGAGCAGGTTGAGGTTGATGTGTCAGGAAAGCCTGTGCAGATTCTCGGCAGGAAGAACCCTGTGCCGGGAAATGACCTCTACCTCACGATTGACAAGGAATTGCAGATGGCGGCAGAGAGAGCCGTGGACGAGCAGCTGGCGCTGATTCATGCGCATGCGGCAGCGGCGGTCGTCATGAATCCCCAAACGGGCGAGGTCTTGGCGATGGTCAGCCGGCCGACCTTTGATCCGAACCTTTTTGCTCACGGCATTTCCACGAAGGACTGGAATGCTATCAACAACAATCCGTATCACCCAATGGACAACAAGACGATATCAGGGGAGTATCCGCCGGGCTCGACCTTCAAGATTATCACGGGAACGGCGGCATTGACGGAGGGGAAGGTATCTCCTGAGGAAAAGATTTTTGATTCCGGGCATCATTGGATTATTCCGAAGGGGAATGCAGATGGTGAAGCCTTGGGGTGGCTGAACTTCAAGGAGGCAATGGCACATTCGGATAACGTCTATTTCTATGAGATGGGAAACCGTTTGGGCATTGATACGCTGGAACGGTACGGCAGGATGTTTGGTGTCGGGAAAAAGTCAGGAATTGACCTTCCGTATGAAGCGGAGGGACTGATGGCAAACCGTGCCTACAAGACGAAGGTATTTGAGGAGGATTGGTATCTTTCGGAAACCTTTGATGCCGCCATCGGGCAGGGCTTCAACCTCGTGACTCCATTGCAGGCTGCTATGGTCATGGGGCAGATTGCGGCAAACGGGAAGTGCTACAAGCCACATTTGGTGAATCGGATTGTTTCCCAGAACGGGGAGGTAGTCAAGACATTTGCGCCGGAGCTTTTGTCGGAGCTGGACGTGCGGGCAGATGTCATCCAGCTTGTGCAGCAGGGGCTTCATGACGTTACGAAATACGGGACGGCGGCATCTGTTTTTGCTGGCTTTCCTATCGAGATTGCAGGAAAGACGGGAACGGCTGAGAACCCGCATGGGCGTGACCATGGCTGGTTTGTCGCTTACGGGCCGTTCGAGAATCCTAATGTCGTGGTAGCCGTGATTGTGGAGCAGGGCGGCTATGGATCCCAGTCGGCGGTTCCTATTGGGAGGAAGATTTTGGAGGCGGCATTTGGGGTAAACAAGCAGGTACCGGAGGAAGAAAAAAAGCAATAGGCCTTGGCAGGAGAGAAAATGCTTGACAGTGTTTCCTGCCTATGATTTAATGAATACAATTTTGAGAAATAAACAGAGAGGCAGAGCTGATAGAAACTATGAGCAAGGATGTCATAACTTTCAAAGGGACGAAGACGGGGTTCTTGTTGACTTTTTTGCAAGGGGCAGATTTTGAGCAGATTGAGCAGGAGGCACGAAGGAAGCTGGAGGAAGGCACGGAGTATTTTACGCGCGGGACAGTTGTTCGGGTTGCTCCTGATGCACTGAAGAAAGAGGACTTTGAGGCCTTGAAACGCTTGTTTGCCCAACATGCCGTGCTTTTGCGGACGGTAGAACCGGAGGAAGCAAGAAAGCCTGAAGAAAAAAGGATACAGGGACAGGAAAAGGAAGTTGCTCCGGATGATGCGCAGCTTCAGCAGATGCTGGTTTATGACAAAACCCTGCGTGGCGGGCAGGAAATCAATACAAGAGGCTCTGTGCTGATTTGCGGGAACGTGAACCCCGGTGCACAAGTCATTGCCGGCGGAAGCATTGATATCCGCGGTACTTGCCGGGGGATGGTTCATGCCGGTGCCTACGGCAATTCCAAGGCTTTTATCATTGCGGATCGCTTGATGCCTATGCAGATAAGGATTGCCAATATCATTGCCCGTTCTCCGGATCAGGAAGAAGATGTCAGGCAGGCAGAGCGGGCATCGATCAAGGATGGGCAGATCGTCATCGAACCGATAGAAAGGTAGGATTTTTTCATGAGTGAAGTAATTGTAATTACCTCAGGCAAGGGCGGCGTTGGAAAAACAACGACAACAGCGAATCTGGGTGTAGGGTTTGCCATGCGCGACAAGAAGGTGGTTCTTGTAGATACGGATACAGGGCTTCGCAATCTGGACTTGCTTTTGGGGCTGGAAAACCGTATTATGTATGACCTTATTGATGTGACGGAGGGAAGGGTGCCTGCCAAGAAGGCTTTGGTACGCCACAAGAAGTTTGAGAATCTTTTCTTGCTGCCTACCTCTCAGGTCAAGGACAAGACGGCAGTGAATCCGGAGCAGCTGGTGAAGCTTTGCGATGAGCTTCGCAAGGAGTTTGATTATATCCTGATTGATTGCCCTGCGGGTATCGAGCAGGGCTTCCAGACGGCAATCGCTGCGGCGGACTGCGCTATTGTCGTTACTATGCCGGAGATTTCCGCAGTTCGTGATGCGGACAAGATTATCGGTGAGCTGGGACGTGCGGAGAAGGAGAATATCAAGCTAGTCGTCAACCGTATTCGTCCGCAGATGGTGGAAAAGGGCGATATGCTGGACATGAGCGATATCAATGATATTCTTTCTATTGAGTGCATTGGGCAGGTGCCTGATGATGAAAAGGTCGTTACCTCCACCAATCGGGGCGAGCCTGTGATTTCCATGGAGGATTCCCTTGCGGGCAAGGCGTACCGCAATATTGTCGGACGTATCTGCGGGGAGACAATCCCATTCATGGAGTTTCCGAAGGAAGGTTTCTTTGAGAAGCTGAAGCATGTATTTGGATGGTAAGGAGTGAAGCCGGATGCTGGATGCACTTATGAAGATTTTTGGAAAGGAAAAGAAGTCTTCGCGGGATATTGCAAAGGATCGCCTGAAGGTCGTTCTGATTCATGACCGAGCGAATATTTCTCCTGAGGTCATGCAAAATTTGAAGGATGACATTATTCGCGTTATTTCCAATTACATGGAGATCAACAAACAGGATATGCAGATTTCCTTTGCGGATGATTCTGATTCTGTGGCGCTGGTTGCCAATATTCCTGTGAGCAAAATGAAGCATGACAAGGGTTTTCGTTAAGCTTGCTAAAGGTGCTGTGAAAAGATGAGAAATCATTTTTTCACAGCTTCTTTTTTTCGTTGTTCTTTTACATGCTTCGTGATATGATAATTCTTATTGAATGGGGGGACATAGGGATTTTATGAACAAGCGGATTTTTCGGCGCATGGATCTCACGCTGGTTTTGGCAACGGCGGGAATTCTTATTATGAGCCTTGTTATCATTGGAAGCGCAACGCATATCAATACGCCAAGCGATGAACGCTATTGGTTTGTGCAGAGGCAGGGCCTTTTTGCATTGGTTGATGTGGCATTTGCCATTTTCCTCATGAATTTTGACTATAAGATGCTGCAGGCTTATGGCAATAAGATGTATGTGTTCAATTTAATCATGCTTCTTGCCGTTATGCTGGTTGGTCATTCCGCACTTGGTGCACAGCGATGGATTTCCATTGGTCCAATCAATTTGCAGCCATCGGAGTTTTCCAAGATCATCATGATAGTTTCCTTGGCGGCAATGCTGGAGGAGCGTGTTGGAAAGCTGAACAGCCTGCAAGACTTGCTTCCTGTGGCCGGTTATGTGGGGCTTCCGTTCCTGTTGGTGCTGAAACAGCCGGATTTGGGAACCTCCTTGGTGTTTATGGCAATTTTTTTTGGCATGATTTTTGTCAGCGGAATTCGACTGCGCTTGCTGGGGGGGATTTTTGCGGCTGGAATTGCCTGTATGCCTGTTCTGTGGCATTTTTTGAAGGACTATCAAAAGCTCCGCATCATGGTATTCATGGACCCGAATGTTGACCCGCTGGGCTCCGGCTATCATATTATCCAGTCCAAGATAGCGATTGGCTCCGGTATGCTTTTCGGCAAGGGGCTGTTTGAGGGAACGCAGAGCCAGCTGAACTTCCTTCCGGAGAACCATACGGATTTTATTTTTGCCGTGGTGGGCGAGGAGCTTGGCTTTATTGGTGCTGTTGTTTTGCTTTTGCTTTACTTGGTCGTTTTGTGGCGGGGAGTCCAGATTGCCAAAGAAGCAGGCGATGTCTTTGGAAGGCTGCTTGCGACAGGGATTACCTCGATGCTGGCATTTCATGTGCTGGTCAATGTTGGCATGACGATGGGGATCATGCCCGTGACGGGAATCCCGCTTCCTTTGATGAGCTATGGTGTCAGTTCCTTGACAACGAATGTTTTGGCAGTTGCGCTCCTTTTGAATATTCATCTTAGAAAGCAGAAGCTGGTATTTTAGCGTTTGGTATGGGGGAACGATTCATGATACAGTTGGAACCTGAGATTTTGCAGTCCGTGGCAAAGCCGACACGTTACACGGGCGGGGAGTGGAATTCGGTGAGGAAGGACTGGGAGAGCGTGGCATGCAAAATGGCTCTCTGCCTTCCCGATGTCTATGAGGTTGGCATGTCGAATCTAGGGCTTGCGATTCTCTACGAGATTTTGAACCGCCGCACGGATACGGCAGCGGAGCGTGTCTATGCACCTTGGACGGACATGGAAGCGTATATGAGAGAGAAAAAGATTCCTCTGTTTTCCTTGGAGTCCCGCCGCCCCATCAAGGAGTTCGATTTTTTGGGTTTTTCCTTGCAGTATGAAATGATTTTTTCCAATGTGCTGAATCTTTTGGATTTGGCAGGGATTCCTGTCTGGGCAAGGGAGCGTGGCGAGGATATGCCGTTTGTGATAGGCGGCGGTCCTTGCGTCTATAATGTAGAGCCTGTTGCGGATTTTTTTGACTTCTTCGTTGTCGGCGAAGGGGAAGATGTCATGGGCGAGGTGGCGGAGCTCTTTGTGGAGTGGAAGCAGGAAGGGAAGCCAGATGGGCGCAGGGGGTTCTTGGAGCGTCTTTTGAAGCTTTCGGGTGTGTATGTCCCTATGTTTTATCAGGCAAGCTATACCGAAGCGGGGGACTTTGAAGCATTGGTGCCGCTTCATGAGGCAGCGCCCAAGACGGTTTACAAGCGTGTGGTTGCGGATATGGACAAGGTGATTTCCGTGGAGCGTCCTTTAGTCCCTTATCAGGATATTGTCCATAACCGCATTATGCTGGAATTGTTTCGTGGTTGCTCCAGAGGCTGCCGTTTTTGCCAAGCGGGAATCTGCTATCGCCCGTCCAGAGAGCGGACGGAGGAAAATCTCAAGGGCATGGCACGGAGGCTTGTGGATGCGACAGGATACAACGAAATGTCATTGACATCGCTTTCCTCAGCGGATTATTCCTGCCTGCCGAGGCTTGTGGACGACTTGATGGAGGATTTTCGCAAGGAGCAGGTCAGCTTTTCCCTGCCATCCCTTCGGATTGACAGTTTTTCGATTGACTTGGCGCATCGGATGCAGCAGGTCAGAAAGAGCGGGCTGACCTTTGCACCGGAGGCTGGGACGCAACGGCTTCGTGATGTCATCAATAAAGGCGTGACAGAGGAGAATCTTTTGGCAGCTTGCGAGGCGGCCTTCCGTCAGGGCTGGAAGCAGGTGAAGCTGTACTTCATGATGGGGCTTCCGACTGAGACGGATGAGGATGTTGTTGGAATAGCAAGGCTTTCGCAAAAGGTTGTGGACCTTTATGCGAAGGTCAAGGGAAAGCGGGGCGTGAAGGTGACCGTCAGCGTGTCCTGCTTCGTTCCGAAGCCGCATACGCCGTTTCAGTGGTTTGGGCAGGTATCGCTTGAGGAGTTCGAGAGGCGGCAAAGGCTCTTGAAGGAGCATATTGCGGATCGCTCGATTGCTTTTCATTACCATGATGCGAGGCTTTCCGTGCTGGAAGGGGCGATTGCCCGTGGAGACCGCCGCCAAAGCAGGGTAATTTATCAGGCGTGGAAGGACGGAGCGAAGTTCGATGGATGGTCGGACTTGTTCAAAAATGATGTTTGGCTGGAAGCTTTTCGGAAATGCGGCTTGGACATTTCGTATTACAATGAGCGTACCCGCAGTTTTGATGAGGCGCTTCCTTGGGAAATCACGACACCCGGAGCGACGAAGGATTTCTTCCTGCGTGAGTGGAGAAAAGCAATGGCAGAGGAGCTGACAGAGGACTGCCGCAGGGGAAAATGCTCTGATTGCGGCATTTGCCGAAATTTGGGCGTGAAGGTCATGGACTATGCGAAAAAGGAAGCGGCTCGAAAGGCAGGCGGGGAGCAGAAGCCATTGGCAGAGAGAAGCCTTCCTGAGCGCAAGGTCGGGGAAGGCGGCGGAAAGCCCCGAATTCTTTTCAGGTATCGTGCAGAGATCCGAAAGGGAGAGGAGCTGAGGTATCTTTCCCATCTTGACTATGCCGCAGTGTTTGAGCGGGCAATCCTTCGGGCAAAGCTGCCGATTGCATATTCGGAGGGGTTCAATCCCCATATGAAGATTTCCTTCGCTTCTGCTTTGGCTGTGGGCGTTACGAGCGATGCGGAGTATATGGAGTTTGAGCTTTCAAGGCATGTTTGCCAGCCAGAGGTCTTTGACCGCCTGCGCGCCCAGCTTCCCAAGGGGGCAGACGTGCTGAGGCTGAAGGAGGTTCATGGAAAGCACAAGGCACTCATGGCGGAGGCAGACCTTTCCCGCTATCGGGTGATGGTTCCCTATGCCGGAGAGAAGGAAAAGGCACTTCTTGCCGTGAAGAATTTCAATAATGCGGCAGAGGTTGTTTATACGAGAGTAACGCCGAAAAAAACACGCACAAAGGAAATCAAGCAGTATATGGCAAGTCCTCTGGAGATTTCCGTGGAAGCGGACGGGCTGCATATCCTCATGGATATTAGGATTACGTCTGAGGGCAGCGTGAAGCCTGTGGAAGTTCTTGGACAGCTTCGTGAAAGGTTTGGTCTGGAGATTCAGGAGAACCAAGCGAATATTCATAGGACAGCAATTTGGGCGAAAGGCCGTCCGCTGATTGAATTGGTGGAGGAAGAATGAAAGCTATCATAGTCAATGTCATGCCGGAGGAAACCCGCATGGCAGTTGTGGAAAACGATGAGCTGCAGATTTTGGAGGTGGAACGCCCGTCTCATTCCCATTTGGTCGGAAATATCTACAAGGGGCAGGTGCAGAATGTGTTGCCCGGAATGCAGGCGGCATTTGTGGATATCGGTACAGGGAAAAATGCGTTTCTTTATATCGGTGATGGATTGCCAAAGGAAGCGCTCAGCATGATTCGCCCAGCGGAGAGGATTCATGTTGGGCAGGGGCTTCCCGTGCAGATTGTAAAGGATGCCAGCGGCATGAAGGGACCACGCGCGACAACGCACCTTTCCTTGCCGGGAAGGCATGTCGTCCTCATGCCTACGGCTGCCTATATCGGAATATCGCGCCGCATTGCTTCTGAGGAGGAACGCAGCCGCTTGCATGAGATTGCGCAACGTATTTGCCCTGAGGGAATGGGGCTTATCGTCCGCACTGTGGCAGAGGGGCAGACGGAGAATGTGCTGAAGGCAGATGTCGAGTATCTTGTCCGTCTTTGGCAGTCCGTGCAGGCACGGGCGAAGCTGCCACCTGCCCCGTCACTTCTTTATCGGGATGCTGACCTTGTGATCCGCATGGTGAGGGACAGCTTTACAGAGGAGGTCGATTGCCTGATTGTTGATGAACGGGAAGCCTATCGGCGTATCGTGGACTTGGTGAAATGCCTTTCCCCGAATTTGGCGGAGCGGGTGAAGCTTCATGAGGAGAAAACGCCTGTCTTTAGGAAGTACCGTATTGAGGAGGAAATCGAACGGATTGGGGCAAGAGAGGTAGAGCTGGAATCTGGCGGCTTTATCGTCATCGACAAGACAGAGGCATTGACGGTCATTGATGTCAATACGGGGAAATATGTCGGCAAGTCGAATCTTGGTGAGACGGTTTACCGAACGAATCTGGAAGCTGCCGCTGAAATATTGAAGCAGATTCGCCTGCGTGATATCGGCGGGATTATATTGATTGATTTCATTGACATGGAAAAGGAGTGCCAGAAGGAGGAGCTGTTGGAATTCCTGCGTTCCCATGCGAAGGAAGACAAGACGAAGACCAGCATCGTGGACATTACGCCGCTGGGATTGGTGGAGATGACGCGCAAGAAATCAAGGCAGAATTTCGAGAGCATGATCTACAGTGCATGCCCGTATTGCCACGGACGGGGCAGGGTGGAATCGCCGGAAACCGTCAGCATTCATATCAGCAGGGATATCCGCCGCATGGAAAAATCCTCACATGCCGTTGATGGCTACGAGGTTTGCGTTCACCCGCAGGTTGCCGAGGAGCTGGAGGGAAGGCACTGGGCAGAGACACTGCAAAAGGAGCTTGGAACTTCTGTTGAGCTTGTGGCAAAACCTGAGCTTCATCCAGAGAGCTATTCTATTTTGCAGGGGCATGGCTAACGCTGGCTCGTGGTGCTATGTGAGTTTTTGACAGGTTATCCTTTTTGTGATATACTGACACCTGCGAGTGTGGTGGGATTGTTTTTGAGGCATGGAAAAAGCACTCGGCGGGGTATTTTTGCGGATGTGGCGGAATTGGCAGACGCGCTGGATTTAGGATCCAGTGCCGCAAGGCGTATGGGTTCAAGCCCCTTCATCCGCACCACCTTGAGTTGCAAGGCTTCCGAGCATTTTGCTTGGGAGCTTTTTTGTTCGCCCAATTAGCCGAAAGAACAAGTTTCTTTAAAATGAATTGTGAGGGGTAGAAAGTATGTGCAAGATTATGGAAGGGGATATGCGATATCCTAATTCGTATGATGCCACTAATCCAAAAAGCATAGAAGAATATGGGCAGAAGATGCTTGGCAGATCCTTTCGTGATATTCACGAGCAATCCTGCCTTTTTGATAATGCTCCAATGGTAAAAGAAGCAAGGGCAAGCTATGCTGTTGCTCATGCCGCCAAATCCTATAAAGGCGGTATGGGGAATCTCATAGAAGAATGTTTTTTCGGTTATAAAGCCAACAATAGCCCTGAGCCTGATTTTCCATTGGCGGGTGTAGAACTCAAAGTCACTCCGTATAAGGTCAATGATGGTAAATATACCGCAAAAGAGCGGCTTGTCCTGACAATGATTGACTATTTTTCTGTGGTAAATGAAACATCCTTTGAAAACAGTCACCTTTGGAAAAAATCACAACTCCTGCTGTTAGTGTGGTATCTCTATCAGAAAGAACATAATACGCTGGATAACATCATTGGTTTTGTCCGTTTGTTTTCTCCACCACCAGCTGATCTGCAGATAATAAAGTCCGACTATAACAAGATTATCCAAAAGATCAGAGACGGTAAAGCCCATGAACTGTCCGAGGGAGATACTTTATATTTAGGTGCCTGTACGAAAAGTGCAACATCAGCCGACAGGCGAAAGCAGCCATATAGTACAGAACCAGCCAAACCCCGTGCATTTTCTTTCAAAAACAAGTACATGACCTATGTACTGAACCATTATATCCGTCCCGGCGTTACGACCTATGAACCGATTATCAAAGAAGAGTCTCCAGTTACTGAATTTGAAAAATATGTCGTTGACAAGATCAGCGAATACAAAGGTTTAGACAAAGCTGCTCTACTTGACAGATTAAACATCCCGGAAGAACAACGCAAAGCAAAAAATATCATGTCTGTTCTTGCCTTTCGGATGCTGGGCGTAAAAAGCAATCAAGCAGAAGAATTTGAAAAGGCAGCTATATCAGTAAAGACAATCAGAATCAATAAAAACGGGAAGATTAAAGAGAATATGTCGTTCCCGCCCTTCAAATTTGACGAGTTAGCCAATGAGGAATGGGAAGATTCAACCTTTGGCAATATGCTCCGTGAAACAAAATTCTTCTTCGTTGTATATAAGGAAAATGCCGTCGGCGATTATCTGCTGACAGGTTGTCAATTCTGGAATATGCCGTATAATGATATTGAAACTGACGTCAAAAAAGTGTGGGAAACCACCCGCGATATCATCAAAAATGGTCAGATTACTATCTCCATCGAGAATAATAAAGTGAAAAATAACTTCCCAAATCAGAGCGATAATCGTGTTTCTCATGTACGTCCTCATGGACAAAACAGGAATGATATGTATTATCTCCCTTACGGAACCAAGCTGACAGTCAAAGAAACCGACGGCTCATTTGATTGGCCTGACGTTACCAAGTACACAAAGCAGTGTTTTTGGTTAAATAACAGTTATATCCTTGAACAACTTAATGACGACCTGAAATAAAAGATTGGTTGCACATATGTGCAACCAATCTTTATTTATGCTTCTCTATCAAATATCTTGTCAATCTCTTCTTCCATTTGTGATATTAGATTAACGACCAGTGCATTTCCCATCATAAACCGCCGCTTATTTAATGGCATTTCAACCTTTTCTCCGTCAACGAAACATTCTTTCGTCCAGTTGTCAGGGAATCCCTGTATCCGTTCCATCTCTACTGGTGTCAACAATCGGATTTTACCAGTCTTATTATCCTTGACGATATGTGTCGTCCGACTGAATCCGCCTTCTGATGTCAGCATCGTTCGGGCTGGCTTGTCGTCAGCATCAATCATGGCTATCGGACCCTCTGAAAATACATACTCATGCCCATTGCTGGCTTTGCGGAGTATTTTCTTGCCGCCTTTCAGATATTGCCAAGTTTGGCGGTATTTTGTCGGCAATTTGCCACCCGTCTCATCAGAATACCTTTCATCAGGATTCGTATAATATAGCCTTTCTTCAGGGATAAAGAAACTGTCATCAACTGCACCTTTTTCTTTTATATCTCCCAGTGTCCTGTACTTGCCATTATAGTCAGGAATCGTCTTGACAGTATATATCGTCCTGTCGGTAACGATACCGCTACATTCAAAATCAAACTTGAACTCATCTGATATTTTCTTGATGTCATCATCAGAGATAACCCGCTTTGCGTTATCCGCTACGCCTATCTTTGTCGCTCTAATCTTTGCTATATCAATCTGGTCAACCTTAAAGCATCTTGCAAAGAAACCAGTCTTTTCGAGGACGGTTGATATCGCCAAATGGCTTTCATCCGACAACGCTTTCGTAATCTCCTGCCCGAAATTTGTTGTCTTTCTGTAAGCAAAAATAAATGTCCTGCGCCTGCGCTGTTGCCAGCCATAATCAGCAGCATTGATGACACGCCACTCAACGATATATCCCTGTTGCGATAAGCAAGCAAGGATGATGCCGAAATCTCTTCCTCGTTGTTTTGACGGGCTTTTCAGCAATCTGTCAACATTCTCAAGCAATACAAACGGTGGTTGCTTTGCTTTGACTGTGTCATATATCGACCACCACAAAACGCCCTTCTTGCCTTCAATGCCTTTTGATGTCTTTAGCGACTGTGATACCGAATAATCCTGACACGGAAACCCACCGACCAGCAGGGAATGATCGGGAATAGCTTCCTTGTTTACTGTTGCAATATCGCAGTTTGTTGTATCATTACCTTTTTTGTCCAGTGATGCGCCAAATCTGTTGACATAACAACCATGCGCCCACTGAATCTTCTTATCGACTGGTTCCCATTGCGAGAACCATACTGTTTTCCATTTTTCGCCCTTCTTGATGTCGCCGATAGCCTTGATATGGTTTAGCCCACATCTGAACCCACCTACGCCCGCAAAAAGCTCACATACTGTTTTATCCAAGGCAAATGCCACCAACTTTCCTGATGTCTGAAGAAGAGTTTACCACATAATCAAATATTGATCAACCACCTTATCGCATTTTAAAGGAATTATTTTTCATTTCGCTGATGATGACCATGATTAGATAGGCACATTGATAGAAAGCCTGTTTTCGAGCAATTCGGAGGCGGGCTTTTGTGGTTAAGGAAGGTGAATCACAGATGTCAAATCGGAATGTACATGAATTTAAGTTTATGGTATAATAACGGAGATAGTGCAATCAAAAAATTAGAATGTGGCTTTTGCTGCATTTTTATGAGAAGTACGGAGGCGTGTTGTATGGATAAGGGATCAAGCGGATTTTTTTTGGTAAAGGAAGATATTTTGCCTGAGGCAATCAAAAAAACGATTCGTGTCAAGGAAATGCTGAAGCGTGGGGAGGCTCGTACAATCAATGAGGCTGTGGCGAGCATGGATCTTAGCCGCAGTGCTTATTACAAGTACAAGGATTATGTTTTTCCGTTTTATGAGGCGAGCCAGAACAAGACCATTACGTTGGCTTTGATGCTGGAGCACAAGAAGGGCGTGCTTTCCAGTGTGCTAGGCACGATTGCGGCAGAGTCGGGCAATGTGCTGACGATCAATCAGGGACTGCCATTGCAGGGCGTGGCAAATATGACGGTTGCGATTGAAACGATGAACATGACAATAGATTTGGAAGCCTTGATGGACAAGCTTCGCATGGTAGAAGGCGTGAAGCGGCTGGAGGTCGTAGGTCAAGCATGACGGAAATGAGGTGCCGTATGGAAAAAGAGATAAAGATAGGTCTGCTTGGCTCAGGCACGGTAGGTACGGGGGTAGTTCGGGTCCTGCGGGAAAACGTGAACGAGATTACCAAGAAGGTCGGTGTACCGATAAAGATCAAGCGGGTCTTGGTACGCAGTCTTGAGAAACAGCGTCCGCAACTGGAAGGTTTATTGGTAACGGATTGTATTGACGATATTATGCAGGACGAGGAAATCTCTGTTGTCGTGGAGCTTATGGGCGGTATTCACCCTGCCAAGGAGTATATGCTTCGGGCAATGGAGGCAGGAAAGAGTGTTGTTACGGCAAACAAGGATGTTGTGGCGCAGTTTGGAAAAGAGATGTTTGCTTCTGCGGAAAAGAACGGGGTGGATTTTCTTTTTGAGGCGAGTGTTGGCGGTGGGATACCAATCATTACTCCGCTGAAGCAGTCCTTGACGGCAAATCGCTTGACGGAAGTTATGGGTATCGTAAATGGAACGACCAATTACATGCTGACGCAAATGACGGAATGTGGGGCAGACTATGATGCGGTGCTGAAGGAAGCGCAGGAAAAGGGCTATGCAGAGGCAGATCCAACGGCAGATGTCGAGGGGCTTGATGCGGCGAGGAAGGCGGCGATTCTGGCTTCCTTGGCATTCAATACGAGAGTGCAGCTGGAGGATGTTTCCGTAGAGGGTATCACGAAGATCACGCCGGCAGATATCGAGTATGCAAAGGAGCTTGGTTATGTGATCAAGCTGCTTGCTGTGGGAAAGGATTCCAAGGAGCATGGCGTAGATGTCAGGGTGCATCCTGTATTCCTGTCCAAGTCCCATCCGCTTGCTTGCGTGAATGGGGTATTCAATGCGATTTTTGTTCGAGGGAATGCCATTGGCGAGGCTATGTTTTATGGACCGGGAGCAGGGGCGCTGCCTACGGCTTCTGCTGTGGTTTCAGACATTATTGAAGTGGCAAGGGATCTCGTTCATGATACCTTTGGGCGAAATCTTTGCACATGCTTTGAGGAGAAGCGAATCTGCCCATTGGACGAAACGAGTTCTTCTTATTATGTGCGCTTGCTGGTGGTTGACAAGCCGGGTGTGCTGGGGACGATTGCGACCGTGTTTGGCAACGAAGGCGTGAGCCTGCGCTCTGTCGTGCAGACGAAGCGAAATGTCGTGGACCATGCGGAGCTGGTTGCCATTACGCATCAGGTGGAGCATAACAAGATGCTGTGCGCTCTTGCTGTCCTGAAGGGGCTTCCTGTGGTGGACGAGGTACGGAGCATGATTCGCGTAGAAAATGACCGGGGGTAATTTTATGGGAGAAAAGAGCATATGCATCAGCGTACCGGGCACCTCTGCAAATTGCGGTCCGGGCTTTGATACGCTGGGTATTGCTTGTACGATATACAATGAGTTGGAATTGACGCTTTTGGAAGAAGAGTCCCTGTGCTTTGAGCTAGAGGGGGAAGGTTCCCAAAATATTCCCAAGGATGCACGAAATATTGTTTGGCGATCCATCGAGCATCTGTTAAAACGTGCCGGCGAGGACAAGAAGTATAAGGGTGCTGTCATGCGGATGAAAAACGATGTACCGCTTTCCAGAGGGCTTGGAAGCAGTGCCACGGCAATCGTTGCGGGCTTAAAGGCTGCAAACGTGCTTTTGGATAATCGCTTTAATCGCAGGGAGCTTTTGCAGTTTGCTACGGAAATCGAGGGGCATCCTGATAATGTTGCGCCTGCTATCTTTGGGGGCTTTACGGTCAGCATCATGGAACGGGGACGTGCGCAATGCTTTTCTTTTTTGCCTAAGCTTCGGATGAAGCTTGTTGTGGCTGTGCCGGATTTTCCTCTTTCCACGCGCATGGCACGGAAGGTGCTTCCTGTGAAAGTGGATATGAAGAATGCTGTGTTCAATATAGGGCGTTCCTCTCTTTTGGTGGCGGCGCTTTGCAAGGGGAATGAGCATTTTTTGCGTTATGCGTTTGAGGATGCCCTGCACCAGCCTTATCGGGCAAAGCTGATTCCCGGAATGACAGATGTCCTGCGTTCCGCAAAACGGGCAGGCGCGCTTGGCGCGACCTTGAGCGGTGCCGGTCCTTGCCTGATTGCTTATGTGCTGGAGAGGGATCGCTGTGCCCATGCGGTGGGAGATGCGATGATAGAAGCGTTTAAGCGGCATGACGTGGCTTCCAAGGCATTGGTTCTGGATCTGGACACGAGAGGCGCACGCATAGTGAATCATTGAGGGGATTTTGGTAGTGGAGCTAGGGAATCCTCCGTGTTTGGGATGAAGCTGCTGCTTTTGCGGCGGCTTCTTTTGGTATGAGGTGTCTTGAATGGATGAGACGGTATTTGTGAAAAAGGCAAGAAGTGCAGGAGCAAGGGTTTTTCGTGTCGGCGGCTGTGTGAGGGATGCATGTATGGGGAGGGCGCCAAAGGATCGGGATTACCTGCTTTGCGGCATGGAGGAGCAGGCATTTCATCGATTGTTTCCTGAGGCAAGGCAGGTCGGTCAGTCCTTTCCCGTGTTCCTGCTGGATATTGGGGGCGAGACCTGTGAAGTATCCTTTGCCCGAAGGGAAAGGAAGTCAGGAAGCGGATATTGCGGGTTCAAGGTTGCCTTTTCATCGGACGTGACTGTGGAGGAGGATCTGTATCGGCGTGACACGACCATGAACAGCATGGCATGGGAGCTTCCGGAGGAACGCCTGATCGATCCTTATGGTGGGCAACGGGATGTGAAGGCAGGCTTGGTCCGTGCTGTATCGGAGCATTTTGCGGAGGATCCCGTTCGTGCCCTTCGCGCGGCAAGGCAGTCGGCGGAGCTGGATTTTAAAATCACGGAGGAGACCTTTTCCTATATGGCATGCTGCAAGGAGGAACTTTTGGGAGAACCGCAGGAAAGGATTTTTCATGAGATGGCATTGTCCCTGCAAGCAAGAAAGCCGTCTGTTTTCTTTCGGAACTTGCAGCGTGCTGGACTGCTGCAGGCGGTTTTTCCTGAACTGCATGCACTTATCGGGCAGGAACAGCCCGTAGAATTTCATCCGGAGGGAGATGCTTTTGAGCATGTGCTTTTGGTGCTGGATGCCGTGTCAAGGGAAACAAGCGATGTTTCGGCAAGGTTTGCGGCTCTTGTGCATGACATCGGAAAGGGAAGGACTCCCAAAGAGATGCTGCCGCACCATTACGGGCATGAGATAGCAGGGTATGACGTTCTCTTGGAGTGGAGCCATCGCATGACGCTTCCAAAGCTTTGGCTGCAGAAGGCGGAATTTGTCATCAAAGAGCATATGCGTGCGCCGCGTCTTGCAAAGCATAGAAAAATTGCAGCACTCTTGATGAGCTTGTCCAAAAGCAAGGTAAGTGTCGAGGAGTTTCAGTCGATTATTCGAGCGGATCATGGTTCTTTGCCGGAATATCTCCTTCATGCGAAGGAATATATCATGGCAATGCAGGAGGTGTCGGGTGCAGAGTGTCCGTCACATCTGCATGGGAAAGAGATCGGGGACTGGATTTTTTCGGAACAGGTAGCTGCTTATCAGAGAAAAAGGAAGGACTCAGGAAACGTGAATAAAAGATGCGGTTTTGATAGGAATTCTTGAAGTTTTGTCGAATGTATATAAAGGGAAATGGGCTTTGGCGTTCTTCTGTGGAAGGAAGCCGTTTTATGGCAAGATATTTTCTCATTTATCATAAGCGATATTCGGCGATAAGGAGGCATTTTTATGGCTTTCGTAATGAAGTATGAAGGAAAGGAACCAAAGATTGACTCTACGGTGTTTTTGGCACCTACGGCGGCAGTTGTGGGCGATGTGGAAATTGGCGAGCATTCGAGTGTCTGGTTCGGCTCGGTGGTTCGCGGCGATTTTCAGCCGGTTCGGATTGGGAAATATACGAGCATTCAGGACAATGCAACGATTCATGTCATGTGGGATACGCCGACGGAGATTGGCGACCATGTGACCATCGGGCATAATGCCTTGGTTCATTGCCGCAGGATTGGGAGCAACTGCCTGATTGGGATGGGGGCTAATGTGCAGGGCTATTCGGAGATTGGCGATAACTGCATTATTGGTGCCGGAACACTTTTGATGCAGCACAAGAAAATACCTTCGAATTCCTTGGTGTTCGGCAATCCTGCAAGGCTGATTCGTTCCTTGCGTGATGATGAAATTGAGGCGTTGAAGAATGCGACGATTCATTACAGCGAGGTTGCCGAGAAGTACAAGGCGGAACTGGAGATTTTGGGACAGGAATAATATTCAGAAGGAAGCGATTTTTGTGGAAAAAACATTAGTATTGATTAAGCCGGATGCTTTTGGCAATGGGCATACGGGAGATATTCTCCAGATTTATGAGAAGGAGGGCTTTCGCATTGCGGCAATGAAGCTGATGCAGATGGACAAGAAGATTGCGGCGAAGCACTATGCAGAGCATGTCGGAAAGCCTTTCTATGACGGATTGGTGGAGTTTATGACCTCTGGCCCTATTGTTGCGATGGTTCTTGAGGGAGAGAACGTGATCCAGCGAGTGAGGGACTTGAATGGAAAGACGAATCCCAAGGATGCGGCAGAGGGGACAATCCGCAAGCGTTTTGCAGAAGATGGAAGACGGAATGCAGTGCATGCCTCGGACAGCTTGGAGAGTGCAGAACGTGAGATCCATGTGTTCTTCAATGAAACCGAACTGTATGCTTGAGGCGATAGGATATGAGTGTTTATACTAAGACTGGAGACGAGGGAAGGACGAGCCTTTACACAGGGGAGCGTGTGGATAAGGATTCCCTGCGGGTAGAAACCTATGGAACGGTAGATGAGATGAATTCGGCTTTGGGAATGGCAAGGGCAGCCTGCAAAAAGGATTCTGTCAGGAAAAAGATCCTGCATTTGCAGGGACTGCTGCCAATCTTGATGACGGATTTGGCAAGCATTGGGAAAGAGCCTCGCATTACCTTGGAGCATGTTGCAGGACTGGAGGGAGAAATGGACGAGATGGAGGCGTTGCTTCCTCCCCTTCGTGCCTTTCTTGTTCCGGGAGGAACGCAGGGCGGCGCTGCCCTTGATATGGCAAGGACGATTGCCAGACGGGCGGAGCGTGGCTTCCTGCGGCTGGGAAAGGTGGAACAGGTGCATGAGACAGACAGGGTGTTCTTGAATCGCTTGTCGGATTATTGCTTTTTGCTGATGCGTTTGGAGGAACAGGAAGAGCTGCCCATTGTTTAGGAAGCTGCCCCTGAATTAGAATATCATTAGAATCCTGCCGAAATTGTTTTTTGGGCAGGATTTTTTTTTTGCATGTCGAAGAAAAGAAGGAATCCGTGGATTATGAAAGAGGTGGTATTTTGCGTGAGTTGATTATGCTGGGGACAGGTTCTGCTATGGTAACGAGATGCTTCAATACCTGTTTCCTTTTGAAACTGGAGGACGGGAGCCTTTTCTTGACAGATGCAGGCGGAGGAAATACGATCCTGCGCCAGCTGGAGCTTGCGGACGTTGATTATGGCAGGCTTCATCACATGTTTGTCACGCATGGGCATACGGATCATGTGCTGGGTGTCATTTGGGTGATCCGGAAGGTGGCATCGCTCATCAGCCAAGGGAAATATGAGGGAAAGCTTCATGTTTATTGCCATGATGTCGTAAGGAACATGCTGGAGGTCATGGCGGGGCTTACGTTGAAGAAGAAGGACTTGGGACAGCTTGGAGTGAATATCCTTTTGCATGAGATGACGGACGGTGGCAAGGCAGAGATTTTAGGAATGGAGCTTACGGCGTTTGACATTCATTCCACGAAGGCAAAGCAGTTTGGTTATTTGCTGGAATTTTCCGATGGCATGCGTTTTTGCTGCTTGGGGGATGAGCCGTATCAGGAGCTGGCGGAATCGTATGCAAGAAATGCGGATTGGCTGTTGTCCGAGGCGTTTTGCCGGTATGGGGACAGGGAGCGGTTCAAGCCGTATGAGAAGAACCACAGCACCGTGAAGGAAGCAGGTGAGGCGGCAGAGGCGTTAGGCGTAAAGCATTTAGTCCTTTACCATACGGAGGATCGGGATCTCCAGCACAGGAAAGAGACTTATGCGGAGGAAGCGGGAAAGTACTACCATGGGCAGGTCTTTGTGCCGGATGACTTGGAGCGAATTCCGCTAGGCTAGGCGTTTCTTGACTTTTCAAGAATTTTTCTATACTATATATAGTTGGTATAGGTATCTGTAAAATCAATGGGAAAGAAGCGGCGGTGCTAACGTGCATACGCTGCAAAAGGAGGTTATATTTTGCTTTTCAAAAAGAAAAAGGGGGCATTGCTGGGGGCTGCAATCCTTGCGGCAACCGTGCTGTTCAGCGGTTGCGGGAGCGAGCAGCAGCAGGCAGCCAGTATGCCTACGCAGGTCAAGGCAATGAAGGTCATGAAGCAGGATACGCCGCTCATGGCTGAGTATGCCGGAAAGATTGTCGGAAAAAATGAGGTAAAGGTACAGTCCAGAGTTAGGGGCAATATCGTGGCAAAGTACGTTCAGGGAGGGCAGTTTGTTGAGGCGGGACAGCCGCTCTACAAGATTGATTCCAGACAGTATGAGTCTGCTGTCCTTCAGGCACAGGCAAATTTGGCGCAGTCGCAGGCAAATCTTGCGGATGCAACGCAGGACTTGCACCGTTATGAGGAGCTTTATCGGGCAGATGCCATTTCCGAGCAGTCTCTCACCAACCAGCAGGCAAAGGTGAGCTCTTGTCAGGCAGCAGCGGCAGCAAATGCGGCGCTGCTCAAGAAGGCGCAGGAGGACTTGGACGATACCGTTGTGTATTCTCCTCTTACGGGACAGCTTTCTGTAGATGATGTTTCCGTTGGTACTTATGTGGATGCCGGTGCAACGACGCTTGTGACAGTTGGTTCTGAGGATCCCATTTATGCACAGTTCAGTGTGTCAGAAAATGAATATTTGACAATCTTGAATTCCTTGCAGGGCTTGCAGACGCAGGGAGCAGATCTTGCTTCTGTTACGATCACCTTGTCTGATGGCTCGCAGTATCCGTTTGCCGGGCGCATTATGGAGGCTGACCGTGCGCTTGCAGACCAGACAGGTACTCTTATCGTCAAGGCATTGTTTCCAAATCCGGATGGCAGGCTGCTTCCGGGGATGTTTGCCCGCGTGAAGTTTACGGGCGGAATCGTGCCGAATGCACTTTTGGTTCCCCAGCGTGCTGTCCAGCAGCTTCTTGGCAAGTCCTTTGTCATGATCGTGAATGGCGAGGGGAAGTGTGAGGCTCGTACCGTGGAGCTTGGGCAGCAGGTAGGCAGCTATTACATCATCAAGAGCGGCATTACGACAGAGGACACGATCGTCGTGGAAGGACTGACCAATCTTCAGGAGGGCAAGAACTTGGCGGTTACTATGGTGACTGCGGATGAAATGGGCTTCTCGCTGGATCCTGAGATGAAGGACTATAATCCGGATGAAAGCGGCAAGAAAGAAAAATAATTAGGGGGTGTCATTTTGGCAAAATTTTTTATACATCGTCCTATCTTTGCCATTGTTATCTCCTTGATTATCGTGATTGCGGGGATTCTTGTTGGAATCCAGCTTCCTATTGCGCAGTATCCTCAGATTTCGCCGCCAACGATTTCTGTCAGTGCAGTTTATACGGGAGCAAGTGCAAGCGTTGTCAATGAGACGGTTGCGCAGATTGTCGAGGAAAACGTCAATGGTACGGAGGGCATGGATTACATGAGCTCCAACTCGGACGATACAGGGAGATATGGATTGTCTGTTACGTTTGAGGTCGGGACAGATGGCGACATGGACTCTGTCCTTGTGCAGAACAATGTGGCGATTGCAAATGCAAGCCTTCCTGCTGATGTCCAAAAGGTTGGCGTGACGACGAGAAAATCGTCTTCGGATATGGCACTGATGATAGCCATTCATTCGCCTAAGGGACTGTATGACCGTGTATTTATGAAGAACTATGCGCAGATTTACCTGCTCGACAAAATCAAGCGCGTCAAGGGCGTTGGCGACGTGATGGTATTTGGTGCAGATTATTCTATGCGCGTTTGGCTGAACCCCGATCGCTTGGCAGAGCTGGGGCTTACGGTTGCTGAGGTCGCTGCTGCTATTCAGGAGCAGAACATGCAGGCACCGGCGGGAACAATCGGCAGCATGCCGCTTCCTGAGATGCAGGAAAAGCAATATACAGGCAAGGTCGATGGCCGTTTGGCTACGCCGGAGGAATTTGGCAATATCGTTGTTCATGCAGGCAACGATGGCAACTTTGTTCGCCTGAAGGATGTTGCCCGTATTGAGACGGGCGAAAAGACCACGAACATGATTACGAAGATGAACAAGGATGCGGCGGTCGGATTTGGTGTTAAGCTGACGAGTGACGCAAACGCTATGGAAACGGTAGAGGAAATAATAAAGCTCATTGACGAATCCAAGAAGGATTTCCCACCGGATCTTGAGTGCAAGACGATTATCGATAGCACGAAGTTCATTGACAGCTCCATAGAAGAAGTTCTTGAGACCTTCTTTGAGGCGTTGGTCTTGGTTGTCTTGGTTATTTTCCTGTTTTTGCAGAACTTGCGTGCAACTATCATTCCGCTCTTGGCGGTTCCAGTGTCCTTGATTGGTACCTTGGGATCGTTTGCTCTTCTGGATTTTTCCATCAACACTTTGACGCTTTTTGCTATGGTGCTTGCCATCGGATTGGTCGTTGACGATGCTATCGTAGTAATCGAGAATGTCGAGCATCACATGGCAGAGGGACTGGATCCGGTAGATGCAACGGAACGTGCCATGGACGAGGTGCAGGGACCAGTTGTGGCAGTTGCCTTCGTTCTTGCTGCGGTGTTTATACCGGTAGCCTTCCTTGGCGGCATGATGGGTGTTTTGTATCGGCAGTTTGCGCTTACGATTGCTGTGTCCATGGCACTTTCCGCATTCGTAGCCTTGACGCTCACGCCTGCGCTTTGTGCCATGATTTTGAAGCCTCATTCCGCAGAGGAGAAGAAGGGCGTTTTGGGACGTTTCTTTGATGCGTTTAATCGCGGCTTTGATGCTACGAAGCATCGTTATGTCGGTATTGTTGCGAAGTTTGTCCGCCATTCCAAGCTGGCAGTTGTTTTCATGGTCATTGTCTGCGGCTTGACTTGGGTCGTTTTTGGAAAGCTGCCGTCAACATTCGTTCCTGACGAGGATCAGGGATTTTATCTGGCATCGGTAAGTCTTCCGGAGGGAACCTCCATGAACCGCACGCAGGCATCTGTAACCAAGGTGGCAGATGAGCTGCAAAAGCTGGATGGTGTGGATAATGTCATGTACGTTACAGGGTTTGATATAATGTCGAATGGTGCTAAACCAAATGCGGCTACCCTGTTCATAGGGCTCAAGCCTTGGGAGGAACGTACAAGTCTGGAGACTAGCATTAACTCTATCGTGACAAAGACCTTTGGTATTGGCATGAAGGTAGCGCCTGAGGCACAGGTGCTGGCATTTAATCCACCGGCACTTCCGGGTCTTGGCATGGTTGGTGGTTGGAGCATGCAGCTGCAGGATATGTCAGGACATTCCGATGAGGAACTGAGCGAGATTACGCAGAAGGTACTTGCGGCGATGAACCAAAGGCCGGAGCTTTTGGGCGTTCGCAGTACGTTCAATATTGCTTCGCCTGTTTACAATTTTGAAATCAATCGAGAGAAGGTCAAGCTTTTGGGTGTGCAGCTGTCCGATGTGTTTACGGCATTGCAGGCCAACTTCGGTGGTTTTGAGGTCAATGACTTTAACCAGTTTGGACGCTCTTACAAGGTAAAGGTTCAGGCAGATACCTTGTACCGCACGGAGGTTGATGCAGCCCGCTTTATCTTCGTGAAGAGCAAGACAGGCACGATGGTTCCATTGGATACCTTGCTTCAGCCAAAGCTCGGCACGGGACCGTCTGTCATTTCCCGTTTCAATGCGGCAAGAGCTGTGCAGATTCAGGGCAACGTAGGGGCTGGCTACAGCTCCGGACAGGCAATGGCTGCTGCGGAGGAGGTCGTTCATCAGGTTGCTCCGACAGGCTTCAACATCGAATGGTCCGGGCAGAGCCGCGAGGAACAGAAGACGCAGAATTCAACCGCTCGCATTTTTGCTATGGCACTTGTGTTTGTATTCCTTTGCTTGGCTGCTCTTTATGAAAGCTGGAGTGTTCCGTATGCGGTACTCTTGACGGTTCCGACAGGCGTGTTCGGCGCAGTTGTGTCTGAGTACGGCTTGGGAATCTTGCAGGCTTTGGATGGTACGCCGAATCCCGGGCTTCAGAACAGTGTGTACATGCAGATTGGTATCATCATGATCATGGGACTTGCGGCAAAGAATGCAATCTTGATTGTAGAGTTTGCAAAGGTTCGCGTGGACAGGGGCATGGAGCCGGTCAAGGCAGCCCTTGAGGCAGCAGGGCTTCGCCTGCGCCCGATTTTGATGACATCGTTTGCTTTCATTCTGGGCTGCGTGCCTTTGGCAGTTGCGACCGGTGCAGGTGCTGCATCCCGTAACGGCATGGGCGTGGCTGTTGTCGGCGGCATGACTTTTGCGACAGCATTGGGTATATTCTTGATACCGGTGTTCTTTGTTGTCGTTGAGTGGTTTGCTGCAAAGACGGGAATGCTCAAGCAGGATCGCAAGAAGGAGTCTTCCGATTACATGTAATAGGTACATGTAATTCAGAGAAGTTTGCAACGAAAATTGGCATGGTTCCATTGGAATCATGCCAATTTTTTGTTTCATTGCCAACTGCATTGGATTTGCGTTATAGCGAAGCGAAAGATGTCCCCTTCTTCAACAGGTTGCTGTAAGTGGGGAATTCAAATTCTAGCAAGCGGCGAGCATATATCCCGCTTCGTTGGAATGCTGTCATAGGAAGAAAATGCTGGTTGCATTTTCTTGATGGAGGGCGTTATAATCATCATGGAATGGTAAGAAAAGGAGTGATAATTTTGGCTACAGACAAGAACGAGGCATTGGAGACCGCGCTGAAGAAGATTGAGAAGGATTTCGGCAAGGGCGCTATTATGCGTTTGGGAGATGCCAAGGCGAGCATGAACGTGGAGGTTATTTCGACAGGTATTCTTCCTTTGGACGTTGCTCTTGGTGTCGGCGGGGTTCCGCGTGGGCGTATCATTGAGGTATATGGCCCGGAATCCTCCGGCAAGACGACGGTTACGCTTCACATGATTGCAGAGGCACAAAAATCAGGCGGCATTGCGGCATTCATTGATGCGGAGCATGCACTGGATCCTGTGTATGCGCAGAAGCTGGGCGTGAATATTGATGATCTCCTGATTTCCCAGCCGGACACGGGGGAACAGGCATTGGATATTGCCGAGGCATTGGTTCGCAGTGGAGCGATTGACATTATTGTTGTTGACTCGGTTGCGGCACTTGTGCCAAAGGCGGAGATTGATGGCGATATGGGTGACTCGCATGTTGGGCTTCATGCCCGCTTGATGAGTCAGGCAATGCGCAAGCTGACGGGCGTTATCAGCAAGTCACGCACGACAGCTGTGTTTATCAACCAGATCCGTGAGAAGGTCGGTGTCATGTTCGGCAATCCTGAGACAACGACCGGCGGCCGTGCCTTGAAATTCTACGCTTCTGTGCGCATGGATGTCCGTAAGATCGATACCTTGAAACAGGGAACCGATGTTATTGGCAACCGTACCCGCATCAAGGTGGTAAAAAACAAGATTGCGCCTCCCTTCAAGCAGGCAGAATTTGATATCCTGTACGGGGAAGGCGTGTCGAAGCTGTCCAGCATTGTCGATATGGGCGTGGAGCTTGAAATCGTTGACAAGAGCGGGGCATGGTTTTCCTATGAAGGTGCTCGCTTGGGACAGGGAAAGGAAAATGCGAAGGCGGCACTTTTGGAACAGCCGGAGCTGATTCAGGAAATCGAGGAAAAGATTCGTGCAAGGCTGCTTTCCTCTGTGACGGAGGAATCCGCAGAGCAGCAGGGAAAGCCAGATGAGACAGCAGACGAATAAGACCGCTCTCATGTATGCGACGGATCTTTTGGCAAGGCAGGAGCAGAGCAGTGGCAAGCTGCGTGAAAAGCTGAGACGGAAGGGTTACGCAGAAGATGAGATGGAATTGGCGCTTTCCTGCTTGGAGGAACGCCATTATTTGAATGACGCTGAGGCATGTGCAAGGCAGTTTGACTTCTTTTATCGGGAAAGCAAGCACTCGGTTCGTCAAATATGCGTCAAGCTGATGCAGAGAGGCTTTGAATCTAGTTTGGTGAGATCATGCGTGCCGCAGGACACATATGCACGGGAGTTGCAGGTTGCTCTTCGTTGCCTGCGCATAAAATTCAAGGACAGCGCTGAGGAAAGGAAAATGATGGCAAACCTTTATGCCAAGGGGTTTGATTCCTCTGTCGCACAGGAAGCCGTGCAGAAATTTTTAGAAGAAAAGGAAATCTGAAAATGAAAAAGCAGGAAGGAAATTTGCCTTGGTTTCCGTCCTGCTTTTTGTATTATGGGGTTACCCAACCTATTTTTTCAAAATTTGTTGCATAGTGAATTTTTGTTGTGAACCCACGAAAAACTCTGTCTTTGCGAACTATGGTAATGCGCTCCAGCGCATAGGGGTCTGATTCAATGTCCACGAGTCCTTGGCGAATGGTGAAGGCTGCTTGATAGCCACATTCCTGCGCAAGCCCTGTTATGATGCTGTTGTAGGAGCCACAGGGATATGCGAGGAAGAGAGGCTTTTTTCCAAGGTGATCTTCGATGATTTTCTGCGAGTTCGCTATCTCGTTTTTTGCGTCTTGGACAGAGAGCTTGGAAAGGGACGCATGGCTGATGGTATGTGATTCGATATTGATGCCATTCTCCAGCATTTCCTTTGCCTGTTCCCAGTCAAAGTAATCGAGGGAGTATTTTGTAGTTCCAACAAGGTCAGGAATGATGAAAAACGTAGCACGGAACCCGTTCTGGAGGAGAATCGGATAAGCGTAGGTATAGTTGTCAAGGTAGCCATCGTCAAAGGTAATCAGGACAGGATTTTTAGGAAGTTCTGTGCCGTTTTCGAGATAATCCATCAGCTGTTCCGGCGTAATCGAATGATAATCATGGAAAATCAGGTACTTGAGCTGTGCATCAAAGTCCTCTGGCGATACGGAGAGAGGAATGTCTGTGTTATCCACCTTGTGATAATTGAGGACGAGTATTTTTGTCCCGTTTTCTGTATCTATGGCTGAGGCCATGCATTTGGGGAAAGAAAGAAAAAGCGTGAAAAGAAAAAGGAAGATTATGACAAATTTTTGTTGAAAGACTTGCAAGATATGGTACCTCCTTGATATGATAAGAGTTAGACTTGATGGGAGGGGGATTTTCGTTGAAGAAAGTCATTTTTCAAGTATTTCTGGTTGCGATGGCTTGGTTTTCTTTCGTTGCCGTTTCCTGTGCGGAAAGCATGCGGGCAGAGGTCACAGAGGAATTTTTGGATTTAGGCGCTGTGGAGGCTTCCTGTCCCGTGGTGCAGGTGGACGATGCATCGGTGTCAGAGAAGATCAATTGTGCCATAAAGCAGGAAATTGATGATTTCACGCAAAGCGTAAGGCTTGCAAGCTTGCAGCAGCCAAGGCTTCATGGAACGGTATCTTATGATGTTACCTGCAACAAGGCGTACACATTCAGCTGCGTCTTGACGGAAACTGTTTTTGATAAAAACGATGCCGAGGTGGAGTCTTTTGCCAAGGGATTTATTTTTAAGTTGGCAACTGGGAACAAAGTGACTTATAATGATATATGGGAATTGGCGGCAGAAGCGGGCAATACGAATCGATACGACCGAAAAGGCTTGACGTGGCAACTGAACAGGCAGTTGGATCGTGCGGGCGTTGCTGTGCTACCCACTTTGCGATATGCGCCGTACCCTCCCCAGAATCTCTACATGGATCAAAAATTTCGATGCCATGTCATTTACCAGCCAGGAGCAGTTGCTCATAAGTCTGCTGGTATTGTTGACGTGGATATTGATGAGATTGATGAGGGGTAGATTTTGCAAAACCAGTTCAAAGATAGCATAGCAAGAAATGTTTGTCAAACAGCCGAGGAGGCTTGCTCATGAAGAAAATAGGTTTCTGCTTGCTGTGCCTGTTCCTTTGGATGCAGGCAAGCGTGTTTGCGGCAGGCAATGCAGTGCTGAATGATGTGAGGTTTGGTGCATCAAAAAATCGAATCGTGTTTGATCTCAGCGCAATTCCCTCTTACAATGCTGTGAGCGAGGAGCAAGGGGAGAGAATCATCTTGGACTTGGATGGCATGGTGGATTGCTCCAAGAGCAAGCCTGTCATGCACAGCAACCTGATAAAGAAGGTGAGTTTTGAACCAAAGCCCAATGGCATGCGTGTCGTGATTGATTTGACGAGAAAGGCATCGTATGCAATCCATACGCTGAAAAATCCGCAAAGAGTCTATATTGAGTTCAAGGAGCAAGGAACAGAGCAAAAGGGGAAGCAGGCACAGCCAAGCCAGACACAAGGGAAGGATTGGCCGGTTGGAAAGGAACAGAGGCAGGAAAGTCATCCTGCAGAAGGACTTTCCTATGTGAAATATGAAAAGATGACACCTGCCGGACGGGTAACGGCCTATGCTTTGACCGCAGATAAGAAAAAATATGACGTATGCCCGGCATTGGACGGGGATCAAGTGGCAGGACTGAAGACGGTGCGGGCGATTGCGGCAGAGCATCATGCGGCAGCTGCGGTAAATTCGTCTTATTTTGGAAATGATGGCACGATTATTGGCTTGCTGAAGCTCAAGGACACTGTGGTATCTACCTGCGATTACAATCGAACGGGAGTGGGAAGGCTTCCAGACGGGAATTTGTATTTTGGCAAAGCTCGCTATATGGGGGCTGTTACCATGGGAGAGGTTTCCCATGATGTGGACGGCATCAACTGGGAACGAAGCGCAAATGCTTTGATTGTTTACAATCCTTTTTTTGCGGAAACGACTAAGACCAATCCGTTTGGGCAGGAATACGTTATCAGGAACAACAAGGTCGTGAAAATCAGTCAAGGCAATTCCGTCATACCCAAGGATGGTTATGTGGTATCCGTGCATGGCACCGCAAGGGATGCTTTTGCAAATGTCAAGGTGGGCGATGCGGCATTCCTGAATGAGGATTTGGGAGAGCCTTGGAACAAAATGGACTGGATACAGGGGGTTGGCCCCCGCTTGCTTCAGGACGGAAAGGTATGCGTGACTTCACTGGAGGAGCAGTTTCCATCGGATATCGCATCAGGTCGCGCGCCGAGAACTGCATTTGGGGTTACAGATTCCGGTGATTATATCTTTATGGTAGTAGATGGGCGCCAGAGGCACAGTATTGGCTGTACCTTGACGGAGCTTGCAGAGCTTATGAAAAAATTTGGTGCGGTGAATGCCTTGAATTTTGATGGAGGCGGTTCCAGTGAAATGGTGCTGGGGGGAAAGGTAATGAATGTCCCGTCAGATGGTCGGGAAAGAAATGTAGGGTGTGCCCTCTTGCTTTTAAAGAAAGAAGGCAGTCGTTGAGGCAATGAAAGACAGAAAATAGTATTGGGATGACGAAAATGAAGTCAGAGAGTGATAAAAAAATGATTATGAAATATGAAGTTGCTACTGATGATGAACTGATTCAGTGTTATAGAACCCATCAGGATGGAAATGCGCTTGCTGTTCTTTATCGGCGGTACAATCACATGATACGCGCTGTCGGCCAGCATTACTTTTTGCTGAAGGCAGAGGACGAGGATCTGCTGCAGGAAGGAAGGCTGGGCTTCTACAAGGCTGTGCAGGGCTACGAGCTCAAGAGGGAAGCTCCGTTTTCGGCGTTTGCAAAGCGGTGCGTGAGATGCCAGTACATTTCTGCCATTAAGGCAGCGAATCGGCAAAAGCACCGTCCGCTGAATACGTCGGTGTCCTTGAATGCCACGATTCACTTGGAGGATTCGGAGGTTACTTTTTTGGACATTCTGGCAGATGAGTCGAACTCGGATGCGGCAGACAGCATTATCCAGATGGAGGAGTATCGGGTATGCCATGCGTTCGTTCGGCAGCTGCTCTCTGAGGTGGAATACGAAGCTGTTATGTGTTATCTGAAGGGAAGCCGTTATGAGGAGATTGCTCATTCCATGGGGCGCAGCGTGAAATCTATTGACAATGCCCTTCAACGTGCCAAGCAGGCGATTCGCCTCGGTGTCAAGACGAATGGGGAAATTACTCTCAAGATGCTTCGACAGTATTTTCGTCATTGCCTCTGCTATGAGGAAGCAGAGGATCCTTATGAAATTGAGGATGACAGGGATATTCTTTGAGATAAGGTTGGGAGTACATCGGTATGTTTTGGTTGCAGTGTTTTGCAGGACTTTGGATGGCATATAGCGCATATAGGGCATATGATGTCATGGATGAAGGACAGCGTTTGGCAAGAGTGGATGATATGGTGGCAGAGGTCGAGGAACAAAAGATTGTTTTGGAGATGATGCCGCTGGAGACCTTGCTGGGAGTCCTTTCTGTTTTTCAGGTTTTGCTGGTGGGTTTTGACCTTTTGGGGCTTGCGTTGGCACATGAACATCTTGCTATGCAGGGGTGGAGGATCTGGGCGTTTTCCGTGATTGTGGGATGCTGGCTTGCAGAAATGACGCAGAGCTTTTGGCGTATACGAAAATTTCAAAGGCTGTGCGACAAGGATGGCGATCCCTTCCCGATTATTGCAAGATATTGCCGCTATTGCGTGCTGAAGGAGAGTCCCCTGACATATATTTCTGTCTATGGAAAATGCTTTGCATCGGTAAATTTGTTTCTTGGAGTGATTTGAGAATCTGAGGCACTTGCGAGGGCAGGTGCTTTTCTTTGTTTTGGGAAAGGCGGTTTGAATTGTTTAAGAAAATTTTTCATCATCATGCCTCATCGAATACGGATTGTTCCAAGTTTTGCTGTACGAGAATCGAGAATTTTGGCGTGAGGATCGGGAGGCTGGAGATTTTTTCTGATGTCAATCTCCATGTTCATTGCGGGCAGCTGACGGCTCTGATTGGACCGAACGGTGCAGGAAAGAGTACGCTTTTGCGGGCAATTTTGGGTGAGGTTCCCCATAGCGGGCAGCTTCATTATGTGGATGCAAAGGGGGAGCATACGGGACATCCCATCATAGGATATGTGCCGCAGCATTTGAGATTTGATGTGACATCGCCTACGAGTGTTCTGGATCTCTTTATGGCATGTCTTTCAAAAAGACCGGTTTGGTTATGCTCGGCAGGAAGGCTTCGGGAGCAGGTGATTGAGACGTTGAAACGAGTGAAGGCAGAGTATTTGATTGACCGCAGGCTGGGAGCGCTTTCCGGGGGGGAGCTGCAGCGAGTCCTTTTGGCTTTGGCACTGAATCCTATGCCAGATTTGCTTTTGTTGGATGAGCCTGTTTCGGGAGTGGATCAAAACGGGATGGAGCTTTTTTATGACATTGTCGGCGGTCTTCGGGAAAAGGAGGATATGGCAATCATCTTGGTTTCTCATGATATGAATTTAGTGGCAAAGCATGCAGATCAGGTAGTGCTTTTGGATCATGGCGTTGTCATGAATGCTTCGCCACGGGAGGTTTTTGCCGACAGCAGGACAAAGAAGATTTTTGGCGTGCTGGCGGGAGAGGAAGCAATCGGGGAGGAAAGGGCATAATGGAAGCTGTTTATTCAATGATGGATGTATTGCTCCCCTTTTCTTGGGCAAGCCATACCTTTATGAAGAATGCTTTTTTAGCAGTGCTTCTTGTTACCCCGCTGTTTGGGATACTCAGTACGATGGTGGTATCTAACCGCATGGCTTTTTTTTCGGATTCCTTGGGGCATGGGGCATTTTCCGGTATTGCAATTGGAGTGCTTTTTGGCATGCTTTCCCCGATGATGGCACTGGTCGTGTTTTCCGTGCTGTTTGCATTTTTCATTACCTATATCAAGAACAAGAGTTCTGCTTCTGCAGATACGATTATCGGTGTTTTTTCTTCTACCGCGATTGCGGTTGGACTGCTCATTATGTCGCATGGCGGAGGCTTCAATAAGTTTACTTCCTTTTTGATCGGGGATCTCTTGAGTATCGTTCCGGAGGACTTGGCAGCACTTCTCCTTGTCTTTTTTCTTGTGGTTTGCGCATGGATTCTGCTCTTCAATCGGCTTTTGGTGCTGTCTATCAATTCTTCCTTCGCCAGAAGCCGAGGGGTTCCCGTATTTTGTGTGGAGTGTGCCTTTGCGGGAATTTTGGCTGTGGTCGTAGCGATCAGTATTCAGTGGGTGGGAATCCTTCTCATCAATTCCTTGTTGGTGCTTCCCGCAGCGGGAGCAAGGAATGTGACCAATGACGTAAAGCATTACCATTTGGTTTCTGTACTCATTGCGATGGTCTCAGGATTCAGCGGATTGATTTTTGCATATTATTTCAATATGTCGGCAGGAGCGGCAATCGTGGTTTTTGCGGCAGGAATCTTTTTCCTGACCTTGCTTCTGAAACCGTATTTTGTGCGGTAGACTCAGTGCAGCAGGCTTGCTTTGTTTTTTTGACTTTTTGCTCTTGCATTTTTTTGCGAAAAAGGTTATTATATTACTTGTGGTTAGCACTCATGGCTATCGAGTGCTAACAGGAAAGGGAACTTTATTTAACGGGAGGAAGATACATATGATTAAGCCATTGGGCGATCGAGTAGTCATTGAGGTTTCGGAAGGCGATGTAAAGACGGCGAGCGGAATCGTTCTGCCGGACACGGCAAAGGAAAAGCCGCAGAAGGGAACGGTTGTTGCAGTAGGCTCGGGCAAGCTGCTGGATAATGGCGAACATGCCGCTATGGAAGTCAAGGCTGGCGACAATGTTGTTTTCTCGAAGTATTCTGGAACGGAAGTAAAGGTAGATGGCAAGGATTATCTCGTTGTTCGTGAGAGCGATATTCTTGCAATCCTTTGATTCTCGAAAATGTAAGATATTTTAAATATACTGGGGGCTATTGAAATGGCAAAGGAAATTTTGTTTGACGAGGATGCACGCCGTGCGCTGGGTCGCGGTGTAGATGCACTGGCAAATGCAGTAAAGGTTACGCTTGGGCCAAAGGGACGCAATGTTGTTTTGGACAAGAAGTTCGGCGCACCTACGATTACGAATGACGGCGTTACGATTGCACGCGATATTGAGCTTGAGGATCCGTTTGAGAACATGGGCGCGCAACTTGTGAAGGAAGTTGCTACGAAGACCAATGATATCGCCGGTGATGGTACGACGACGGCAACGCTTCTTGCGCAGGCGATGATCCATGAGGGAATGCGCAATGTTGTTGCAGGTGCAAATCCGATGATTGTCAAGAAGGGCATCGAGTCGGCTGTCAATGTATTGGTCGAGGAAATCAAGTCGAAGAGCAAGAAGGTCGAGGGGCAGGAGGACATTGCTCAGGTCGCTACGATTTCTTCTGCAGATGAGGAAACGGGCAAGCTGATTGCAGAAGCAATGGAAAAGGTAGGCAAGGACGGCGTTATCACGGTAGAGGAATCCAAGTCCATGGCAACGAACCTTTCTGTCGTGGAAGGCATGCAGTTTGACCGTGGCTACATTTCTCCATACATGGTAACGGATACGGACAAGATGGAAGCTGTTATGGACGATCCGTATATTTTGATTACGGACCGCAAGATTTCTGCTATTGCAGATATTCTTCCTGTTCTTGAGCAGGTAGTGAAGCAGGGCAAGCAGCTGGTCGTTATTGCTGAGGATCTTGATGGTGAGGCATTGGCTACGATTGTTGTCAACAAGCTTCGTGGCACGTTCAAGGCACTGGCAGTGAAGGCACCTGGCTTTGGTGACCGCCGCAAGGCAATGCTGGAGGATATTGCTATCCTGACGGGCGGCAGCGTTATCAGCGAGGAGCTTGGTCGCAAGCTGGACAGCGTAACGATGGAAGATTTGGGACGTGCGCGTCAGGTTCGTTCCTCGAAGGAGGAAACGACAATCGTGGACGGTGTTGGTGACAAGGGCGAGATTGCAGCTCGTGTTTCCCAGATCAAGAAGCAGATTGCAGAGACGACTTCCGATTTTGACAAGGAGAAGCTGCAGGAGCGTCTTGCAAAGCTGGCTGGCGGCGTAGCTGTCATCGAGATTGGTGCAGCAACGGAAGTCGAGATGAAGGAAAAGAAGTACCGTATCGAGGATGCCCTGAATGCAACGCGTGCTGCTGTTGAGGAAGGTATCGTAGCAGGCGGCGGCACGACTTTCATTGATATTCTTCCTGCACTTGACAAGATTGAGGCAGAGGGCGATATCAAGGTTGGTGTCAATATCGTTAAGCGCGCAATCGAGGAGCCTGTTCGCCAGATTGCAAACAATGCAGGTCTTGAAGGCTCTGTCGTTGTTGAGAATGTCAAGAAGACGGCTTCCGGCATTGGCTTCAATGCTGTGACGAATGAATATGTTGACATGATCAAGGCAGGTATCGTGGATCCGGCTAAGGTTACGCGTTCCGCATTGCAGAATGCTGCATCGATTGCATCCATGGTTCTCACGACAGAAACCCTTATCGCTGACAAGCCGGAGAAGGAAGCACCGATGCCGGCAGGCGCACCGGGAATGGGCGGAATGCCCGGCATGATGTAATAAGTGCTGAGGCTCTTATATATCAAGGCTTTGTGGAAAATAAAATAGCATGTGGCCACTTTTTGGCCACAAAAATAAGCACCTTCCCATTTTGGGAGGGTGCTTTTGCTGTATATGGAGAAATCCGCAACTGGGTGCAAATTGAGGGGATAACAAATAATAACATAAAAAGGTTTACAAATGTAACTAGATATATTATAATATGTTTATACAGGAGGTTATCTTTATGGGGGAGGGATTGGCATGGTAACGGCATTCGGTAAGTTTTGTCGGAAACTGCGGATTGATTGTGGCCAGATTATGCTAAACATGGCTGAATCATTGCAGGTTTCACCGGCGTTTTTATCAGCTGTAGAAAACGGCAAAAAAAATATCCCTGCGCAATGGGGAGAGAAAATTATTGAGGCGTATAAGCTGTCGGAAGAGAAATCAATGGAACTGTTGAATGCAATAGAGAAATCTAGGACTGAGATAAGAATCAATTTAAGTGGACATTCAGATCAAGACAGAAATCTAGCTGTAGCTTTTGCGCGTGAGTTTGGGTCACTAAATAGCGAACAGAAAAAGGAGATTTTCAAGATGCTTGGAACAAAAAGAGAGGATTGATACCGATGAGTCAACAGGATTTAGTGGTGCCGCCGCTTAGCCGAAGAGAAATACGGCAACGTGCGTTGGCGTTTAGGAAGATCTTCAAATTGGAAAATGCGATGTATTTTCCAATTGTCGAAATTATGGAAATTATGAATAGTATGCCAGAAGTATTCAAAAATTGGAATATGGAGATAGCAAGTCAGTCGGAGATGGGAACTTTTCACGGACTGACATTGGCGGACGGAACTGTAAAAATTAGAGAAGATGTGTATATGCGTGCTGCTAGTGGTGTTGGGATGGATCGTGACACCATGGCGCATGAGTTGGGACACTGGCTTTTTCACCGTAACAATAGAGCTCATGCTCGCATAGGAGGGGTAGGCAGTATACCAATATACTGTACACCAGAGTGGCAGGCAAAAGCATTTTCGGGAGAATTACTTGTTTCGGCACACTTGGTTTCACGTGATATGACTGCAGAATATATCAAGAATGCATGTGGTGTTTCTTATTCATCAGCTCAATACCAGCTTTCCAAAATCCCAAGACGGTAGGTCTTGTTCATCATAGATATTAGGACAGGGATGTTAGGGAGGTGAAGATAATGGCGAAGGAAAAAGGATATTATATCTTTAGGGCATGGATAACGCTCCGCGATGGAACACGTATTTATGCGAAGAATTACGGAAAAAGAGCCTTCCGCATTTGGGTATCCAAATAGCAGAAAGCTCCAAAACATAGAATATTTTCTTACAGAAGTCAATCTGAACCATTGACTTCTGTTTTATTTTAGTAGAAAAACAAGGCGATGTAAAGTGTTATTTTTAGACGTACTAACTAAGTTCAACTATTCATGCACAGATTCCATGAGGTTGGTGAACAGGCGGCAAGCCTCTTTCTTGCGGTGCTGGGTAACATGGAGGTAAACCCGCTTTGTTGTTTCGTCGTCGGTTTGGCCAACCCTGTCCATGATTTCATGGAGGGCAACACCTGCCTCAGCCAGCAGGGAGATATGAGTGTGGCGGAATACGTGGGGCGTGATGTACACAGGGATATCAATAAGGCGGCTTAGGCGGTTGATTCTCATTTGTACGGTCTTTTGGGTGCGTGGGTATCCATGACGGCGCACGGCGGGGAAAATAAAGTCATAATCTGAGTGCCACACATTGCCCCAGCGCAACTTTTCAAAGACATATTCCCGCCGCCAACCATTGAGGGCGGTAATAACCTGCTCAGGAATATCAATAACGCGGTATCCTGACATTGTTTTGGGCGGCAATAGCTCATAGTGTTCGGCGCGGTTGTCGGGGGTGTAAAGTGTTTTGGAAATGCTGACAGTTCTTTCCTCAATGTCAATATCCTGCCAGGTAAGTGCCAGCAGTTCCCCAATTCGCATACCGGTGTAGGCCAGCAGGATAAACATGGCATAATCACAGTCTATGCCCTCATCACGGGCAGCAGAGAGGAAACTGTGGAGCTGTTCTTTCTCCATGTAGGCAGGCACATTCTCAATTTGCTGGATGCTACGGGATTGCCGGCGGGGTGGTTTGGCATATATAGACGGATCTTCTTTAATAACCCGGTATTGGCAGGCACGCTTGAATACCATACGGGCGGCGGTGTGTGCCCCGGAAACCGTATTTGCCGCAAAGCCTGCCTTTGTGAGTGTGTCCAAAGCGTCCTGATATATTTTAGGTGTAATGGATTGTATGGGAGCCTTGCCGATACATTCACACATAAGGGCTAGTTGGTGCTTGCGGATACGCACAGAGCTGATTTTGACATTGAGCGCATAGCTTTGCACCCATTCGGCGGCGAAATCACGGAAAGAAATATCGTTGATGGGGACAAAGGCGTGCCGATCCAGTGCGGTTTGTTCCTCAGCGGCAGCAAGTTGGGCGGCGCGTTTCGTCTTAAACCCACCGCGCTGGATTTCAATAGGCTTACCAGTTTGTGGATTGGTGCCTGCTTTTATGCGGAAATACCATTTGTCACCGCGCTTGCGGAACGATGCCATAAAATCACAACCTTTCGTATAGACAAAAGGCCACCATGTAGGGTATCATATACATGGAGAGTGTAGTGACCTCTACGGGGGCCTATGCGGAGCCGTCACGGCCGCAATGGAGTGACGGCTTTATAAATGGTGAAATGACTTCAACCCTTTGGGGTTGGTCACTGGGGCGTAACCTTTAAGGTTGCGCCTTTTTATGTACGAAAAGCCCTGCAAAGCCAACAAAAAGGCCCCTGCCAAAAGCAGGAGCCTTTTGTGCTACATTGCGTAGCTTTACGTGAATTGTTTGGGAGTCAAAGCCCAATCTATGGTTATATTCTACAATTTTTCGCCTGACTCGTCAAGGCTGCCTGCCTGCATATATGTATTTTTTATTTTGTCGCATATCTGAGCAAGCACGCTTTCAGGGATAATAACATCATAGAGTTCATCTGCCCTGTTGGCTGGCACTATGATGCGCTGCTTGCTGACAGAGGCCACTTGTCGGGTATCAACGATAGAACCCTTTTGCATTTTCTTTGCTAGAGCCACAAGTGGAGCTATTTTGCCTTGAAGATTTTTCTCAAATTGTTCAAGGAATGATGGGATTAACTCCATCTGCTTTGCTGGCTCATATTTTAGAAGCTCATTGGCGGAGGCGATTACTTCCGCAACCAACTCACTGTTTGGCTCAGTCGATAGCTTCTTAGAGGCTTTGATAAGGATTAGATGGGAGATAGGGAAAGGTAACTCGTATTCCCAAGGGCAGAGGTCGCGGGCCTCATGGCGGGGCTTTTTGGAAATCATGGGAACTACCGTGATAAGCCCGTCCTTTTTACGGTTGTCGTTATCCAGGACAATGGCATAATGGGGACCGCCAAGTTCGTTGCCAATACGGAACCCGAAATTAACAAGCAATATTTGCCCGCGGCTATAGCGGGGTAACATTGTAGGCCTAAATTTCTTCTCATACATTATGTAGTGCAGATATTGCCGCAACCACATGATAAACTTTACTGACCAATCATAATTGGACTGGATACTGTCCTTTATGAAAGTGGCATACTCTTTGAATACGGTGCGCCGGAAAAGCCGGAAATCATGGCTGTTTGCTTTGTCGCGCAAGTGGTTTTTACTGAAATTCATGGGCAGCACCTCCTTATAATTTTCGCCGGACTTCCATCACCCGGCCAATAATTTGTATAGGCAAATCATTAACCTCCTGTGTAGAGTAAAAATGTGGGGTATAAACGGTGGCGTTATGCCCTATCAAGGTGATACCGTCAGCACTTTCCTTGATTTCTTTGGCGGTAGCGTCATTACCGTCCACCAAAACTATGGCAATGTCTCCATTTTCAACGTCGGACTGCTGCCGAACTATCACAGTATCGCCATCCATGATGGTGGGCTCCATGGAACGGCCATCAATGCGGAGGGCGAAATAATCACACCCATCACCCTTGTACTTATCGTCCAGGTATTCATAGCCCAGTACTTCCTCCATGGCGTTTATGGGCGTACCTGCTGCCACATTACCCAATACAGGGATTTTATAGCCGGCGTGGATGGATGGAGTAGTGGAGGGGGCGTTTAATTTGACGAGTTGATCTTCCCCAACCCTGTCCATAAGCTCGTCAACACTTAGCCCCATAGCCGCGGCAACATTAACATAGGTAGTAATGGATGGAATAATAGGCTTGCCACTTTTCGGGTTTTTATTCTTTTCCAACATGGATATATACCCTTTGCTTAGCTGACAACGCCTAGAAAATTCGTCCATACTGAGTCCGTGCCTAGTTCTATAATTGTGTACAATATCGCCTAGTGTCATGGCAATACACCCCTTTCATGTAGTTTTATTGTATAGTATAATAAACATTTTTTCAATAAATTTGTTTATTACACTTGACAAATTTTGTTTAGTATATTAAACTACAAACAAACACAGGGAGGAGGTTATAACGTGGGTTTTAGAAACAAGCTCAAAGAGTATAGGAAAAAATGCGGCATGACCCAAAAGGATTTGGCGACAAAGTCAAAAGTAAGTAGGGCGACGATTGCAGGGCTTGAAAGCGGTGCGATATCTGTTACTACTACTGACACGTTACTGAAATTATCGAGGGCATTACAGGCGCCGGTAACAAGTATTTTTTTTACAAAATAAGTTTAATACATTAAACAAGAGAAAAATTAGAGGTGAGCAGATGGAGAAGCATGAGCTATTGGCACAGGTCAGGATTCGGACAGACGGCCCCATTGCGGAAGTCTTTATTGACGGGCACAAGGTACCGCGCGTCATGGCCTTCAAGGTAGAAATGAACGCCATGGAAAAAAGAATCGCCCAAGTCACACTGCGGGTACAGTGCAACTTGGACTTAGAAACAGGGATTGTCCCCGAACTGCCAGCACCATGGTGCTGGTACTACAAACCGAAATACGAAAACTTCTGCGATCCTAGAGAGCAGACCGCAACAGGAAGTCCTGAACGACAGGGTTCTTCGACAACTTGCACTTGTCAAAGAACGGACACTTCAGGAAAAGGCAGTCCACAGTAAGGGAGCCGTCCGCATGGCAGGTAAGCACCAAAGGACGATTCGGGTTGCTGGTCTTGAGGCAATACACAATATCGCCGGATTGAACAGCCGCCATAGCAATCACCTCCTTTCGCTTCCATTGTACCAAAGGGAGGCAGACCATGAAAGCACACTCCATATAGAGTGTCGAAGGGAGGTGAGTAGATGGATGCCGTGCGCATGCGATGTAATTGAAAGCGCACCGGCCTACAAAAGACGAACCGGGCAACGGTCAGGAATTTGATACCGCCGGCGGAATTCTTCAACAGTAGGCAGTGAGTTCCTGCCGGAAAGGAGGTAACAATGAGCGGCACATATAAGGATTTAGCCCTGCTATTGGAGCAGGCGGCGGAGTTGGTGCGGCGGCAGGCTGAGGAAAACGAGGCACTACGGCTCAAAGAGCAAGAGCATGAGCAGGCCCGCCGTAAATATGGTATGCTGGCGGATTTGCCAGACGTTATCACGGCCAAAGAAATAGCGGCTTTTCTGAGGATAAACCAAAACACTGTATATGAAATGTTCAAGGCAGGGAAGATAAAGAGCTTTGGCGGAGGTGCTAACGGGAAGTCTATCCGCTGCATGAAGGTGGATTTTATTGAATGGCTGGATAGAGAACGCAACCAGTCGCAACAGGAAGAAAGTACCACGGATACATACGAAATGCCCATACAGATAACCAAAGGGGCAAGACGGCTGCAAGTGGTATAAGGGAGGTTACGATTATGGCTATGGAAACTTTACACAAGGCATATTTCTTCAAGACTGAGCAGGATAAGAACCTAAACCGAGCATTTATTTTGCACTGGATGGTGGACGAGGAAAAAGACCGCGGAGGCTTTTCTATTGTACAGCCTAGCATTGACGATGAAGGAGTGATTGTTATAACAAAATACATTTGCGCGGCGGAAGGCGATTTTTTCGACATGGTGCGTATGATGAAGTTAATGATTGACCCTGTGGAGATGATTGTGGAATGAGAAAAATGAAATTTCATGCAAGACGTGGAGTCGCTTGCTTAGTGCTTGCGGCAGCGGCATTGCTTTTTTGCGGCATGTATAAGGATGATCATGTGCTTGTAGAAGATGTGTACACCGTCAAGGGAGGTGACACGCTTTGGGGTATATCTGAAGATTATCTCAAGAAGGAAACTGGAGGGAGGCGCTATATCCTTGAGTTTAAAGATGACATTAAAGAGCTTAACCCGTGGCTGGTCGATACGAAAGAGCAGATTCAGCCGGGAGACTCAATAACGATCAGGTATTGGGTGAAGAAATCAGAGTAAGGAGAATGTGGCTATGGAAACTTTAGAAGATATCAAGGCAAAAGCAAGGCAGAAAGTCGAGGCTGAAACTACGGACACAGACAGCTACACCGGCCAAATTGGCATGATGCTGCTTTCATGGATTGATTACGCGGATAATGCGGCGGAGCTGATCCTGACGGATGGCAAGACCGTTAAGGGAGCGTTTGAGGCTATCAGAGAATACGCAAGAGCGCACAGCACAAGAAATTATGCTTGTGTGCCACCGACAAAGGCAATGGAGCTGATACTGGAATATTTTGGGCAGGAAGAACCGCAAGCCGTCATTGAGGGCGGCCTCATGTACAAAGTAATGATGGATGAGGCGGCAAAATTCAAACCCTATGGGATGGAAACTCCGAAAAGCGAGGCAGTTACAAGTCAAAGTGAACAAAATCCGCAACCGGTTGCGGAAGAAGCAAAGCCACGAAATGACCTGTCAGCATTGAGTGCATTGAGTTTGGAGGATTTGGGATTATGAGCAAAGAGAATGTACCACAAACCATTCCACAAGTGATGGAACACTTCAACAAGCTGGCAGATGAACCGGAGATATTACAAAAGGTACGCGACCAGCTGCCTACCCACTTTTTTGTAAATGAGCCGGATGTGCGATATCACGCATGGTGCAGTCATTGCGGTGAGTGGGTGTATTTGGACAAATCCCGCCACCAAGCTGTGGTATCCTGCCCGAACTGCGAGACAAAGGGCAATGTGATTCACACATGGCGCGGCTATAAGCACCTAACCGATAAAATCCTCATGTATGTATACGGAAAGTCCACCAAATCCCCAGCGGATACAATAACGGCTAGGGCTATCTATATGGAAATCAAATGGTATCAAGAAAACGAAGTGCATAGCTACCCACTGCCGTGGGATGTTGAACCATACGCCGCCGTGGATAGCTATTATGTCTTTGTGTATGGACAGGGGGCGGCACAGGCAAAAAATATTTATAAATGCAGCGCTTATTGGGCGGGTTGCGAGGAGCTTTTATTAAACAAGAGAATTATCCCAAGGTTTAGCCGGTATATGAACGCTGTATATGGCTATACCAACAATATAGAGTTGATAATGGACAATAATAGCGTGGATGAAGCGGTACAGGGAACGCCTTTTCAATATGTTTGGGATGAAGTTGGCGGCTATTTCACTGACAGGGGCAATGATGGGGCCTATGTGAGACTCTTTGACACCACCGCAAAACACCCGTTTGCTGTGGAAATGCTGGCAAAGATGGGCAGCCCAACCCGTGATTGGCTGTATAAACTGACCGAGGGCGGGCGTACAGCGGGCAGCTTGCTTAACTGGAAGGGCAAGACCATGAATAAGGTGCTGAAATACCCTTTACGCAAAGAGGAAAAATACTGGCTAAGAACAGTGGGGGAGATAAGAACCCCAGCGGATGTACTCTTTGGTACATGGCGATGGCTAAAAATAATAGGCGAAAACAACATAACATTGTCAGAAATCGAAAGGTTCAAAATGAGGCAGGCGGATTTATACAAAGCCCGTGAGGTTGTCAATCTATACCGATTGACGAAATACCTTGTCAGGCAGCAGGAAAAGCACCAAGACCATACCATCACATTGGATTTATATGCTGACTATATCGACGATTGCAGGGCTTTGGAGATTGACATGACCAAGAAAAGCAACTTTATGCCCAAGGATTTGATTGAGTCACACACCACTATACGGCATGAAGTCCAGTTGCGGAGGGATTTGGAATATGAGGAACGCCGCCGCAAGGAAAGCCGTAGCCAGAGGCGGGCGGCAGGGAGCAAAAACCGGCAGTACAAAAAGCTCAGGAAAAAGATATTGCAGAAATACGCCTTTGAGGCTGACGGGATGATGATTTATGTTCCCAAAAAGTTGGAAGAGCTGATAGATGAAGGGATTGCAATGCACTCATGTGTTGCCACCTATGTGGATCGAGTGGCCGCCGGCAGCACCATAGTGGTATTTATTCGCTCACAGACAGACCACAAACAGCGTATAGGCACCATGGAGATAAGCAAGGACGGCAGTTACATAGTGCAGGCCCGTGCCAAGTATAACAGGAACCTACCGCCGGAAGCAGATGCCTTTGTGCAGAAGTTCCGAAAAGCCAAAATTGATAATACTGGGAGGAAAACAGCGTAATGGAAGATATGGAAGTAATGCCGGTGGCGGCAGAAAATCAGGTAACAGAACCCAATGAGCAGAAACTTGAACGACTGGCAACGGAAATTAACACTATAAAGGTGCAGGTGCAGCAGGTGGTACAGAATGGCACCCTTGAAATTGGGCGGCGGCTCATTCAGGCAAAAGCGGCAGTGCCACATGGGTGCTGGGGGCAATGGCTCAAAGAAAAGGTGGACTATTCGGAACGCACGGCGCAAATGCTTATTGCCACTTATGAGAGATTCGGCAACGACCAGCAGAAATTATTTGGTAAGAGTGCGGATCCGGAGCTAGTGGCACAGCTGAACCGTTCCCAAATGTTCGCCCTCATGTCTATCAAGAATGAGGATGATTGTGTGGCTTTCATGGAAAAGCACAAAGAAGAACTGCCGGACATGTCCAAGAGAGAGTTGGAGCAGGCCATAAAGGAACGTGACCAAGCCCAAAAAGATTTGGAGGCATGGCGCAACAAGTGCGATAACCTCACCGATACAGCCAACAAGGCCACCCAGCGGGCGGAAAAGCTCAAAGCCGAACTGGCCAAACTGAAAGCAGATACAGCGGCAGGCAACGACGAATTGGACAAGCTCAAAGAAGAAAATGAAACCCTGCAAAGATCCCTTGAACTGGAAAAACGCAACGCCTCAGATGCTTATCACGATACAGAGGAGGCCCAGCGGCAACTTTGTGAGGAGCGCACCAAGTATGAGGAGCAGTTAAAAGCATTGAAAGAGGCAAGGGAGACTACCGAAAACGAGGAGCTAAAGCGGTTGCAGGTGGAAATTGCCGTCAGCGCGGGCAAAATTAAGCAGTTGGAGCAACAACTGGAAGAAGCAGCAAAACCGCAACCGGTTGCGGCACCACCGGAGAAAACCAAAGAGGAAAAAGATTTTGCAAGGCACTTTGAAAACTGCAAAGCCGAATTTACACAGCTTATCAATACTATGGGGGCTATCAACGAAAACCAAGATAAATACCGTGAGGCAACCCGTAAATTGCTGGGGATTATGTCACAACTGATTGGATAAAGGAAGGGGCTGGATATCATGTATGATGCGTGTGATCTGCCCAGCCCTGTTGTGCGGGACAGCAAAAGCAGCGTAAGCACCTATTCAGAATTAGATTGGGTATACCGGGTACGGGAGGAGCTGGACGAGGCCCTAGCCGCCGAAACGTGGGCAGAAAAAGGGGAGGAGATTGTGGATGCCATTACGGTGTGTGTTTCGTGGTTAGAGACATTAGGCTTTACCGAACATGCACGGGCGGAGCTTTTCCGGAGAGTCAACGCAAAGAACCAAGCCCGGGGATATATGGAGGAAAAATGAGAACTTTGTTTTATGAGCATAGCGCGGAAATGGCCTATATAAAACTTGAGAGCATAGACGGGCAGCTAAAAAAAGCAGGCCGGAGGCGTAGAAGAATAGGCAAAGCCGAATTAAAAAGAAGATTACTCAAAGATTTGGCACGAAAACAGGAGGAATGATTTATGAGCGGTATTTGTACAAGACACGGTGGTTTTGGCGTTTTGGTACTGGCATGATACGAGGAAAGGAAAATAGGCATAAGAAAAGCCCCATAGCTGCAAACTATGGGGCATTGCTGGGAAGTCCAGCAAAGTGGCTATAAGAAACTTCCATATAAATTATAGCACACTTTCCAAAAACCTACAATAATATAGCGTCTGACAGGTACGGGTGAAAGTCCCGTTAGCGGGTTCATCAAGGCGTTAATAATTCACGCATAGAGTAATACAATAAGATTTTATAAAATATATAATCCTATGATGGGGTGAGAGAGTCGTGCCATACATTCAGAAAAACAGAGAAACAAGAGATAAAAAAATAATAGTCATAGACAAGTATTACAGTTTCATGGCAAGACCTAAGGGAAAGAAGCTGAAAGAGATTAGAAATCCCAAAGAGAATGTGTCCCCGGAGGATTTGAAAAAGAGAAACCGGAGAAGGGCCACGGAAAGAGTTGCCTTGATGATTGCCAATAACTTTGTAGAGGGCAGCCCTTACCTGACTGTGACCTATGACAAAGAAAATCTGACAGCCGGGGAAGAACTGGAAACGAGAGTCAAGAAGGATTTGAGAAATTTTGAGGACAGGCTGAAAAGATTTTATAAAAAGCAGGGGGTAGAGCTGAAATATGCCGCCACTGTGGAAAATGTGATGCCGGGGAGAGGCCGCGCCCATGCGCATTTGATTTTATCCATCTTGCCGGAAGTAAAAACGGATCGAGAGTATGAGAGGATTTTTACCAAGATTTGGGGCAAGGGGCATGTGAGAGTAGAGCAATATGGTGGAGAGGCAACGGATGCCACAAGACTGGCAGCATATTTCATGAAACAGGAAAAAGCTGACGGCGGGGCAAGAATGAATTTTTCCCGCAACTGTGACCCCCCAGCAGAGAAGAAAAGAGAAATTCGCCGCTCAGAGAGTTTTTCCCACCGCATAAATGTGCCCAAGGGGTACTTTGTGAATAAAGAGCTGACTTTCAAAGGCTTAACGGATGGAGGTTACCCATGCCAGCATATTGTGCTAGAGCAGTGTGAAGAAACTGACCGCCGTATCTATGACATGAAACAAGGCAAATACATGGAAACGACCTGTCACCAACCAAAAGGCAGAGATTATTTCAAAGGATGAAACAAATTAGGAGGCATAGCAAGTGATTGAATTAAAAAGCAACATGACACAAGCTGAGATTATTAGAGCAGAAAAGCAGCTGAAAGACCGCCGGGCAAAAGCCCTTGCAGATTTCAAGGCAGGGCGGAAAAAGTCAAGTGACACCATAGCTATCAAAAAGGCTATTGATGATATGCTGAAACTTTTGGCAAAGAAGAAAAAGAGGGTGCGTAAATGACAGCATTGTGATTCTCTTAGTAATGGCTTTGTTCTATGGGGCAGGCAAAAATGAGCGTATACAGAAATGGAGGGCACGCCGTGAAAATCAAAGATTATATAAGGCTGAGAAAGATTACGGAATTGCGCCGCGCCGGTGGAAAGGTTAATAAACCCAAACGGAAAAAGAGAAAGCGGGGCGGGCGGTAAATGGAAAAAATATGGTTTTGCCAAGAATGCCAAGTGATGATGGAGCGTCAAGAGGCAGGCTTTTATAAATGCCAGGTTTGCGGTGCAGAGGCGTGGCCGGATGGGGAAGCCCAGTATGAGGCGAACCATGCCAAGGCTACTCTTGCGGAAAAGGTGCACGGCACGTGGTTTTGTCAAAAGTGCCGGGTGCCAATGACACCGATTGACGAAGATTTTTGCAAGTGCCCGGAATGTACGGCTGAGGTTTGGTATGGAAAGCCACAGCATGAAACGAGGGACGAACTACGGGAAATGATGGGGGAGACAGAGGAATTTCCACACCTGCCACACAACTGTGATACCGGCATATTGTACGGTGGAAAGGCCGCAAGAGGCGGGGGAGGTGGCTCACATAGTAGGAATAACCGCAAGGCCAACCTGAACAAGCCTACAACCGCCCAGCTATATAAGAGATTGTGCGATAACTAAGAAGGGGCGAAGATGGGACCTTTAAGGAGGAGTGAGAATATGAAAAAGCAGGCTTTGAGTGTATCAGTCAAGACCAAGAAAGATACTCAAATTTTTACAGTCAAGTGGAAGGAGGCAACCGGAGAGGAAAGGCAATGCAAGAGCACGGATTTTCCACGGCCTGAGTTACTGGATACCTTAACGGCATTTTTGTCACTGATGCCGAATTATACAGGGATTCAGGCAGATAATATCAAATGGGCGGAAATAGCGGGCGGCAACTTTGAATACACCAAGGACGGGGAAGTTACATTGTCTTTGGGCGTGGCGGTAATTATCAAAGGCGTGGGCAGCTACACATTCAAATCACCGGAGATGACTGTGAATTTAGAACACGCCGATATCAACACAGCCGAGGATTGGCGGGACAAATACAGTGCCCTGGCTAAATTCCTCCATGACGAAATTATTTACTATGCCGAGGGAAAGCGTGCCCAGGGCACATTATTTGAACCCCAGGAAGAAGCAGCAAAACCGCAACCGGTTGCGGAATAATCAAGGCTGAAAATATTGGCCGGGATTTCGCCACGCCAAGCGGGCGGCTGACTGGCAAGAAGTAAAATAATTTGACACTTAAAAGCGGAGAGTGATATATTTAAGCCATAGGAGTGTACCTAAAAGGGTATCCGCTTAAACGCGGATGCCCCTTTTTTATTGCAGAATTTTAGGGGGTATGTCTTATGGCAGCAATTCCAAAACACAAACGGATCAAGAACCGCAAGACCATTCAGGCGGTGCGAAAAGATTATTGCGAGTATTGCGGCGGCAGGGCAACGGGTGAACCACACCACATGTTTACAGTTGGAAGTGGTGGTGGTGATGTAGAGTATAACATGGTTCAATTGTGCACGTGCTGCCATGTAGCAGTTCATGCAGGACACATTGAGCGTGATGAATTATTATCAATCGTTGCAAGGCGTGAAGGGCTGACCGTGGACGAGGTGTATAGACTTAACAGGCGGGCTATGGGGTATGATGTGTGACTTCTCAGAGCTTTGGGCACCCCCGGGGTGCGTAGGTACTCCCCGGCGGATTCAGCTACACGGGTCTGCGATTCGCGGGCCTTGTCTGCGTGAAAATGAAAAAAACAGGTTGACAAACTGACAAAAGGGAGGTGGCCGGAGGTATGCCAAATGAGAAAGATTCGCGCGCGCACGTAACAGAAGAAGAAAAATTTATTTTTAACACGGCGGACACCTGCCAATTCTTTCAGATTTCCCGCGAAACTTTGTCAAGTTGGCAGAAAAAGGGCGCGCCAAAAGAGTCCCGTGGGAAATGGAACATAAAAGCCCTCATGGAATGGCGTTATACAGGGAAAAACGCTGAAAGCTCAGAAACCCGCAAGCTGCGGGCTGAGGCTGATTTGAAAGAGGCTAAGGCGGCTCAGGAAAAAATAAAATTGGGTGTGACTCAGCAAGAATATATTCCGGCAAGTGTAATTCAGAGCGAACTTGTCCGTTTGCTGGGGAATGTCAAAAAGTCTTTGCTGTCTATGGGGCATAATATCGCGTCTGATTTGGCCGCGCTGGATCCGGAAACGGTAACCGTGGCAAAAAAAGAGGTTGACAAGCGGATAAATGATGCACTTACAGAGCTATCAGAGGGGAGGTTATACCGTGGCAGGGCAAAGAAAAAAACGAAAAAATGAGCTGGAATATCCGGACTGGATACTAAACGCCCTGGATGTGATGAAACCACCGGAAAAACTGACTGTATCACAGTGGGCGGATAAGTACAGGATACTGTCAGAAATGGATTCAGCCTCACCGGGGCATTGGCGAACCAGTAAAACGCCGTACCTCAGGAAGGTAATGGACACATTTAACGACGATTTTGTGCATGATATAACCTTTTGCGCCGGCACCCAGTTAGGGAAAACGAGCGCGGAGCAGAATATGATTGGTTATGCCATAGCGCAAGACCCCGGCCCTATGATTATCGTATATCCTACGGAAAAACTGGCAAAATTCACCAGTGAAAAAAGATTGCAGCCGCTCATCACTCTAAGCCCGGACTTGCAAAAACGATACCGGGAGCGGGAAAGCAAGGATTTGGAGCTGTCTTTTGATTCTATGTATATCGCCCTTACTGGGGCAAACAGTGCGTCTGACCTTTCCAGCCGTCCGGCGCGCTATGTCATATTCGACGAAATAGACAAGTTTCCCAAATGGACGGGGGCGGAGGCTGGCCCGTTAGACCTTGCAGCGGAACGAACCAAGACATTTTATAATTACAAGATTGTGAAAGTATCCACCCCTACACTGAAAACGGGAAATATTTGGCAGGGATGGGAAAACGCGGATATCCAGTATAAATATTTCGTCCCGTGCCATCATTGTGGCGAAATGCAGGAGCTGGAATTTAAGCAAATCAAGTTGCCGGAGGGGGCGGACGAAACCGAGGCGCGGGCGGCTGCATACTATGAGTGCAAGCATTGCCACGAGATTGTGGACGATAGGTATAAGCCTCAGATGCTAAAGGATGGAGAATGGCGCGGGGAAAAGAAATGCAAGGGCCGTGCTCATAAAGTGGGATTTCACCTAAACAGCTTATATTCACCGTGGCTGAGTTTTGGGGATGTTGCTGCAAAATTTGTGGCAAGCAAGAATGACCCGCCACTGCTCATGAACTTTATCAACTCATGGCTTGCGGAGCCGTGGGAAGATAAGTCCAGCCGGATGCAATCGGATGTTATCATGGAAAAACAACTGCCGTATGAGCGCGGAACTATGCCGCCGGAGGCGCAACTGCTGACCGTGGGCATAGATGTGCAGCTGGATCATTTTTGGTTTGCTATCAGAGCATGGGGGCCGCACCTTACTAGCTGGCTAGTCGATTATGGGCGGCTGGAAACATGGGCTGACGTTGAGGTGATGCTGGATAGGAACTACCCGGATACAAACGGCGAAATCCACAACATAAACCTTGCCTGCATGGACTCAGGGTACAACACGGATGAAGTATTTGCCTTTTGTGCTCACCATTTAGGCCTAGTGGTGCCTACCAAGGGCGCAAGTAACCCGCTCAAATCACGCTACCAAGTGAGTATCATAGACAAATCAACAGGCTTTGGCCTACGCCAATATCTCATGGATACCAACCAGCTAAAGAATTTCATTGCCTCACGTATGGGGATAGACCCAGGGGCGGCGGGGAGCTGGAACGTGTACCGAGGTATTGACCGCGAGTATTGCGACCAAATTTGCAGTGAGCAGAAAGTGGAGCATAAGGACAAAAAAGGCCACGTAACTACAGGATGGGAGAAAATAGGCAGTCATGTAGCAAATCACTTGCTTGACTGTGAGACAAATAATGCCCTTGCCGCTGAAATCTTAGGCGTGCGCTATCTCATGGAGCCGGAAGAAGAAACGGAAAAAACGCAACCGGCTGCGGATAGTAAGGATGATAATTGGCTGGGTGTGGATGATAATTGGCTATAAGGGAGGTTAAAAAGATGGTAAACAAAACTGTTTGACAACTCAAAGCCAAAAGTGATATTATTAGGGCATAGAAGTGTATCTACTGGCCACTTGCAGCAATGCAGGTGGCCTTTTCTAGTGCAATTCTTTAAGATAACGGGAAAGGAGGTGACCAATTTGGAGGAAATCGAAGTTTTAAAGGTGCAACTGGAGAATGTGCGGGCGGCTATTATGGCCATTGAGACAGGGGCGCAAGATTATCAGATAGCAAACCGGCGGATTACCAAGGCTGACCTTGCCACCCTGTATAAGCGGGAAACAAGCCTAAAGAAACAAATTGCACAGCTATCAGGCAATGACTTGTATTTCGCTGAATTGGGGCGCGTATGATTAAGCTACTGGAAAAAGCCATAGCGGCAATATCCCCACAATGGGCTTGCCAGCGTGCATTTTACGCGGAAAGCCTACGAGCCTATGAGGCCGGAGAGGTAAACCGGTTCAATGATGGATGGCTGCCGGTGAACACCGACACGGAAAACACAGACAAAACCCAGCGGGATTTAATCAAAGCCCGTGCCCGTTATCTTGAAGATAATAGCGATATAGCCGGGGCGGCCATTGGCGGCATTATCCGCAATGTGGTAGGCACTGGCATTAAGCCACAAGCACGGACGGGTAACGACGAACTGAATAAGCAGATAGAAAGCCTTTGGGAAGAATGGACAAGGGCAGAAAACTGCGACATTACGGGCCAGCAAACCTTTGAGGAATTGCAGGCCCTTTTATTACGCCGGAAAATCGTTGACGGAGAGATACTGATCAAGAAAACCGTAAGTAAACAGGGAAAATTCCCGCTGAAATTGCAGGTTATCAAGTCGGATTTACTCAGTCAGTACATGCTCACGGCCAAAACGGGCAATGTTATCCGCTCAGGTGTGGAACTGGATGCCCACTTAAGGCCATTGGCTTACTGGATAGACAAGAAAAGCCCTGACGGATTTATTCAGTATGACCCGGACAGGATAGCCGCCGGGGAAATAATCCATCTTTGGACACGTAAACACCCTGACCAAATCCGTGGTATTTCCGACCTTGCGCCGATTATAAAGCGGTTGAAGGATACCCAAGACTATTTGGACGCTGAAACTGTGGCGGCACGTATTGCAGCATGTTTTTCCGTGCTCATCACCACAGAAACAGGGACAGCGGGGGCGGTTGGCCGTATCGGCAATACCAAAGACCCGGAGGGCAAAAAATTGCAGTCATTGCGGCCCGGTATGATTAAATACCTTGCCCCAGGGGAGAAGGTGGAAACCGTCAGTCCTTCACGTGGTATGGCCAACACAAAGGACTATATCAGTATTCAGGAGCGGCTTGCAGGTGCAGGGCTGGGGCTTTCCTATGAGCTTATGAGCCGGGATTTCAACAAGGCCAGCTTTTCAAGTGCCCGTCAAGGCATGCTGGAGGATAGGAAAACATTTGAACCTATGCAGGATTACCTTGCGGCACATTTGTGTGCGCCTGTATACCGGGAGTGGTTGGATTTGTGCGTAATGGCGGGGCTTATCAATATTCCGGACTACGCGCAAAACCGCGAGAAATACCAGCGGTGTGATTGGGTAACACCCGGATGGGCGTGGATCGACCCGTCAAAAGAAGTTGCAGCGGATATCAACGCCCTGCAAAATGCCGGCAAAACCTTGTCCCAATGGTGTGCAGAGCGAGGGTATGATTGGCGTGAGCAGCTGGAGCAGATGGCCTTAGAGAAAGAAACGGCTGAGTCTATGGGATTAAAGCTGGCAATTCATACGCCTATCACGGTACAGGCCGCACAAAGTAACCATGTCAAAAATGACGATGATGGAGGAGAAGATAATGACGATGAAACCGAAGAGTAGGAATGAACCACAAAACCGTGACCTTTTTGGCACACTGTCCTTGCGTGAGGTAGGGGAGGGCGGCGAAGATAGCCGTATTGTAGACCTTTCACTATCCAGCGAGGAGCCGTACATCCGGTGGTTTGGAAAGGAAATCCTAAGCCACGACGAGGGAGCTATTGATTTAACCCGGTTGCAGGAGTTGGGTGTAATGCTTTTCAACCATGACCGGGATTCAGTCATAGGTAAAATTCTTTCCGTGGGACTGGATAAGGACGAGCGCAAACTGAGGGCAAGCGTGCAGTTCGACAAGGACGAAGAAAGCGACAAGATTTATCAGAAAGTCAAAAGCGGAACCCTTAAAGGCGTGTCGGTTGGCTATATGGTAAACGTATGGGAAGATGTGGCAGAAGGTGCCACGAGTACAGACGGGCGGTTTACAGGCCCTTGTTCGGTAGCTACACGCTGGACACCTTACGAATTGTCCATAGTGTCTATTCCTGCTGATGCCACGGTGGGGGTAGGCCGTAGTTTAGAAAATCAGGATTTAGAGAATGGAGATGTAAAGATGAAAGATCAGAATACGCCTCAGGTAACGCCGGAAAAGCCTCAGGTAAACGAAAATGAAGCCCGTGAGGCTGGCATAATGGCAGAGCGTCAGCGGGTGCAGGAAATCGGTGCCCTTTGCCGTCAGTTTGGCATTGATGGTGAAAAGTTCATCAATGATGGTATGACGGTTGAAGCCGCGCGGGCGGCAGTTCTTGACCAGCTGGCTAATGAGCGTCAGGGGCAGAATGTGACCGTACAGGTGGATGAAATGGACAAGTTCCGTGCCGCTGCTACGGATGGCCTGGCAATGCGTGCCGGCCTGCATTTGGACAAACCTGCTGCAGGTGCCGGTGATTTTCGTGGTAAGCGTATGTTACGCCTTGCCGCTGAATGCATAGAACGTGAGAAAAACGGCAATACCAGCAACATGGATGATGAAACTCTTGTACGTGAGGCATTGACTGGCACGGGGGCATTTCCGGGCATTCTGTCCAATGTGGCGAATAAGTCCATGGCTCAGGCATATCAGGAAGCCCCAACGACTTACCAACTGTGGACGGCTAAAGGCAGCAACTCTGACTTTAAGCAGGCAACCCGTTACCGCCTGAGTGAGGCAGACGAGCTGGAAAAGGTGAACGAAAACGGCGAATTTAAGCATGGTTCGCTGACGGAAAAAAGCGTATCTGCTACCGTGGCAACCTACGGCAAAACTTTTTCCCTCACCCGTCAGGCTATTATCAACGACGATATGGGCGCACTCAAAACCCTGCCGTCCATTTACGGCGCGGCTTGCCGTCGTATGATTAACAAGATGGTTTATGCCGTCCTGACTGACAACCCCACCATTGAAGGTGCTGCACTCTTCCATGCAAATCATGGTAACTTGCAGACACAGGCCCTTACCGTGGCAGGTTTGGGCAAGATTAAAGCAGCTATGGCTAAGCAGAAAAACATTGGCGGCAAGGAGTTCTTGAATATTCAGCCCGCTTACCTGATTGTGCCGGTGGATTTGGAAGTGGAAGCGGCCCAGCTTATCAACTCTGTGGTTGACCCGTCCAAGAACAACGCCGCAATTAACCCGTTTGCTAACAAGCTGAGCGTGGTTGCAGATCCGGAACTTTCCGCAAACAATGTGTTCTACATGGCCGCCGCGCCGGGGATTGTGCCCACTATCGAAGTAACAAGTTTGAACGGCAACGAAACGCCGACAATGGAAAGCGCGGTGCAGTTTGATACGCTGGGTATCAAGTGGCGTATTTACCATGATGTGGGTGTAAACCTGCTTGATTTCCGTGGTATTCAGAAAAGCACGATTAGCTGATTAAGGAGAAGGTGAAACAAATGGCAAAAGCAACTTTTGTGCAGAAAGGCGATAATATCGACTACACCGCCGGCGCGGATATCGCGTACATGGATGTGGTGGCCCTCACGGATCGCATTGGTGTAGCCCTGGAAAACATTGCTAACGGTGCCACGGGCACGGTAACGCTGACGGGTGTATTTGATTTCCCAGCAGCAACCGGAAGCGGCAAAGGCTTGACGGTAGGACAGAAAGTATATTGGGATACCACCAACAGCGTCATTACACCAACGGCAACGGATAATATCTTTGCAGGGTACGCCGTAGCGGCCAAAACCACCACTGCGGAAGTGGCCCGCGTGCGGATTGACTAAAATGGGATTCAAGGATATGGTGGCGGCGGATATTTCCACCGTTTTCCTGAACCCTGACGAGTTCGGGGAGACTCACAACCTCAATGGCACGAACTGCGTGTGTGTGATTTCCGGAGACGAAACAGACAAGCGGAGCGCGGCATTGTTAGACAGCAGGCGAACCCCGGACGGCCTAAGCGGCGACTTTGTTACTGTATGCGTGAAAGCGTCGGATTTGCCCAATATCCCTAAGATGGGGGCAAATTTCAAGGTAGATGGCAAACTCTACAAGGTGGATACATGCACCAATGATATGGGTATGCTGACCATGACGCTGGGGGCGTACAGGATGGGAGTGCCTTTAAGATGATTCAGATAGATGCAAGAGACCTGCAAAAAGCCCACCAGCTATTAGCAGGGATTCCAGGGGCGGCAGATAAAGCCGCTAAAACAGCTATACGCAAGAGTATTCGCGGAGCAAAACGGGACGCAACCCAAAAGGCACGGGAACGCTACACGATAAAGTCAGGCTATGTGACAAAAACAATAAAGTTTTCGTTCCCGGCGGGCGGTGCGGTAATGACTTCAAAGGGGCGCGTCAATGATTTGGCGTATTTCCGCACAAATCCCAAGAGCGTACCAAAGAAAAGACCACCGACAGGTAAATACCTGTACAGTCAGGTGGTGAAAGGGCAGGGCGGCACCATTGCCCACGCTTTTCTTGCAAAAATGAAAAGTGGGCACGTTGGTGTATTCCGGCGAACTGCCGGCAATGACAGCTTGCCAATAAACAAGCTGAGTGGCCCATCTACACCGCAAATGCTGGAAAGCCCAACGGTGCGGGACTATATCGAAAAGCGTATACAGGAACGGCTTGCGTCAAATATCGAGCATGAAGTAAACGCCTTTTTGATGGGGTATAGACGATGATACCAACAATGTTAGTAAAATCGGTGGCCAAACAAGTACGGGAGGCCACCAAACTTTATAAAATGCAAGCTGAGGGGCAGGAAGATAAGCCCGTGACCGTATACGAGCAGCATATTCCGGATGAAGAATATGATAACGATACATATTACCCATACGTGATTGTTTCTTGTCAAAATGTGGAAGATATAGAAGATGGCTCAAAGGCCACCATTGGCCTGACTATCGGCGTATACGGGCAGGATAAACTGGCATGGATGGACATGCTTTCTATCATGGAGCGGATCAGGCAGCGGCTTTTATTGGTTCGCCTGCTGGATGATATGTTTAGGCTTATACTACCTACGAAGTTTGAAACCATTGAAAACCAGCCATATCCATTTTGGTTTGGCTATGGGACTCTTGTCTATCAGATACCACAGCCAAACGCCAAAATGGCTATGAAACTAAATGCGATTATGGAGGAGGATAAATAATGGCTGAGAAAAAGACGGCGGAAAAGAAAGCCGCCACTACTACCACCAAGAAAGCAACGGTGTATGTTGGGCCTAACCGCTTAACGGAAGGGCTGAAACAGTACACGGTATACCGTGGTGATGTATCAGAGTTGGTAAAGGGATACAGCGAGAGATACAAAAATATTTCCCGTCTCTTTGTTCCAGTAGCGGAACTGGATACCGCAATGGCGGATATCAAAAAGCAGGGTACACCGCTTTACCTGGCATTTAACGAGGTTAAGAGAGGAGAGTAAGTAAATGGCTTACAAACATGGCGTATACACAAGTGAGCAGGCCACCAGTCTTGTGGCAATGACTCAGACGGACAGCGGCCTAATTGTGGCTTTTGGCACCGCGCCGGTACACATGGCCAGTGACCCGGCAGCAGTCAACACGCCGGTGCTTTGCTACACCTACAAAGAGGCTGTGGCGGCTTTTGGCTATTCGGATGATTGGGAAAAGTATAGCCTTTGTGAGGCTATCAAAACCCAGTTTGCTTATTTCAACATGGCACCTATCGTGTTGATTAACGTACTGGATCCGGCAACGCACAAAACGGATGTGGTTGGCAGCGAAAAGACCATTACCGACGGCGTGATTAAGGTAGACGAACCTATCCTGATTTCTACGCTGAAAGTATCGCTGACCAGCGACGGAGATCCGCTTGTGATTGATACCGACTATACGGCAGCGTACGAGGATGAAACCCTTGTGATTACGCCGATTTCCGGTGGTGCCATTGGCAGCAGCGTAACCTCTTTGTTCCTGTCTTATGACAAGCTGAACCCGGGGGCTGTGGATGAAGATGATATTATTGGAGGCGTGAATACCACCACCAATAAGAACGAGGGCATGGAGCTGATTGATGAAATCTATCCGCGCTTTGGGCTTGTGCCGGGTATTATCATTGCACCGGGTTGGTCTCACAATACCGAAGTGGCGGCAGTTATGCGCGCTAAATGCGTAAATATCTGTGGCCACTTCAACGCAATTAACATTTGTGATGAACCAACGGGAACCGTCAAGAGCTACACGGCGGCAAGCAGCTGGAAGAACACAAACAACTTTGTGGACAAAAATACGCTGCTGACATGGCCACTCTTGAAACTGGCAGATGAAACTTTCCACATGAGCACCCAGCTGGCCAGCCTCATGAACCGCACGGATAGCCAGCACGACGATATCCCATACTATTCCCCGTCTAATAAGTCCTTCCAGGCTGACGGCGCAAAGCTGGAAGATGGTACGGAGGTGTATCTGAATAGTGCTCAGGCGGCTTATTTGAACGGCCAGGGCATTATAACGGCACTTAACTTTATTGGCGGCTGGAAATCGTGGGGGAACCGCACCACGGCTTACCCGTCCAATACGGATGTAAAGGACAACTTTATCACGAACCGCCGTATGTTCAACTGGGTGGGTAATACCCTTGTTACAACTTTTTGGAGCAAGATTGACGACCCGTCCAATAAGCGACTCATTGAGACTATCGTGGATAGTGCCAATATTTGGCTTAACGGACTGACCGCAAAGGGCGCGCTGCTGGGTGGCCGCGTAGAGTTCCGCGAGGATGAAAATACCACCACCGACTTGATGGACGGTATCCTGCGGTTCCATGTCTACATGACACCGCCGTCCCCGGCCCGCGACATTGAATTTGTGCAGGAATATGACACGGATTATATTTCTACGCTTTTCGCATAAGAGGAGGATAGACAATGGCAAATATTAACATGGTTAGGGATAAACTCGTAAATTTTGAAGTTTTCAAGTCCGGTAACCGTAAGCTGGGTATGGCAGATGTTACCCTGCCGAACCTCAAATATAAAACCTCCACCCTTTCCGGTGCCGGGATTGGTGGAGAAATCGAAATGCCTACGCCGGGACAGACCGAGAGCATGGAGCTGGAAATCAACTGGCGCACCATTAACGAGGATGTGACCGAGCTGGCAGGCATGGAGGCTCACGATTTGGAACTGCGCGGCGCAAATGAGCAGTATGATGCCGGTACGGGCAAGATTACCACTCAGGCCGTGAAAATCAACGTGCGTGGTGTACCGAAAGGTGCAGATTTGGGCGCGTTCAAACCTGCTGACCATACGGACAGCAAGACCACACTGGAAGTCCTTTACATCAAAGTGACTATTGACGGCACCCGCAAGATTGAAATTGACAAGCTGAATTACATTCACTATGTCAATGGCACCGACTACCTGGAAGGTGTAAGAAAGGCTTTGGGCCTGTAAGAACTGGAAAGCGCCGCCTTTAACCAGGCGGCGCGATAGCTTAGGAGGTAAAAATAATGGCTGATATTGAAAAAACGCAACCGGCTGCGGAAGTACAGGAAGAAAAGAAAGAACTGGATTTCACCAATTTGGAGAACCAGTTGGAAGAACTAACCGCTGACGATTACACACAGGCGGAGCGGGAATGTCGCATGGCGGCGGATCCGACTCCGGACAATGTTCATAGTTCGGCTTTTTGTGCCCGCCTTGCGGCCCGCGCTATGGGCGTGGCTTATGCAGAAATCCGTACCCTCAAAATCAAGGTGTACGCGTCTGTGATTGAGCGTGTAAAACTTTTTTTATTAAGCAGTTTGGGCGAAATGGTAACCCGTCGCAACAGCTGAGAGCCATAGCATTTGAATTGAGGGAGGCGGGGAGCCTTGAATATTGGCTTTCCCAGTCTTTGCGTGAGTTAAATGGTTGGCTTGATGTTATCAAGGAGTCGGAGTGGAGAAAAAGATAAAAAAATAGCCCCGCCGTGTGGGCGGAGCTTTAAGCACGAATGATTTTTATAAATAGTTTAAGGATTCCCCAAGCGATGCCGCATAAAAAACAGAACGCGGAAATGCTCAAAATGCCGGCTATTGCTATACCCATATCAAACACCACCTTAAAGTCCTTATCTATAACCATATTATAACAGAAAGGAGGCGGTTTTTGTGGCTGCTGGAAAAATATTTGCTGTGTCTTTTGCCTTAAATGCTATACTGGGGGCCTCCTTTGGGGCTACCATGTCGCGCGGTGCGGCAGTAATGCAGCAGTTAAATTCCAAAACCAGCGCGTTAAATGCAGAGCAGAAACGCTTAGACCGCGTTTGGCAGCAGTCACAGGCCGATGCCCGGAATTATGCCAGGGAAATGCAGCGGATTCAGTCGCAGTATGACCAGGGGAAGATATCTCAGAGCCAATACAAAACGGCAATGACCCGGATATCTCAAAATATGCGTACTGCTGGCATGAGTGCCGATCAATACCGCACCCACCTGCAACGACTGAAACAGGAAATGGAACAGGTAAGGGCTGCTGCTGCGCGTATGCAGGCGGCCCAGGCGGCCAAAACTGCTGCGGGTGCAAACCTGAGCAGTGTATGGTCAGGCATGACAAGCGCTGTGGCCACGGCTGGCATGGTGGCCGCGCCTATGCTGGGGGCGATTGAAACGGCTGCAACCTTTGAGGCGGCAATGTCTAAAGTACAGGCTATCACGGGAATTACCGATAAGACGGATGAACGAATGCAGGCACTTACAGCCACGGCCCGCAAACTGGGAGAAACAACCCAGTTTAGTGCTACTCAGGCGGCACAGGCGATGTCTTATTTAGGTATGGCCGGTTGGGATGCCAAGCAAATCATGAGTGGTATGCCGGGACTTTTGGCTTTGGCTGCGGCGGGCGGCACGGATTTGGCAAGAACCGCTGACATTGTATCAGATGATTTGACGGCCTTTGGATTGTCTGCGGATCAAGCAGGCCACATGGCAGATGTTTTTGCTGTGACCGTAACCAAGACCAACACCACCGTGGAAATGTTGGGAGAAACGATGAAGTACGCCGCGCCGGTGGCCCGCGCTTTTGGCGCGTCAATGGAAGAAACGGCGGCAATGGCTGGCCTTATGGCCAATGCGGGCGTGAAATCGTCTCAGGCTGGTACTGCTTTAAGAGCAGGCTTTTTGCGGTTGGCTGGCCCACCGAAAAAGTCCCGCAAAGCTATGGAAGAACTAGGCATTTCAATGTCTGAGGCTACGGCCCAGCAGGAGGAAGCAAAGGCGGCCCTGGCTGATTTGGGCATAAACATGGATGATTTCAGCGGCACGCCTGCCCATAAAATGGTGGCGGTGCTGGGGGAAATCAGAAATAAAACCAAAAACCTCACAGGAGAGCAAAAGCTGGCAACCATGCAGGCGATATTTGGCACAGAGGCAGCCACGGGCTGGCTGAATGTAATAGAGGCAGGCCAGGAGGCTTTCGACGCGCTGGTAACACAGATGGAAAACTGTGATGGCGCGGCTGAGGCTATGGCCAAAACCATGATGGATAATGCCAAAGGCGCGTGGGTACAGATGAAAAGCGCCACGGAAGGTTTGGCAATATCCATAGGTACAATATTCCTCCCTGCCTTGACGGCGGGTGGCAAACAGCTGGCCGAAATGGCAGGTAATGCTTCACAGTGGGTGCAGGAACATGAGGGCATGGTACAGGTCATAGGGGAAATAGTGGCCGGATTAACCACGGCTTTTATAGGGTTCCGAATTTTCAGGCTGGGGGCGGCGGCTGTCAAATATGTATCTGCTTCCACCCTGTATTATGTGGAAATCATGAAGAACACCACCGCAGGGCAAAAACTACTGACTGCGGCAATGCAACGGCAGGCGCAAGTCATGAACGCCTTGCGCGGGGCTATGAATGCCGGCATATACCGCAACTTTGCCAACAGCGCAATAGCGGCATTTGCACGTATGAGAGCTATCACATGGGCGGATATCGGCACGCGTATGCGGGTGGCTTTGAGCTTTGGCGGAGGCCCAGGCATGTTTTCCTGTGTGCTGGCAGGGATTCAGGCATTTAAGGCAGGGCTTTTGAGTGCTATTGCAGGAATACCAGGCAAACTGGCAAGTTTGGGGCGCGCCGCAATGATGATGTGGCGGGCGTTTTCTTTTGCCAACGTACTCAAAAACGTGGTATCAGGCTTTAGGGTGGCGGCAGTAGCTATCCGGGCATTTGGTGCCGCGTCCATGTCGTTTGCTTTATCCCCGTTAGGTATTGCTTTGATTGCAATAGCCGGGGCGGCTATGCTCATATATCAAAACTGGGGCACCGTAGGGCCTTTCTTTATGTCATTATGGCAGCAGATACAAACGGCCTTTACTAATGCGTGGGCAATGATACAGCCAGCAATAGCTCAGTTTTGGCAGGCGTGTGTCAACCTGGGAACTGCCGTGGCCCCGGTGCTGGAAAGCCTATGGCAAACAGTGCAGGCAGCATGGGCACAGATTACGGCAGTATTTGCCGAAAATCAGGGCACCATTGACACAGTAATAAACATTTTCACCATGCTGGCTGAGGTAGTAGGCGTGGTTTTGGTGGGTGCTTTTGTCGGTTTTGTGAGTACCAGCGTGGGCGTGATGACAGCCTTTATTGGTTCGATAGCCTCCATAGTTACAGGGATTATCGGCGTATTGACTGGCATAATCGAATTTGTCACGGGTGTATTTACTGGTAATTGGTCGCAAGCATGGCAGGGTGTAGTTGATATATTCAGCAGTATCTTTAATACGTTGTCAGGTATAGCTAATAGCGTATTGGGCGGCATTATGAATACAGTCAACAGTATAGTCAACGCCGTGAAAAGTATCCACTTTGGCGGTGGCGGAGGCGACCAAAAGATTGCTGCCAATGCTCAGGGCGGTATTTATCGTAAAGGTGCTTTCCTCACGACATTTGCAGAGGATAGCGCGGAGGCGGCTATCCCACTAGATGGTTCGCCACGGGCTATTGGACTTTGGCAGAAAGCCGGGGAAATCTTAGGTGTAGGGCAGAAAAACGCCCCTGTACGGCAGAGAGTTGCCATTGATGAAGGAGCGGCAGCGGCCACAAGCGGGATAACAATGCCACCGATTACCATAAATGTCAACGTATACGGAGACAGCGACCCCGGCACTATTCGCCGGGCGGTAACGGATGCAGGGCGCAAGTTCCAAAAATCCTTTGCAGAGCAGATGGCAGAGTTTGAACATGAAAGGGGGCGGCTATCTTTTGGCTAAGACATACACAACGCGGAGCGGTGATACATGGGATTTAATAGCCTATGAGCAGTTGGGTGCGTGCAATTATGTAAATTTGCTGATTGAGTCCAACCACAAGTATGTCAACACGGCGATTTTTTCAGCGGGTGCCGTCCTTACATTGCCGGAAATAACGGCAGAAAACAGGACGGAAAACCTGCCGCCGTGGCGGAGGTGATTAGATGCCGCAAGCAAGGCGAACAACTATCAAATGCCTTTATGATGGCACGGATATTTCAACCGATATAGCCAACTATTTCAAATCCTTTTCAGTACGGGAGGTTTTGAGTGGTGAGGCTGACACGGCAGAAATCACAATGCACGACAGGGAAGAACTTTGGGCGGGCGACTGGCTGCCTGACAGGGGCGCAACTATGGATATTGCCCTGACCGTCAACGATTGGGAGGGGGAAGGAGATACAAGAGAGCTGCCTTTAGGTAAGTTTGAGGTGGATGAAATCACCAACAGCGGCCCACCTAATGAGGCAAAAATAAAGCTAGTATCTATTCCGAATAATTCCAGTTTGCGCGGTGTGGAGAAAACACGCGCCTGGGAAAAAGTGAAGCTGTCCCAAATCCTCAAAGATGTGGCGGCGGGGGCAGAAATGGAAAGCTATTTTGATGCCCCGGAAGATCCGACGCTGGAGCGCGCTGAGCAGTCCGAGCAGACCGACCTGTCATTTTTGCAGAAACTTTGCAAGGATGCCGGACTGGCTTTGAAGGTATCAGACAAGAAAATTATTGTCTTTGATATTTCAAAGTATGAGCAGGCGGATCCGGTGCTGACTATCACCAAAAAAAGCAACTGGCTTTTATCATTTGAGTGCAGGTCAACTATCCACGATATCTACAAGGCGGCCCATGTGAAGTATAAGCACAGCAAGAAAAACAAGCTGATTGAGTATACTTTCACCGACACCAAGAGGGAGAAGGGCCAAACCTTGCAGATAAATGAGAAGGTGGAAAATCTGGAAGAGGCGGAAAAGCTGGCAAAGAAAAAGCTGCATGAGAAAAATTTAGAAGAGGTGGCCGTAAGCATGACCCTTGTGGGCAATTTCGCCCTGCTGGCCAGTAACACGGTGGAGCTTAAAGGATTCCACCGATATGATGGCAAGTATTTGATAAAGCAGAGCACCCACGACATAGGAAATGGGTACACTACCAAGATAGAATTGAGGCGGGTAATAGATGGGTACTGATGCAGAGAGAGCCTTGCGGGGCATGCTCAGGACGGGCACTGTGGCAAGCGTCAACACGGAGACAAATACCGCACGGGTAAAGTTTGACGATAAGGACGGCATAGCCTCCCCGGAACTGCATATATTGCACCGCTGCTCAGGGAAAAATAAAGATTACTGGGTGCCGGATATTGGTGACCAAGTTCTTTGCATATTCAACAACAACGACAAGAATTTTTCCACAGGCTGGATTATGGGGAGCTACTTCACGGATACCCAGCCGCCGCAAGTGTCCAGCCCGGACATAATGCGTATGGATTTCTCAGATGGTTCATTTATTGAGGTCAACCGCGCCGCCGGTTCGCTGACGGTAAATTTTACCGGGCCGATAACCATAAACGGCAGCACTATCAATCTGAATTAAGGGGGCGGAGATATGCCAGCACAAACGAGGGTAGGAGACAACAACACCGGACATGATGCGTGCCCGCCTATTGCTTTGGCAGTAGGCAGCCCCAATGTGTTTGTAAATGGAATACCGGCGGGGCGTGTGGGAGATAGCTATAACCCTCATTCATGCCATGCACACCCGCCCCATAGCGGCGTGATTGCCAGCGGCAGCGGTACGGTTTTTATCAATGGTATTCCTGCCGGGCGGATTGGTGATGCTGTATCATGTGGCGGTAGCGTGGCGGCAGGCAGTCCGAATGTATTTGTAGGGGGGTGAGGAAATGTCTTTCTTGTCAGGCGTGGCAGGGAGCTATCAAAAGAGCGTACAAAAGCGGCTTAACAATATGGGCAAGGGGCTTTTATCGCAACTACGCGGGAAGTTATCTTCCTGGGGCTTTTCAATGCCCATTGGTTCACTGGGGGATATCGTATTTGAGGTATCCAGCAGGGAGGTGCGAACCTTCAAGGACTACAAGCGCACCACAAAAGCCCGTTACCAGTCCCATGAAATCATAGGGCTAAAGCCAATACTGGAATATATTGGCCCGGATGGCGAGGAGATTTCCTTTACTATGCAGTTTTCCGTCACGCTGGGGGTTGAACCAGTGGACGAAGTGAATAAAATCCGGGAGCTTTGCGAAAAAGGCGAGGCAATGTATTTCGTGCTGGGGAATGAGACCATAGGAGCCAACCAGTGGATTATTGAGAGTGTGGGCGAAAGCGTGGACACTATCGACAACAGCGGGCGGATAATCATTACTCAGATTGATATAACATTGAAAGAGTATGTGCCTGCATTGGTAGAGGGAGAGGATAGTAATGGTGGTTGATGTAACGGCAGAGGTTGGCAAGGTAAATTTTGCGCCGGCCACCGAGCTGGAAGAAATATTACAGAATGTCCGCACTATCCTTTCCACCCTAAAAAAGACGGTGCCCATGGATAGAGAGTTTGGCATAAGCGGGGATATTGTGGATTTACCAATAGCCACCGCCCAGGCGAAACTCACAGCGGAAATCGTGGCGGCAGTAAACAAGTACGAACCCCGCGCCGCCGTGGTATCGGTAGGCTATGAGGGGGAGGAAGTCGAGGGCAAAGTTATAACGAAAGTGAGGATAAAAGTAAATGGAGCTTAAAAAACTACCGGATATAACCTTTGCAGAACGTGATCCGACAACCATAGAGCTAAACATTGTTGGCACGGTGGAAGGATTGTTAGGCAGGACACTTTCCAGGGCTGACCCCTTGCGGCTTTTCCTTTGCGGGTTGGAGGCTATCATAATCCAGCAGCGGGAAATAATCGACTATGGGGCAAAAATGAACCTATTGGCTTATGCCACAGGGGATTATTTAGACCATATCGGCGCGCTAGTGGGCACAGAACGCCTGCAAGCTACCGCCGCAACAGTTACCTTATGTCTTACACTTTCCGGGGTAAGAGAGGCCGCCACGGCGATTCCAGCGGGTACGAGGGCAACCGCCGGGGATGGCGTATATTTTGCCATAAATGAGGCAGCTGTGATTCCAGCAGGGCAAACCTCCATAAATGTAGAGGCAACCTGCACAGAAACAGGCACAAAAGGCAACGGCTATGTGGCCGGGGAAATCAAAACCATGACTGACCCGGTGCCTTTCGTGGCCACGGTGGCAAATACCACAACAAGCGAGGGAGGCGCGGACAAGGAAACGGATAACGATTACAGGAGCCGAATACAAGAGGCCCCTGAAAGTTTTTCTGTGGCTGGCCCGTCAGGAGCCTATGAGTATTTCGCCAAAGCAACAAACCCACTGATTGCGGATGTGAAAGCTCGAAACGGCGGCGCGGGTGTGGTAAAAGTCTATGTTCTGCTGCAAGGCGGGGAGCTGCCGGGCGAGGAAATCCTTGCGGCGGTGGATGAAACGCTAAGCAGTGACAAGATACGCCCTCTTACCGACAATGTGAACGTAATTGCACCCACGGCGGTGGATTATGATGTGAATATAAAATACTGGGTATCCCGTGAAGATGCAACCGAGCTTGTGGAAATTCAAAACGCCGTAGAAAAAGCGGTGCAGGATTATGTCAGCTGGCAAAAAGCAAAGATGGGGCGCGATATCAACCCAACGGAGCTGTATTACCGGATACGCGAGGCCGGGGCAAAGCGGGCGGAAATCACCGAGCCAGTATTTACGGCAGTCAATTCCGCGTCTGTGGCAATAGCTGAAAATATTACTGTAACTTTGGAGGGGCTGGAAGATGATTAGGGAGCTGAAAACCTTATCATTGGTGGATATCCTGCCGGATAACCTGCTGGCTGACGAGCAAATATATGCCACCGCCAAAGCACTGGATAAGGAGCTGCAACTTGTAACGGAAGATTGCCGCCAAGTGATGCACCTTTCCAGGATTGATGAACTGCCGGAGCCGGTGGTGGACTTGCTGGCATGGCAATGGCATGTAGATTTCTATGAGGCAGGTATGGATTTGACCACCAAGCGGCGTATGGTAAAGCAGTCGATTGCATGGCACCGCCGCAAAGGCACACCGTCAGCGGTGGAAGAAGTTGCCACCGCTGTTTTTGGGGAGTCTCAGGTATCAGAGTGGTTTGATTATGGCGGTGATCCGTACCACTTCAAGATTGATTTGCTGGATGCGCCGGGGATAACCAAAGAAAAGATTGATACCATAGTCAGATTGGTGGAAACGGTGAAAAATGTACGTAGCGTAATGGACAGATTAGGCGTTAAGCGGAAAACAACCAACAAAATGTATATGGGCGTATACCCCAAGGTATTCAAATCCTACCATGTAGGCCCTGCCCAAGTGCATGATGACAATGTGGCAAATAATCAGTATATGGGAGTTATCACACACATTCACAAGTCTTATCATGCTGGCCCTGCTGTAATAAGTGATTCGGCGGCAACCTGCCGGAAATATACAGGCGGCGGCCCGTATGTATATAAGAGCTATAAGGTTTAAGGAGGTTATATAAATGGCAAATTGGGCAGGGGCACAACTTACCGCTGCCGGCAGAGCTTTGCAGGCCAAAGCTATTGCAGGCGTGTGCAAGTTGGAGCTGACCAAAGTAAAACTGGGTGATGGTTCGGAGTCAGGCACGGACATTGATACCATGACCGACCTGAGAAGCCCAAAATCCGTGCTGGGTATCAGTTCGATAACCCACGAGGATAACACCTGTACGGTAACAGGGCTTATTCTCACCTCTACGGTAAATGTGGGCTATTATGCGAGAGAGTGGGGCGTGTTCGCCACGGATCCGGATATAGGGGAAATCCTCTATGCAATATCTTTGGATAATGTGCCGGATTGGGTGCCACCATCCACGGCGTCCGTAACGGTATCAGCCAGCTACGCAATGTCAATTGCGGTTTCTAATGCCGCGAATATCGTTGTGAACATTGACCCGGCGGGCCTTGTCAGCACCGAAATGTTGGAGCGGGCGGCAAATTTAAGACAGGCAAACACGGCTTATGCTGAGGGCGCGATAATGTTTGACACTCAGCTTGCATTACATCCTGACTGGCGACTTGAATGTACGACGGCAGGAACTACAGGCGACAGCCTTTTAGACCTGACGGGTAAAGTGCTGGGGGACAACATCACAGATGGCACGGTAGTGTGGACGATTAAGCGCCTGTTTACCACAGAGGGAGATTTCTTTGAGATTGACACCAATGGCGGCATAATGCCAGCGGCAGAGCCTTTGTACAGCGTCAACTTTGAACTGGATACTGACGGCGACATTATGCCGAAAGAATAAAGAATAAGGAGAATGAAATATGCCAACGAGAAATTTTGTACCACGCGCTGATGGTGAGGGAATGATTGGTACTGCCGCAAAACAGTGGGCGGAAGTAAACGCCGAGGTAGTAAATATTGACGGGGTGAATATCAAAGAAGCTGTCGAGAGCGGCCAGTACGCGCCAATTAAAAACATGATCCATTCAGCTGCAATGCACAACGGCCTGTATCGTGGCAAAGACCTGACCGAATACATGGAAAGCGGCCAAATGAGCCTTGATATTGCAAACGGCGATTTTTCAAAAATCTACATTGGAGACTATGTGATTAAGTCCGTAACCACAGCCGCCACCACCTACACCAACAAAAGCGGCACGGCGGTAACTCAGGCAGAGGCCACCTATTCCAATGTGAAATGGTTGGTTGCAGCTATCGACCCACACCTGCATTGTGGTGATACCGAAACCACGGAGCACCATGTATTGTTTATCCCTGCAAGTACATTGCAGAGAGATGTGAAGATGAACCCAACCAATGACACCACCGGGGCCTATGTAGGTTCGGACATGTGGACAAAAATCATGCCGATTTGGACAGCAGCCATTAAAGAGGCGTTTGGAGCGGGACATGTTCTTAGTCATAAGGAACTGCTGGCAAATGCAACAAATACCACCGTGCAGAGCACGGGCGGCGGTATGACGGGCAAATCTTCAAGCTGGGCATGGACTACGGTAGAAGGTGCTAACATTCCAAATGAGGCAATGGTATATGGTGGATCCGTCTTTGGTTCGGGCTATGATGTGGGTGATTTCCCAAGAATGTTACCGCTCTATGCTTTGAAGTGTAACCATTTGGAGGATAGAAGCTGGTTTTGGCTGCGCGCGGTTGCCTCTTCGTCGGGGTTCGCTGCTGCCGGCAACAACGGCGCTGCCTACTGCGGTGACGCGTCTTCTTCCGACGCCAGCGGCGGCGTGCGCCCATATTTCCTGTACCACTAACCTTTTAACCCCGCCCATATATGGGGTGGGGTGCGGTTAAGGAAAGGAGATAAACATGGGTGTACTGGCAAGAAAACGGAATTTATCCGAACTAGAATTTTATAAAAATGCCATAACACTACGCCGGGATATGACGTTTTTACTATTGCGGGATTTGGGAGTGAAAAGCACCGTCCGCAATATGCGAGTAAATACAAAGAAAATGGATGCTGAGGACGCGGCAGTTTTTACGGATTTACTGGAAAAGTACCGGCTGAAAATAGCAGGAGATTATCCTGATTGGCTGATTGATAAACTGAGATCAAGTATGTGGGATATTTTGCGCGACTTAATGATAAACATTACAAAAGCCTATACAATATGGGCCACCTGCAAGGTGGAGGCAGAGGAAAGGCGAATAGCACAGGACAGGGCAATAGCCTGCTGTGAAAATCTGCTGAAAGAGTTGGAGCTTGCGGTGGAAGTCCTGCCAGTGGATGCTGAAAAATATATGCGCTATGTGAAAATCATTGAGCGGGAAATAGCCTTATTGAAGGGCTGGCGCAAAGCAGATAACAAGCATAATAAAAATCTAAAGTAAAAGGAGGATATAGGGTATGAGCTACCCGCGGTTGCCTCTTCGTCGAGGTTCGCTAATGCCAACAACAACGGCAATGCCAACTACAATGACGCGTCTAATTCCAACGCCAACGGCGGCGTGCGCCCATATTTCCGGATGTCCCCACGCTAATGCAGGGAACACATAGCAGGGAATGAGCTCATATCCTTCCCGCAAGGGTAAATAAGAGCCGTGACGGGGCTATCCAAGGATATTGCCCATATAAGCGCGGCATTAAAAAATTAAACACACTCTATATGATGCAATTCGACAACGCAAATAATTTACTGGATGGATTCTTTAAAGCTGAGAAGGTAAGCAAATGGAAATACCGGACACAGAAACACAGGATAAACCTGTTAAAAGAAACCTATCACATGCAGCAGGAATTAAGGGAAAGGCTATATACCCAGGGAAAGGGTGCAGAGTTCAAATTATGCGAACAAGGCCACCTTAGATTAGTCAAGGCATTGACTATCCGTGATACAGCTATGCAGCACTCACTTGTAAATAACTGCCTGCAACCGGCTTTATTGCCTCACATGGTTCATGATAATGGGGCAAGTTTACGGGGTAAGGGGATCAGTTTTACAAGGCGGAGATTTGAGCAGCATTTACGATGGCATTACCAACGATATGGACGAGAGGGCTATGTGCTGAAAATCGACTTTAGAAAGTATTTTGATAACATTGATCATGATATTATCCGGCGGCAGTTTGGCCAGCACGTCAAAGAACCGCTGGCATTGTGGACGCTGGACAGAATACTTCAAGCGAATGAGATTGATGTATCTTATGCCCCGGACGGATACCAAAACCGCCATTTTAACAGCTTAGAGCATGAGAAAGTGGATAAGCCCCTGCTGACCGGTCAAAAGATTTTGAAAAGGTCAATGGGCATTGGTTCCGTAGTATCACAGATAGCGGGGATTTACCTGCCGACACGGATAGATACGTGGTGTAAGACCGTCAGGCAGGTGCATTGCTATGATGCCTATATGGATGACCGGATAATCATTCACACGGATAAAGAGTTTTTACGCCAATTACTGAAAGAAATAAAGGCCATTGCGGAGAGTTTAGGCATATTTGTGCATGAGAAGAAAACACAGATAATAAAACTGTCCCACGGCTTTACTTTTCTAAAGACCAAGTACATTTTGACGGATACCGGCAAGATAATCCGCCGGATTCCGCATGATGTAGTTGTGAGGGAACGCCGCAAACTGAAAAAGCTGGCCAAATTTGTGGCCAGGGGAGAAATGTCCCCGCAAGCGTTCCGTCTGCAATACTTGTCGTGGCGCGGGGATAAGCGGAGATATAACGCCTATCACACGCTGAATAATATGGATAACCTGTATAAGGAGTTGATTGAACAATGGAAAAAGAAAAATACACCCTCACATTGACAGGGGAGGGCGAAACGGTAACGGTGGAAAACCTTACAATGAATGGAAACAACTATGTAAGTGAGTCAGAGGTGGATTTGTCTGCATTGTCCGGGGCGTTCCGGTTGACTGCCAAGGACAGCAAGGGGAATGTGACGGAACATATCGAAAACGCACGGCTTTTACAGCAGGTACAATATGCGTGGGATGGTGGCAGATACTATCTTTCATTTGCTGCTGTAAGTCAGTACGATATAGACCAGCATGTGCAAGACTCAAAAATTGAGTATATTGCTATGATGTCTGATATTGACATGGAAGGGGTGCAGTAACATGGCTATGACCAAGTACGAGAAAGTAAAATTTTATTACAGTAATGGCTATTGGACTTTGAAAATGACCCGCAACGCCGTGGTAAAGAAGTGGATCACGGCGGATGAGTTCAAAGAAATCACTGGCCACGATTACGAGGAAGCCTCAAATACGCAACCGGCTGCGGAAAGTGAGCCGGAGGGTTGACTTTTGGGGATGCCTTAGAGCTGGCCAAGGCCGGCAGGATTCTGAGGCGCAAAGGCTGGCTGGAAGGGGACAGGATGATTTGTAATTATACCAATGACATGCAGCCATATTTGGAAGTAAGTTACGAAGATAAAGAGCCTATTCCCTACCTTGCCGACAACCCTGATATATTCGCGGATGATTGGGAGGTAGTAAATGCGTTATAAATTCATAGCGGCAATTATGGCGGTGCTTATGCTGGCGCCGCCATTTTGTTACGCAAATACCCCGGAGGATAAAGAAAAGCACATAGGTGTATAGGACTTTCTAAGGAGGCACAAAAGGTGAACGAGGTAATAGCTTTCATAAGATCAATGATTCCAGTGAGGACAGAGGCAATATGGGGCGTGGTGGCTGGGGGATTTTGTACATTGATGAATTTTTGCTTTGGCGAATGGAACGACACCATAAATACACTGCTGTGGTTGATGGTGCTGGACTATGCAAGTGGAATGTTGGCGGCATATATCAACCCACGGCTGGCCCTGAATAGTCAAAAGGGCTTTAAGGGCATAGCACGGAAAATATTTATACTCATTATGGTGACAATAGCCCACCGGATTGATTTAATGCTGGGGACAACAGGGGTATGCACTATGGCCACGTACTTTTACATAGCCAATGAGGGACTATCAATTACTGAAAACGCCGCCAAAGCAGGCGTGCCGATTCCAAAAGCCATTAAAAATTCATTGGAGCAGCTTTCCCACGAAAAGAAAGTGCGGGAGAAAGGGAGGTAAAATGAATGGCTTAGCGTGGACGGAGCTATATAAAAAATTTACTGCTTTTGCTTACGTTGCAAGGCGGCAGGGCTTTTACGTAAATGCTATACAGGATATGGAGTATAGCCTTTTTGAAATGTGCCCATTCCCTAGAAATCACAGGCCGAACAAGAGAGGAGCGCGGGAAAATGAGAGTTATTGATATTTCAGCATGGCAGGAAAATGTTGACTGGCAGGCTGTGAAAGATGCCGGTATTGAGGGCGTTATCTTGAAGATTGGCGAACGTTGCCAACTAGATGATATGTTTGTGGATCATGTCAATAAGGCTGTGGAAAACGGCTTACATTTTGGCGTTTATTACTTTGCTCATGCTTGTACCTATGATGAGGCTGTGGCTGAGGCTGATCAGGTTGCGGCGTGGCTGAAAGAATACCTGAGAGGCGAAACCCCGCCGCTAGGTATTTGGTATGATGCAGAGTCAAAACGGATGCTTAACGGTGATGTGACCGAGTGCTGCCGGGCCTTTATCAACCAGCTCACGAACTACGGGCACCAGTACAATGGTGTGTATGCGTCATGGAGCTGGCTAAGTGCCGAAAGTTCGCATTATATCCGTATCGAGGATTTGCCGGACTATGTGCCGTACTGGGTGGCAAACTATGGACAGGGCAACACCTTTGAAGAGGCTTGCAAGGATTACCTCAAAGAGGAATACCCGGACAACATTATCCGTATGCACCAATTTACGGATAACCTGGACGGATTTGGTTATGATGCCAGCATTTATTATGAAGATTAAGGGAAGAAAACGACATGAAAAAGACACTGATTACCAAAGAGGCCCCCACATTTGCACTCAAATGGCAGGTGGCTGATATTCTCAAAGATTCAAAGTGCCCCAATGAGTCATTTAAAAACACCTTTGGTGATGAATATATGGGCATGGATGATGAGTATGTATATATCGGCGCGCGTGCCGGTGTAGAAACGGAAATCGAGTATTAAGAGGAGAAAATGACAATGAGCAAGTGGACTGATTTACGGGATACGGTTGTGGATGCGCTGAAAGCTGACGAGGTTGGTAAGAGTCTCAAAGAGAGATTTATCAACTGGCTGACCACGGAGGGCATTGCATTATTGGAGGCTGCCGCTGATCGCATTATCGACGAGTGCAAAAAGGACGCGCCTAAGGAAACGGGTTGGTGTAAAATTCGTGATGCCTTTGTGGTGCCGGCGGCTATCAATATCGGCCTGTATGTGCTCAAAGTAGTGTTGGAAAAAGCGGCGGCAGAAGGCTGACGCTGCAAGGGAATGGCGCTATAATGGTGGCATTGATTTGGCCACCATTTTGGCCACCAAATTAGCAAAAATATACCGAAAGCAAAGGTTTTTGAAATTGTTTGATGGTTGCCAACCCTTATCATGCAAGGCTTTACAGATATACAGGAAAGTAGAAATGCCGGATAATTCACGCCCGGCATGATGTAATAAGTGGTGAAAGCCCTTATATATCAAGGCTTTACGGAAAATGAAATAGCTTTTGCTGTTGGTTAGTTTTTGGACACAAAAAAGCACCTTCTCATTTTGGGAGGGTGCTTTTGCTGTACATGGAGAGATCCGCAATCGGTTGTGTAATCCTGATTTTTAAAAATTATTTTAATCCAGCAGGATGTTTGCTATATGTGGTAGCAATCCGTTATCAAGAAAATGCTTGTTGCATTTTCTTGGTTGAGGGCGTTATAATGTATAGATAGTGTGAAAAGAGAAGGATGGAGTTTTTTGGAGGTTCATATTAAAATCAAGAGTTCCCAGACGGATGCCGTGGGGGAGAAAACTCATGTGAATATGGAGGCGGATGGATGCCTTTCCTGCAAGAATGGCAAGCTGTACTTGCGTTATGAGGATACGGCTCTTTTGCAGGGCGAGAGGGTGACAACAACCGTGAAGCTGCTGGAGAATGGCATGCTGCTTCTTCGCAAGGGAGCCTTGCAGCAGCGCATGGAGTTTTTGGAGGAATGTGAAACGGTGTCCATGTATCGAACCTCCTGTGGGGGCTTGGAGCTTCGGATAAGGACGACATGCTTTGCAAAGGAGCTTTCGGAGGAATCCGGTGGTTTTGTTCGATTGCGTTACGAGCTGTATGCAAATGGGAAATGGCAGAGCAGGAACCGACTGGAAATGGAAGTGTTGCCTGTTGTGGGCAGGCAGTTGTGTTAGGAGGATGAATTTTGGATATCAAGGAGACATTGGAAAAAGCCATAGAGGAGGCAGCGAGGGCGGCGATTTCAGATGGCGTATTTCCTGATGGAGAGCTGGCGAAGATTGTTTTGGAAGTGCCTCCGCAAAAAGAGTTTGGTGATTTTGCAACGAATTTTGCGATGCAGTCGGCAAGGGTGTTTCGAATGAATCCTCGCAAGATAGCAGAGGAGCTTTCGGCACGTATTCAAGGGGATTGGCTGGATCATACGCAGATTGCAGGTCCCGGCTTTTTGAATTTTTATTTGAAGTCAAACGTGGTCTATGATTCCTTCCGCAGGATTTTGGAAGCAGGGGAAGCTTATGGACAGCTTCCAGCGAAGGAAATGGACACGATTCAGGTGGAGTATGTCAGTGCAAATCCAACAGGGCTTTTGCATGTAGGACATGGACGTGGCGCTGCGGCAGGCAGTGCACTCGTGAATCTTTTGCGGGCGGCAGGCTATCCCGTGGAAAGTGAATATTATATCAATGATGCCGGCAATCAGATGGACAATCTTGCCCGTTCCGTAAATGCGAGATACTTGGAGTTGCTTGGCAGGAACGTGGAATTTCCAGAGGATGGCTACCACGGCGAGGACATTATTGATACAGCAAAGCGCATTATTGCAAAGGACGGGAATCGGTATCTGGACATGAGCGAGGAGGAACGCCTTGAGATTTTCAAGGATCTTGCCTACAAGGAAAAGCTGGCAGTTCTCAAGGAGGATTTGGAGGCTTTTCAGGTTACGTTTGACAAGTGGTTCAGCGAGCGTACGCTTCACCCAGAGGCTATTCATGAGGCGGTTCAGGTCTTGCGGGAGAATGGGACGATTTATGAAAAGGAAGGGGCTCTTTGGCTGAAGTCCACGGATTACGGTGATGACAAGGATCGCGTGGTCATTCGAGACAATGGCGTTCCCACCTACTTGGCGGCAGACATTGCTTACCATCGCAATAAGCTGGAGCGTGGATTTGGCAAGATTATCAATATTTGGGGTGCTGACCATCACGGGTATGTTTGTCGTGTCAGGGCGGCGATATCGGCACTGGGGTATGATGCATCGAAGCTGGAGGTTCTGCTCCTGCAAATGGTCAGCCTCTACAGGAGCGGTGAGCTTGTCAAGATGTCGAAGCGTACAGGGCAGAGCATAACACTCAATGAATTGATGGAGGAAGTCGGCACGGATGCGGCACGGTACTTCTTCTTGATGAGATCTTTGGACAGCCAGCTGGATTTTGACTTGGATCTTGCAAAGAAGAAGTCCAACGATAATCCGGTTTACTATATCCAGTATGCGCATGCGAGAATCTGCAGTATTTTCCGTCAGGCAGAGGAAGCTGGGAAGGTACTCTCAGAAAATCCTCAGCTGGAGCTTTTGCAGGATGAGACGGAGACGGCATTGATCAAGAAGATTGAGGAGTATGCAGAGGAGATCGAGAAAGCGGCAAAGGAATATGCCCCGCAACGTATTGCGCGCTATGCCTATGAGCTGGCTGGATTATTCCACAGCTTCTACAACAAATGCCGTATTATGGGCGTAGATGCCGGATTGGCTGAGGCACGGCTGGCACTGGTTACCGTGACAGCGCATGTAATTCGTCATTCACTGGGTATTTTGGGTGTTTCGGCACCGGAGAAAATGTAAAGAAATCATGGATCCGTTCCATGGATTTTGACAGAAAGGGGTATTTAGATTGGATTTCATCAACAGCTCTGAGGTAGATGTGGCGTATCATATTCTTACAGAGGCGGCACAGCCGATGCATTACAAGGATTTGACAATGGGAGTTATAGAGAAGAAGCATAAGCCTGTGCAGTCGCTTTTTGCGGCAATTTCTGAGGTTTACACACATATCAACATGGACAGCCGTTTCCATTATGTGGGAGATGGAATGTGGGGACTTACGGAGTGGAATCCGCCCGAGGTAAAAAGAAGCCATGCTTCCATGCGGTCTGCTGCGGCTCCTGCTAAGTCTTCCTCCAAGGTGAGCCGGAGGAAGGAGAAGCTGTTTGAGAGTATTCAGGAATAAGGGAACAGGTGATAGGAGGAGATCGATTCATGGCAAAGTATATTTTTGTTACTGGCGGTGTTGTGTCTTCGCTGGGGAAAGGTATCACCGCAGCATCTCTCGGAAGGCTGCTCCGCAATCGTGGGATCAAGGTAACGATTCAGAAATTCGATCCTTATATCAATATTGATCCGGGAACGATGAGCCCATATCAGCATGGCGAGGTATTTGTTACGGATGATGGTGCTGAGACGGATTTGGATCTTGGACATTATGAGCGTTTTATTGATATCAACCTTACGAAGAATTCCAATATTACAACGGGCAAGGTCTATTGGTCGGTTTTGAACAAGGAGCGCAAGGGCGATTACCTTGGCAGTACGGTTCAGGTCATTCCGCATATTACGAACGAGATTAAGCAGCGTGTTTATGACGTTGCGGCTGCAGATGGCGCCGATGTGGTTATTACTGAGATTGGCGGCACGGTTGGCGATATCGAGAGCCAGCCCTTTTTGGAGGCTATTCGACAGGTCAAGAAAGAGGTTGGCAGGAATGATGTTCTCTATATTCATGTGACGCTTCTTCCTTATATTTCCGCAGCAGGAGAACTGAAGACGAAGCCAACACAGCATAGCGTGAAAGAGCTTCGCTCTATCGGCATTCAGCCGGATATTCTTGTCTGCCGCACAGAAAAGACGATTTCCAAGGACATGAAGGAAAAGATTGCCTTGTTCTGCGATGTTGATGCAGAGGCAGTCATTGAGAATCGCACGGCATCTACGATCTATGAGGTTCCGCTGATGATGAAGCAGGAGGGACTGGACAAGATCGTTCTTTCCAAGCTGAATATGGATTACAGGCCAGTCAACATGGAAGAATGGGAAAAGATGGTCTACAAGATCAACAATCCATCCAAGAAGGTCAAGATTGCTGTTGTCGGCAAGTATGTGGAGCTTCCGGATGCATATATTTCCGTTACGGAGGCACTGCATCATGCAGGAATCGCCAATGATGCGGCGGTGAAGATCCAGTGGGTGAATGCAGAGAAGATGGAATCCTCGGACATGGATTTGGATGAAGTTTTCCTCGGATGCCAAGGGATTCTCGTTCCCGGTGGATTTGGCTATCGTGGCGTGGAAGGAAAGATCAAGGCAATCCAGTATGCCAGAGAGCATAAGATACCGTTCCTTGGCCTTTGCCTTGGCATGCAGTGTGCCGTCATCGAATTCGCTCGGCACGTCTGCGGCATGAGCGATGCAAACAGTGCAGAGTTTGATGAGGATACAAAGCATCCTGTGATTGCATTGATGGATTCCCAGCTTGGTGTTGTCCAAAAGGGCGGAACGATGCGGTTGGGTTCTTATCCGTGCAAGGTAGCGGAAGGAACGCATACGCTGGAATGTTATGGGAAGAACGAAATTGCAGAGCGTCATCGTCATCGCTTTGAGTTCAACAATGCGTACCGCAAGGAGTTGGCGGATAAGGGAATGATTGTTGCAGGAACCTTGCCGGATGACAGCCTTGTGGAGATTGTTGAGGTAAAAGATCATCCTTGGTTCGTGGCATCGCAGTTCCATCCGGAGCTGAAATCCCGTCCCAACAATCCGCATCCGTTGTTCCGTGGATTTGTTTCGGCAGCATTGGAGAAAAAGTAAAATATATGGTAGGGCAGATGATGAAATCTGCCTTATTTTTTTTGCAAGCAGGAAAAAACCGTTTTGCAGCGAATACTTTATGTTAGAGATGAAGGACGCTGGAAAGGAGGTCTTGCTTGTGCTGGTCAGTCATGTTTGCGCGATTGCATTTTACTGCCAAAGGTGTGGAAAGATCCACATGCAGGATGTTCCTGTTTTTCATGGAAGGAAAAGCTTGGTACTGCGGTGCGGAAGCTGCGGGCATGAGCAGGCTGTGCTTTCTATGCAGCCAAGGCAAGGGTTGGTGCTGGAGGTTGCTTGCGGAGCTTGCGGGAATCGAAATCGAATGATATTTCCATTTTCCTATTTGCGGAGACTGGAATTTGAGAAATTGTATTGCGAAAGGGATCGCTTCGAGCTTGGCTATATTGGAAGCTGGCGGAGGATCGCTGAGTTTTTGGATTTCAATGCGGCGGAGTACGATGCGCTTCATCCAGAGGATTTGGATGATTTCATGGGAAAACAGCAAGTACTTCTGGAGGCATTGAACCGTGTGCATGATCTGGTTGCCGGAAGATCCGTTTTTTGCCCGTGCGGCTGTCACGATTTTACGGGTGACGTGCTTGAAAATACGGTATATTTGGAGTGTATGCGCTGCGGGCGCATGGCAGCGATTCCGGCAGCTACGGCAGAGGATCTCAGCCGCATCAGGCTTGGGATGCCTTTGGATTTCTTGGCAATGCGCTGCATGCAAAAATAGCGGCTTGGAGAAGCCTTTTCTTGCGGAATAAATATATGTTTTGTGGGCTGCCGGCGTTTGTCGCCGGGAGTCCTCTTTTTGGAGTCCTCTTTTGAGGCGTTAGGTTATTGGTTAGGAGCGAATTATGGAGGCATTTTTTGAGGCGCTTTTCAAGGACAGTGCCACTTGCGAGGTTCGGAGCTGTTTTGCGAAAAAGAGTTCAGCATTGGTTTATGGAATGGGAAATTCGCAAAAACATGCGGTTTTTGCAGCAGGCTGGAGAGGGAACAAGAAGCCCCTCGTCATCATTGTTCCGGGCAAGGAGCAAGTAAACGAATGGAGAGAGGAGCTTTTGGGCTTGCTCCCCGATACACAGGTTTTGGAACTTCCAGAGCTGGATTCTGTGCAGGTGCAGGCAAAGGCTCACAGCATGGAGCTGTCTGCAAGGCGCATGGACGTACTGGGCAGATTGGCGCGAAGGGAAGCCGTTGTCGTGCTGGCGGAAGCAGGTGCCGCCGTGCAGAAGGGGCTTTCCAGACATTCCTTTGACCGGTTGAGCCTTCGTGTTTCCTTGGGGGATGTTTTGCCGCGCGAAACCTTTTTGGAACGTTTGGTGCAGCTTGGGTATGAGCATGTGCCGGAGGTTGAGCATATGGGGCAGTTCAGCATACGGGGGAGCATAGCAGATGTGTTTTCCATCAATTCCGTGCTTCCCATTCGTATAGAATTTTTTGATGATGAAGTGGATACGATTCGGGAATTTGACTTAGAAACGAAGCTGTCAATCCAAAATGTGGAACACATAACGGTACTTCCCGTGGCGGGACTGGAGGAAGGAAAAACAGAGTCCTTTCTGTCGTATTTGGATGGAGAGGGGACGGTTCTTTTTGATGAGCCGATGCGTATTCGTGAGCAGATACACAAGCTGGCAAAGGAAAATCCAGATGCCAAGAAGTCAATGCTTCGTTGGGAGGAGCTGCTGGGGAGTGCGGAAAAGGGCAATGTGCTCTATGCGGCAGGTCTTTTGCAAAAGGTGCATGGCGCAGAGCCTAAGCAGGTAATTCGAGTGACGGCGGCAAGCATGCTGCCATTTCGGGGGCAGATGGATCTGCTGGAAAATGAGATTTCCAGATGGCTATCGCAAAAGCAGAAAATCCTTTTGCTGATGCCGAACCGCCAGAAGGCAGATTCCATGCGGGAATTGCTGGCAAGAAAGAAGGTACCGGCTTCTTTTCTCCCAGAGGGGGAGAAGCTGTCCGAAGCCTTTGTGAATGTACAGCTGGGGAATTTGAGCAATGGGTTTGAGTTTCCGGAGGCAAAGCTTGTCGTTCTTACGGAAGCGGATATTTTTGGACATGCAAAGCGGCAGAAGGGACTTCCCAAGCGGGCTTCTGCGGGAAATCGAATGTCTCATTTTCAGGATATCAAGCCGGGGGACTATGTGGTTCATATTGACCACGGAATCGGCAAGTACCTCGGGGTTGAGACCTTGGTAGTGGACGGGATCCACAGAGACTATTTCCACATCAAGTATGGCGGGGAGGACAAGCTGTTTGTTCCGACGGAGCAGGTTCGCAGGCTGCAAAAGTATGTGGGAGCAGAAGGGGAAGTGCCCAGACTTCATCAGCTGGGAGGAACGGCATGGGTAAAGGCAAAGGCAAAGGCGAAGCGGTCTGTGGAGGATATTGCAGGCAAGCTGATAGAGATTTATGCCCGCCGCAAAAATGCCGAGGGCTTTTCCTTTTCCGAGGATGACAGCACGCAGAGGGATTTTGAAGATGCATTTCCTTATGTGGAAACAGAGGACCAGCTAAAGGCGATTGAGGAAATCAAGAGGGACATGGAGCAGAAAAAACCGATGGATCGCTTGCTCTGCGGGGATGTTGGCTTTGGCAAGACGGAGGTTGCCATTCGTGCGGCATACAAGGCGGCAATGGACGGAAAGCAGGTGGCAGTGCTGGTTCCGACTACGGTACTGGCACAGCAGCATTTCCAGACGTTTTCCGAACGGTTCATGAATTTCCTCCCACGGGTTGACGTAATCTGCCGGTTTCGCACGGCAAAGGAGCAAAAGGAAACGCTTCGCAGGCTCAAGGAAGGGCAAGTGGATATTTTGATTGGGACGCATGCTATCTTGAACCAGAAGAAGGTGGTATTCAAGGATCTTGGGCTTTTGATTGTCGATGAGGAGCAGCGGTTCGGCGTGAAGCAAAAGGAAAAAATCAAGGCAATGGCGGCAGGGCTTGATGTGCTGACGCTCTCTGCTACGCCGATTCCCCGCACGCTTCACATGTCGCTGGTTGGCGCGCGGGACATGAGCATTATTGAGACACCGCCAGCCGAGCGTTTCCCTGTCCAGACCTATGTGGTTGAGTACAACGAAGCTATCATGGCAAATGCCATCAAGCGTGAATTGAAGCGGGGCGGGCAGGTTTATTTTGTTTACAATCGCGTGGAAACCATTGACAGGATGCGAGAGCATTTGGAGCAGCTTGTGCCGGAAGCCCGTATTATGACGGCACATGGGCAGATGCCGGAGGAGCTTCTGGAACGAGTCATGCTGGATTTTTATGAAGGGGAGTACGACCTCCTGCTTGCCACCAGTATTGTGGAGAATGGTCTTGACGTGCCGAATGCCAATACGATTATCGTCTATGATGCGGATAACTTCGGGCTTTCCCAGCTGTACCAGATGCGCGGGCGTGTCGGAAGGTCGTCCCGCTTGGCATTTGCGTGGTTCGTTTACAGGGAGGACAAGATTCTGAGCGAGACGGCAGAAAAAAGGCTGCAAGCGATGAAAGAGTTTGCCCAGCTGGGGGCAGGCTTCAAGATTGCTATGCGTGACCTTGAAATTCGCGGTGCAGGAAATCTTTTGGGCTCTCAGCAGCACGGGCATATTGCCAGCGTTGGTTTTGAGATGTACTGCAAGCTGCTGGAGGAGGCTGTGGAAGCCCTGCAAGAGAAAAAAGATAAAAAAACTCCAGTGCCAGAACCTCGGATCGATTTGCAGGTGGAGGCATATATTGATGGGGGCTATATTGATGATGCGATGCATAAGCTGGAGCTTTACCAGCGGATTGCCGCCATTCGGAGCAATGAGGAGATACGGCAGCTGCTCGATGAGCTGATAGACCGCTTTGGTGAGCCGAGCCAGCATGTGATGAACCTGCTTTCCGTGGCAAGGCTCAAAAATTATGGAAGGGATATTGGCGTAAAGACCATCGAAGAGAAGGCAGGAACCTTGGATGTTGTTTTGCAGGAGTCTCCCAAATTCTCTGTAAAAGGGATGGTCAGGCTTCAGGATATCTTCGGTATCAATTTGAAAATGATTCCAACACAAAGAATTTTGCGATTCCGCCTGTTTCCCCAGCACAAAAAGAATATTTTGGGATTTGTTACAAGGATTCTAATGATGCTGTCCGGTGATGAGGGAGCATTTCAGCCAAGAAAAGTGAAAAAGGAGAAATGAGAGATGGCAGGCATTAAAGTGACGGGACTGGGACCCGGACGGGCAGGATTGATCACCATGGAAAGCATGGAGCTGATGGAGCAGGCAGGGACGCTGATTCTTCGCACGGAGATTCATCCGACCGTGGAAGCCTTGAGGGAGCGGGGATTGCAGTTTACTTCCTACGACAGCTTTTATCAGGAAGCAGACTCCTTTGAAGAGCTTTATTCGGCGATTGCAAGGGACTTGCTATCTAGGGCAAAGGCTGGAGAGGACATCGTGTATGCTGTTCCGGGCAGCCCTTTGGTGGCAGAGCGTACCGTAGTTCTTCTTCGGCAGATGGCAAAGGAGGAAAATGTTCCCTTGGAGATAGTTCCGGGAATGAGCTTTTTGGAGGTGCTTTATGCAAGGCTTGGCATTGACCCTGTAGAAGGAATTGCTGTTCTCGATGCAGAAACGCTCGATAATATCGTCCTTCCGAAAGGCTTGCCTATGGCGGTGACACAGGTTTATAATGCACAAATCGCCTCGGATGTGAAGCTTTTGCTGATGGAGCATTTTCCGGACGATTATGAGGTGACGTATGTGCACCATCTTGCACTTCCTGATGAATCCATTCGTGAGATGCCGCTTTTTGAACTGGATCGGCAAAAGGACATCGACCACTTGACAAGCATTTACTTGAAAAAATACAAATCATAATTGTGAGGAAGCACTGATTGCCGCATAAATCAGTGCTTCTATTTTGTTTGAAATAAAAATTGGGAAGAAGGTGATGACACTCGGCAAGCAGGCAGGGATGCTGCAGGGGAATCGGTGACTTGACCGCTAGCGAAAGCTGGCGGTTTTTTGTATGTCATGAAAAGCTTTGCGCAAGTCTGCAAGTCGTTGGAAGGGGGAAATGTAAAAAAACAAAAAAATTTTAAAACTAAGCAGGATTGTCCCCCCCCCGTAGAACATAGTATTTTGGGAAGAAATGTTTAGCAGGGAAAGGAGCTTCAGTGATTTTTAATGCTGCAAGATTCAAGTGTTTCAGAGGATATTTTTTTGCAGATGTGTTGCAGTGATTAATGATTCGTGGACAGTGGATAATTTGAGGTGAGGTTTATGCAGAGGAACATAGGATTAGATATAACTCGTTCAATGGCAATATTGCTGGTATTAATGTCTCATTGCAGAAGTATTTTCCATTATGACAGTGATTTATTAGGGGAAGGTCTATGGCGTTTGTCAATAGGTGGTTTATATGGTGTGGAATTATTCTTTGTATTAAGTGGATTTCTGATTGGAAGAATTTTGATTAAAAGCATAGTGTCTGCAAAGGAGGGACATGGTTATACATATATAAGCACTTTGAAGAATTTTTGGATAAGAAGATGGTTTAGGACATTGCCTTTGTATTGGCTTATGTTAATAGTTAATTGCGTATTTTGGTATTATTTTCCAAAGTATTGTTGGAATGTGGATCCTGTTTCTATAACATGGAAACATTTGTTTTTTATCCAAAACTATGATTCAACAGCAATTGCTTTTTTTCCGGAATCATGGAGTTTATGCGTAGAAGAATGGTTCTATTTATCAATACCAATCATGCTAATCATTTTACTAAACATTAACAAGCATATTTTTCGTAATATTTTAGCATTAGTAATTGTTATAGTTGCGGCTAGGTTTATCTATGTGCTTTGCAGTGGCGATGGCTTACAATGGGATTATGGCGTTAGAAAGAATATTTTTTTGCGAATGGATGCACTGGGAATTGGAGTGTTGCTAGCGTATATTTCATTATATCGTGAAACATGGTTCAGTAAGTTATCTAGTAAATACAATCTGCTTATAGGAGCATCAGGTGTAGCTGCAATAGCACTTATGTACGTGAGCAGTCAAAGTTTCGTTGAAGGTGTTTTTGCGAAAACGATTATGTTTGATGTTATAACTATCTCTTGGGGGTTGGTGATGTGTTATTTATATCATGTAAAGGTGAATAATAATTTGTTGATAAAAATATTTACAAACGTAAGTAAAATATCATATTCTTTGTATCTTGTACATTTTCCAATATTCATATGTGCAGCTTGGTATACAAACAATATAGATAATTTGTGTACCAAGAGTGTTATATGCTTAAGTGCTTGGATTATGGCTTTTATGATAGCATATGTAACATATACATTTTATGAGTTTCCCATTATGAATTTACGGGATAGAATCAAGTCTATGTAGCTTTATAACGAAGCTAAGCTGTCCCCTTCTTCAACAGTTTGCTGTAAGTGGGGGAAACCAAATTTAAACAAGCGCAAAGAGTGCGGCACCTCAAGGAAACGAAGAAAGGAGAGACGACCATCTGCAGGGCATTTGAAGAAGAACGTGCGGAAGGACGTGCAGAAGGTATCAAGCAATGGAGAGCAATATTATCAATATGCTGAAGGAGAAGCTGCAGCCAAGTATGGTGGCTAGGATTATGCAGATGACGTTGGAGGAGGTAACGGCACTTGGCAAGCAGGCAGGGCTGCTGCAGGGAGAGCGGGCTTTGGATCATTGGGCAGAAGCTGACAGATTTTTGATGTGTTATGAAAAGAAACGGCAGTATTCTTTGGCTGCCGTTTCTTTTTGTGCTGAAATGTAGTAGAATAGGTTTCATTGATGAATTGTTTTTGGGAGGTAGGATTCATGGTAACGGCAGTGTTCCCAGCGGCAGGTCAGGGCAAGCGCATGCAGGCAGGGAAAAACAAGGTGCTTTTGGAGCTTTTGGGAAAGCCGATCCTTGTGCATACGTTGGAGCGTTTTTCTGCTTCGCAGCAGGTGGATTTTCTTGTGGTGATTGTTGCCGAGGAGGAGGTTGCCCAGATAGAGCAGATGCTTTCTGAGGTGACTGGATTGAAGCCCTATGTGGTCGTAGCCGGAGGTTCGGAACGCCAGTATTCGATTGCAAACGGGCTTGCCGCTATGCCAGCGGAAACAGAAATTGTGCTGGTTCATGATGCTGCAAGACCGCTAGTGTCCTTGTCGGTTATCGAAAACGTGATTGCAGCCGCACGCGCAGAGGGCAGCGCTATTGCCGCAGTGCCGGAAAAGAATACGATTAAGGTAGTCGATGAGGAAGGTTTTGTCAAGGAAACCCCAAACCGTGCTGTGCTGTGGGCTGTTCAGACACCGCAGGGCTTCCGAAAGGAAATACTTTTGGAAGCATACCAGAGAGCAGGGAAGGATGGTTTCTTGGGGACAGATGATGCAAGCTTGGTGGAACGAATGGGCTGTCCAGTGCAGGTAGTAGCTTCCAGCTATCGAAACATCAAGGTGACTACGCCGGAGGATTTGCTGATAGCGGAAGCGTTCATGAAGGAACAGGAGTTATAACATGGAGGTGACAGCATGACACGTTTTGGTATGGGATATGATGTGCATTGCTTGGTCGAAGGAAGAAAACTGATTCTTGGCGGGGTGGAGATTCCTCATGCATTAGGTTTGCTGGGACATTCCGATGCGGATGTGCTTCTTCATGCTATTGCAGATGCCTTGCTGGGAGCGGCTGCGCTTGGCGATATAGGGAAGCATTTTCCGGACACGGATCCCAAATATGAGGGAGCAGACAGCTTGGTGCTGCTTTCGAGGGTGCAGGAGCTTTTGGAAGAACGTGGCTATGTCGTAGGGAATGTAGATGCAACGATTGTGGCGCAAAAGCCCAAAATGGCACCGCATATTACGCAAATGCGGAAAAACATTGCAAATGTCCTGAAGGTTGCTATTGATCAAATCAATGTCAAGGCAACTACGGAGGAAAAGCTTGGCTTTACCGGTTCGGAGCAAGGAATTTCTTCCTATGCTGTGGCAGGCATTGAAAAGAGGGCATAAAGACAAGGGGGAGCTTGAATGAAGCTGTTTTCAAGGCTTCGCAAGGATATTCGTGTCATATTTGAAAGAGATCCTGCAGCAAAGTCTGTTTGGGAAGTTCTTTTTTGTTATTCCGGATTGCATGCGATATGGATGCATCGGGTTTCTCATGCCCTCTATCTGCAGGGGTGGGTGCTTTTGCCTCGCATGATATCGAATATGTGCCGCTTTCTGACGGGGATCGAGATTCATCCGGGGGCGACGATTGGCGAAGGGCTTTTTATTGACCATGGAACAGGTATTGTAATCGGCGAGACAACAGAGATTGGAAAGAACGTGACGCTTTATCAGGGAGTAACGCTTGGCGGTACGGGAAAGGAAAAGGGGAAACGGCATCCTACGCTTGGAAACAACGTGGTCGTGGCTTCAGGCGCCAAGGTGCTGGGTTCTTTCAAGGTAGGGGATCATGCAAAAATCGGTGCCGGATCGGTCGTGCTGAAGGAAGTCCCGCCGTATGCGACCGTAGTGGGGATACCGGGACGCGTAGTTGTTATGAATGGGCAGCGTGTCAGGACGCTGGACGAAATGAGGAAGGCGAGGGTATCTGAGGAGGAACTTGAGGTGCAGGAGCTTGCAGAGGAGCAGGATGTGGATTTGGATCATTGCGCCTTGCCCGATCCAGAGGAAGAAATGCGGCAGTCCATGCAGGATGAGATAGAAGCTCTTCAGCGAAGACTTGCGGAATTGGAGCAAAGATTGGAGGATAAAAATGCTAAAGGTTTATAATACGCTTACGAGGGAAAAAGAAGAATTTAAGCCATTGGAGGAAGGAAAGGTCGGCATTTATTGCTGTGGCGTTACGCCGTACAATCATCCGCATATCGGGAATGCACGTCCCTTTGTTATTTGGGATGTTATCCGCCGTTATTTTGCCTGCAAGGGCTATGAGGTTCGGTATATACAGAATTTTACAGATGTTGATGACAAGATTATTCATGCGGCAAATCAGGAAGGTGTGGCATGGAGCGATATTTCAGCCCGTTACATCAAGTCCTACTTTGCGTCCATGGATGCCTTGAATGTACGCCATGCAGACCTTTATCCCCGTGTATCGGAAACCATACCGGAAATCCTTGCCATGATTGAAAAGCTGGTGGAAAAGGGATATGCCTACCCGCTGGAGAACGGAGATGTTTTTTATCGTGTGGAAAAGTTTGCGGAATACGGCAAGCTGAGCGGCCGCAAGCTGGAGGATATGCAGGCAGGGGCGCGCATTGAGGTGGACAGCCGAAAGCATCATCCTATGGATTTTGCTCTTTGGAAGGCGGCAAAGCCGGGCGAGCCGTTCTGGGACAGCCCGTGGGGCAAGGGACGCCCCGGTTGGCATATCGAGTGCTCTGCTATGTCCCTCAAATATCTTGGCGAGAAGTTTGATTTTCATGGCGGCGGAAGCGACTTGATTTTCCCGCATCATGAAAATGAGATTGCCCAGTCGCAGGCATGCATCGGTGATACGAAAAGCTTCGCGCAGTATTGGCTTCACAATGGGTTCATCACGATTAAGAACGAGAAGATGAGCAAGTCGAGGAATAATTTCTTCACCGTGCATGATATCTTGAAGGAGTTCCCCGGCGAGGTCGTGAGATTCTTTATCCTGCAGACGCATTACAGAAGCCCGCTGGATTTCAACGAGGATCGCTTGAAGGAGGCGCAGGCAAGCCTTGCGCGCCTGCAAAACACAAAGGCATACATCGAGGAGCTTTCCAAGCTGGAGGGTTCGTCCAATACGGCTGCAAGCCTAGCGGAAAAGGCAGAGAAGCTTCTTTCTGATTTCTATGCGGCAATGGATGATGATTTCAATACGGCACTTGCCATCAGCCAGATGTTTGCGCTCTCCAAGGAAATCAATATTTATTATCAAGAAGTTACGGGAGGAAAGGCAGGCTTCGATGCTGTTTCTTTTGGAAAGGCTGCTGAGGCTTATGAGAAGATGGCTTCCGTGATTGGCATTTTGGAGACAAACGAGAAAACAGGCGAGGACGGACTTGCAGACAAGCTGATGGATCTGATTCTTGAGATTCGCCAAGAGGCACGTCAGGAAAAGAATTGGAAGACGGCGGACAAGATTCGTGATGGACTCAAGGCGCTTGGCATCGTTATCGAGGATTCCAAGAATGGCGCACGGTGGAAAAAGGCATGAAGTTCGATCATTTCAAGAAGCTTGTGGAAATGATGTTTCAGCCGGATGGTACAGGCGGTATTTTGCAGCGTTATGACGGCGTGGAGGTCAAGCAGCTGAATCCTTTGGTGCTTGCCTATATCGGAGATGCCTATTTTCATCTTTTTGTGAGGGGAAGGCTGCTTTCCTATGAGCAGTCAAAGGTGCAGGCACTTCATCAGTTCAGTGCGCAGATTGTTTCCGCTGTCTGGCAGGCGAGGGCATGGCATGCACTGGAAGGTATGATGACGGAGGAGGAGCTTGCTGTTTACCGGCGGGGGCGGAATGCCAAGAGTCATGCACCCAGAAGCGCAAGCGTAGCAGAATATCATGCCAGTACGGGTTTTGAGGCGGTTTTGGGATATCTCTATTTGCAGGAGAAAAACGAGCGATTGTATGAGATTGCGGAAGCCTCCTTTCAAGTGATTTCCAAGGACATGATGAAGGAAATACAGGGGAAGAATAGCAAGGGAACGTAAAGTGAGGAAACAGCTATGGTAAAGGTAAAGCTTTTGGACTATACGCCGGAACCGGAACGAGTGGTGGCAATGGCAGCTAGGCTTTGTTACTCTGCGGTCGGTGCGGAGGAGCTTTCGGAACGGCTCAGTGATGACAAGGTAAGGGAAATGGTGGAAAAGATGGTGTCGCTGGGACATGCGTCTACGATAGAGCATGTATCCTTTACCTTTGGAATCGAGGGGGTGAGCCGAGTGCTGACGCACCAGCTCGTGCGACATAGAATCGCATCCTATGACCAGCAGAGCCAGCGCTATGTAGCAGCGCATGGCTTCCAATACGTCACGCCGCATACGATTGAAGAAAACCATGCGGCGAAGGAAAAATATGATGCTCTCCTCTCAAAGATTCGCAAGACGTATGATGACTTGATAGAGCTGGGCATTCCCAAGGAGGATGCTCGTTACGTTCTTGCAAATGCGGCAGAAACCAAGATTCTTGTGACAATGAATGCAAGGTCGCTTCTGCATTTTTTCAACCTTCGCTGTTGCAATCGTGCGCAGTGGGAGATACGGGAAATAGCAAACCTTATGCTGGCAGAGGTACAAAAGGTAGCCCCTACGCTGTTTAAAAATGCGGGGGCAACCTGCGTGAATACAGGTCGATGCCCAGAGGGAAATATGGGGTGCGGCAAATTTAACGAGATGATAAAGCTGAGGAAGATATGAAGAAAAGGGTGTAGCTCGATGAAAAATTCTTCCAAACGATCGGACAAGGAAAGAAACGAGGAGAAAAAGCAGTTTCTTGGGAAAGGTATTCCCAAGCAAGAACCCTCCAAGGAAGGAAGGGGAAGGGAACGCTTGCAGGCTCCTGTTTCCAAAGAGCTTTCGGAGGACGTGCTGATTGGACGCAATGCGGTGCAGGAGGCACTTAAGAGCGGCAGGGGAATCAACAAGATTTTGGCGGCAAGCGGTGACAAGGAAGGCTCGATGGGGGCGATTCTTGCGCTCGCCAGAGAACGTGGGATTCCCGTGCAGAGAGTGGAGCGTTCCAAGCTTGACAGCATGACAGGCGGACTGCGCCATCAGAGCGTGCTTGCTTATGTTGCTCCTGTTCCCTATGCTGAGGTTGATGATATCCTGCAGCTTGCAGAGGAAAAGGGCGAAGCGCCGTTCCTGCTTCTCTTGGATGAGCTGGAAGATCCGCATAATTTGGGAGCGCTCCTGCGTACTGCCGATGCTGCCGGCGTGCATGGCGTTCTCATTCCCAAACGGCACAGCGTACCACTGACGGCAACGGTAGCAAAGACATCGGCAGGTGCCGTGGAATATGTTCCCGTTGCAAGAATCGGAAATGTCGTGCAGGAATTGAAAAAGCTCAAGGAAAAGGGGCTTTGGGTAGCGGCTGCGGATATGGACGGTACGCAGGCTTACTATGAGGCAGATCTTACAGGTCCATTGGTATTGGTGCTTGGCAGTGAGGGAAAAGGAATCGGCCGCTTGGTGAAGGAAAATTGTGATTTTGTTGTCCATTTGCCCATGCTGGGGAAAATCAATTCCCTGAATGCTTCGGTGGCAGGTTCCATTTTGATGTATGAGTCCATGCGCCAAAGGTTGCAGCAGAGATAAAGAGGTTTTGCAAGACAGTATCTAAAGCTGTCCATAACTAGTATGGGAAGCAACTTGACGTTTTTGGATAGAATGGAGTATAATTCAAAGGGCTGAGAAATAGGAAGCACGGATTTTGAGGCGATTTCAAAGACGGGGGCTAGCGCAGTGGGGGCAGAACCAAACGCACATGTTTTTTTATACGAAGAGGAAGAAAGCAGTAGATTTGACTGTCTTACGGACGAGGAAATCGTCCTTGAGGTTCAAGAGAATACAGACGGAGATGCGCTGGAATATCTGATGGGGAAGTATCGGAATTTTGTGCGGGCCAAGGCACGGTCGTATTTTTTGATTGGTGCAGACAGGGAGGACATCATTCAAGAGGGAATGATAGGACTCTACAAGGCTGTCCGTGATTTTCGGAATGACAAGCTTGCGTCCTTTCGGGCATTTGCAGAGCTTTGCGTGACAAGGCAGATTATTACGGCAATCAAGACGGCTACAAGGCAGAAGCATATACCGCTGAATTCATACATTTCCTTGAACAGGCCGATTTATGATGAGGAATCGGACAGGACTCTTCTGGACGTGCTTTCAGGAGTCAAGACACAGGTAAATCCTGAGGAGCTGATGATTCGTCAGGAGGAATTTGCTCATATAGAGAGCAAGATGTCTGAGGTCTTGAGCGGCTTGGAATGGAACGTTCTGATGTCCTATTTGGATGGGAGATCCTATCAAGAAATTGCAGAGGATGTAGGCCGTAGCGTGAAGTCCATTGACAATGCGCTGCAGCGTGTGAAGCGAAAGCTGGAGCAGTACATGGAATCTCACGGCAAGAATGTGGATATTTCCATGGTGTACCAAGGCTTGTCCTCCATGGAGGTCACGTTCAGCACGGAAGAGAAGGGCGTTATGCCAAAGAGCCGAAAAAGCCTGTTGCAGCGTGGATGCTGACAGGTCTTGAAAAACAAAAGAATATAGGGAACAGGTGTCGTAAGACTTAATAGGGAATCCGGTAAAAGCCGGAACGGTCCCGCCACTGTGAAAGGGAGCAATCCTGCACGATGTCACTGGGAGAAATCTTGGGAAGACGCAGGGAAGCGATGATCTTGAGTCAGGAGAACTGCCTGTTTAACAATCACCGTTTTTACCTGCGAGCGATGGGAAGGGGATTTACTCAATAGCTGTTTTTCAGCTGATATGTTTTGTACATGAGTGGATGTTTCCTTTGGGAAACATCCACTTTTTTATTTTGGAAGGTGAGGAGATATTTTGGCAAAGACTTTTTATGCAGTGTTGTGTTTTGTGGTTTTGCTGTGCTGTTTTGGCTGCAAGCCACCGGCACCGAGTGCGGAGCAAGGTGAAACAGGAAATGGATACACGATTGCGGATGCGCAAGGAACGGTTGTTGCTATGTCCGGAAAGCCGCACAGGATTGTGACGCTGTCCATGAGTACCGATGAGGTTATGCTGGGGCTGGTCCCACCTTCGGATATGGCAGCGGTTGATAGGCTGCTGGATGATCCTATTAGCTCGAATGTGACAGCTCTTGCGCAAAAGGTGGAGGGACGCATTGCTAATCCAACGGTGGAGGAGATAGCAGCGCTTCATCCGGATTTGGTCATTCTGCCGGACTGGGGTGATGTTTCTCAGGCAGCGGCACTGCGAGATTTGGGCTTGAAGGTGGTTGTTTGCAAGGGGGCAAGAAATCTCTCGGAAATCAAGGAAACGATACGCCTTTTGTCGGAAGCTGTGGGAGAACCCAAGAGGGGGGAAGTCCTGATTCAGAAGATGGAGCAAAGGCTGGCATGGATCAAGGAACGGGTTGACAAGATTCCGACGGAGGAGCGAAAGAAAGTCGTCTTGATTTCCTTGATGAGTTCCTATGGCGGCATTGGTTCCAGCTTTGATGAGGCATGCCGTTATGCAGGCGTTATCAATGGCCCCTCTGTCATTGGCTTGCGGGATGGGCAGGTCATGAGCAAGGAACAGCTTGTGAAGATAAATCCGGATATTATTTTCCTGCCGTCCTATACGAACCACGGGGAATTTGACGTGGAAGCGTTTCGCAGGGCTTATATAGAGGATCCTTCTCTTTCCTCAATCACGGCAGTGAAGGAGAAGAATTTTAGGGAACCCTTTGAGGGATATGTGTATAACTGCTCGCAGGATTTTGTTTTGGGCGTGCAGGAAATCGCTTACCGTGTTTACGGTGATGCATTTAGCCAACCTGCCGATGAACATTTGTCGGCTTTGGAATAAATAATTTTGGGAGGAAAAGATTTCATGAAAAAGAAATGGCTTGTTGGTCGCGTGACTGCGGCATTGACGATGGGGGCGCTCTCTTTTGTCCCTACGGCATTTGCAGAGGATATGGAGGAAAACAGGGAAGAACCTGTGGAGGTTGCGGCAGAGGAGGTGGCAGCGCCTGCTGGGGAGCAGGATCTCGGCGGCAATGTCATCACGGCAGAGAGGATTCCTTCTACGAGAATGAATACGGCGGCAGATGTCGTGGTAATCAGCGCGCAGGAGCTGGAGGATAATCATTATGCCGATGCGGCAGAGGCTTTGGGGCATATCAATGGCGTAGTCATCACGAATGGAATCAGCGGGGCAGACGAAGTGGTTCGCATCAATGGCGAGGAACGTGTTGTCATTATGGTGGACGGCGAGCGACTCAACGATGACCAAGGCTCCATGAGCCGGTCGAGCGCAACACTTTCCATGCTCCCGTCCATCAAGAACATTGAGCGTATCGAGGTAGTCAAGGGGGCAGGCTCTGCCCTTTACGGAAGCGATGCTGTTGGCGGTGTCATCAATATCATCACCAAGGCAGGCGAGAAGAACGAGACTACGGTAGATCTTAGCCTTGGATCTTGGAAAACGTACAAGGTTGACCTGATGAACCAAGGAAGCAATGACGATGGCTTTAGCTGGGCAGTGGCAGGAGGCTTCCAGACAAGCGACTGCTTTGATTTCAAGAACCAGCAGGGCGAAACGGAAACAATGCCGAGAAGCGGCAGCTCCTCCAATAATTTTTCCGTGCGCATGAAAAAAAGAGCAGATGCATCGCAGTCATGGGATTTTTATTTTGCGCATAAGAGCGTGGATGCCGAGGCACATGAGTATGATGCCTACGGCACGCAAAAATTTATTGGATCGATTGATTGGAATACGGGAAAGCCATATTCGCAGGAAGAAAATTTCAATTATGGGTACGTCAAGTATAATTTCAAGGAAGATACGAAGCTTCCGGGCTTTTTGCGTTATTTCCAAAACTACAAGTCCGTGGACTTTGCGGGCAAGTACAATACCTGCACGGAGGGAATTGACTACCAGAATGGCTGGCAGCTGGGCAAGAACAATAAGCTGGTTGCAGGAATGGAATACCACTGGAGTTCTTCCACGAATCAGCAAAACGGCTATCAGAATGAAAGGCTCAATAATTTTGCCATTTATTTGCAGGATACGATGAAGCTGGACAAAAAATGGTTCTTTATACCGGGACTTCGCGTGGACAAGCATAGCGAGTTTGGAAGCCACTGGACACCGAAGGTTGCGTTCAACTATCGACCGGACAAAGAAACGAAGGTTTATGCAACGTGGGGCAAGGTTTACAAGGCACCCACCGCAGATGATTTGTTCTACTACAGCTATTGGGGATATTACGGGAATCCAAATCTCAATCCGGAAACGGGCGATGCGTGGACGCTGGGCATGACGCACGATTTCAAGAAGGGGACGAGCCTTGATGTGAATTTCTTCTATTCTGACTTGAAGGATGCGATTGACTGGGGTTCCAATGATGGCGGGATGACATGGTATGCCATGAACATCAACAAGGAAAAGAAGTATGGCGTGAATATTTCCTTTAACCAGAAGCTGTCGGAGATGTGGTCCTACAGCCTAGGCTATTCGCACACAAGCACGGATGCGGACGCAGACGAGTTTGCAAATGCGGTGCAGTACCTCAGGCACAACAGCCAGCCCAATGGCTACCGTATTGGTGTCAACTACCACTGCGGCGCATGGAAGGCAGGGCTTCTTGGGACGATGGCAAGCGGACTGGACAAGGAATATTTCGGAGACAGCAAGTACGCTCTCTTTGATGTGAATGTCAGCTATCAGGCAGGAGAGAACGTGACGCTTTATGCCAAGGCACTGAATCTCACGAATCAGGCATATTCCCTCTACAACAGCTGGAGATATCCTGCACCGGGAAGATTTTTGCAGTTTGGTGTTACCTGCAAGTTCTGATAAAATCACTTAAAAATAATAGGAGAACAGCAAAGGGGGAGGGCGGTGCTGCCTTCCTCATCTTTGCAGAGAGGGAAATTATTTTCTTGAAGGCAATGAAGGAATCTTGAAAAGGAAGAGTTGGATAACACGGCTTTTCTTGTTTTACCAAGGAATGTGTGGTATAGTTGCCTTCGGTTGCCGAGGAAAAATAGCAAGGAAAAGATATCCAGAAGGAAGGCGTTGCTTTGGTTGGAACGGAAGATAGGATAGAGAAGGGCGCACGGAGATATTATTTGGCTATCGTTGCGCTTTTCATGGGCAGTATGGTTTGCTTCGGTGCAGAGTATTGCGTTCAGCCGATTGTTCCTGTGCTTGCGGAGAGCTTCGGTCTTGACCCGACAAGGGCGAGCATGGCTGTGTCGGCAGGGACGCTTGGCATGTCGGCAGCTATGGTAATGATTGCCATTTTTGCGAGAAGGTTTCCGAGAAGGCAGGTGATGTCCTGCGGGCTTGCTGGAGCGGCAGTCTTGGCGGCATGCATTTCTATCAGTGAGAATTTTCATTTGGTGCTTCTGTGCCGTTTGCTGCAGGGGATTTTGCTGGCAGGGTTTCCTGCTATGGCGATTGCTTATATCAATGAAGAATTTTCACCTGCCATTATTGGTGCAGTGGTTGGAATTTATGTCAGTGGAAATTCGGTTGGCGGCTTGGTCGGAAGAGTCCTTTTGAGTACGCTGACGGACTTTTTCTCGTGGCGGTATGCGCTTCTGGTACTGTCGGCTGTTTATTTTGTTATGGCTGTCTTATTCTTTTTCCTGTTGCCGAAGGAAAAATTCCAGCGAAAGGCTCGGAAGAGAGCGGGGATTCGGGAATTGTTCCGTATCCTTCGCAACCGTCGCCTGCTGGCAGTTTACTTTATCGGCATGTCGCTGCTTGGTACGTTTGTCTGCAATTATAATTTTATTTCCTATGTGCTTTTGGCAGAGCCGTACAGCCTCAGCCAGACTGCCATTGGCTTTGTTTATTTGCTGTATCTTTTGGGTACGCTGTCCTCTGCCGTGATGGGGGTAATGACGGATCGGAAGGGCAATGGGATGGTTGTGGTTGTGTCTTTGCTGATTATGGCAGCCGGCATGATGGTTTCCATGCTGTCACCGCTTTTGGCGAAGCTTGCGGGACTTGGCATAATGACCTTTGGATTTTTTGGCGCACATTCGGCGGCTTGCAGCTGGGTGGGGAAGCTGGATTCTGCGGATAAGGCATCGCTTTCTGCCTTGTATATGCTGTTTTATTACTTTGGCGCCAGTGTTTATGGCTCGGCAGGAGGCATTTTTCTTGCAAGTTTTGGATGGAACGGCATTGTGCTTTTTTCGATGGGGATTATCTTCATGGCACTGTGCGCCGCACTTTGGCTGCGGAGGGCGGTTCAGGTGGAAGTGAAGTCCTAGGGACGTTGGAGGATACGGTTTCTGTTTGTGATTTTAAGGGAAAGCAGGATATTGCATGATGCTGGAAGTAGATGATTTGAAAGCAGGATATGATGGCAGGGAGGTTCTGAAGGGGGTTTCCTTTCAGATGAAGCAGGGAGAGATGGTTGGCATTATCGGGCCGAACGGGGCAGGAAAGAGTACGCTTTTGAAGGCTGTCATGGGACAGATTCCTATTTTTTCCGGCAAGGTTTCCGTGATGGGAGGGCTTGTGCAGGAGCTTTCGCCCAAGGAGTTTGCAAAACGTGCCGCCTATCTCCAGCAATCTGCGGAAACGACTTTTTCCTACACGGCAAGAGAGGTTGTGATGGTAGGACGGTATCCTTACCTTTCGTGGTGGCAGCAGGAATCGGAAGCGGATCGCCGTCTGGCAGATGCCTGTCTTGCCTATACGGGCGTGGAGGGCTTGGCGGAGCGTCCCCTTCCTGCTATGTCGGGCGGGCAGAGGCAGCGAGTGCTTTTGGCGAAGGTTTTGGCGCAGCAGACACCTCTCCTTCTGCTTGACGAGCCATCAACGGGATTGGATCTTGTGTATCAGGAGGAAATCTTTCGTTTTTGCCAAGAGCTTTGCCGAGCGGGCAAGACGGTGTTGATGGTGGTGCATGAGCTTTCTCTGGCGGCACGCTTTTGTTCTCGGCTTCTCTTGATAGCAGGGGGCAGGAAGCTTGCCGATGGGGTTCCGTCTGATGTGCTGTCCCCGCAAAATTTATCGCAGGCGTATGGCAGGGATTTTCGGGTTGTCTGCAATCCCTTGACGGGACATTTGGATATTTTTACGGAAAAATCCGATAGGCAGCCAAAACGCAATGCGGTTTTGGAAGAAATTTTGGGAAAGGAGCGGACGGTGCCATGATGCTTCTTTCTCGTTATCGGTATGGGACGGTACTTCTTTTCTTCCTGCTCCTTCTGTGCCTTGCCGGTTTTTTGTCGCTTTGCTGGGGGCAGATGGATATCCCGTATCTTCATGCGGCGGCATCTCTTTGTCATGGGCTTGGGCTTCCATTGTTCTCGGAGGTTTCTGTGCCGGGGGATGAGGAGGCTGTCCTTTGGTATATTCGTATGCCCCGCACGGCTGTTGGCTTGCTGGTCGGTGCAGGGCTTGCCGTTTCGGGTGCGGTGCTGCAGGGAACCTTCCGCAATCCCTTGGCGGATCCAAGCATTGTCGGCGTATCGAGCGGAGCGTCCGTGGGAGCAATCTTGGCGATTGCCTTGGGCTTGCCTGCAACGAGCATGTTGGCGCTCCCTGCCTGCGCATTGGCAGGGGCGCTTCTCGCCGTAGGGCTTGTGGTTGCGCTCTCCCTGCGTCATGGCAGGATCCCTGTGATGACACTGCTCCTTTCGGGGGTGGTGGTCGGAATGCTGCTGTCTGCTGTGGCGGCGGCAATCCTCACGGTCTTGAGTGAGCAAAAGATGCAGCAGTACGTCTTTTGGACAATCGGAAGCTTGGACTACCGCAGGTGGGAGCATGTCCTTTTAGGCATTGGCCCTATTCTGGCAGGCTCTTTTGCCATGCTTCTTCTTTCAAGGCATTTGAATGTATTGTCGCTTGGCGACACGGAGGCTCGTGCGGTCGGAATGCCTGTGAATGCTTTTCGCATGGTGATGCTTTCCTTGGCTTCGCTTGTGACGGCTGCGGGGGTGTGCATCAGCGGAAATATTGGGTTTGTGGGACTTGTCGTTCCGCACATGCTTCGCTTGCTGGTCGGGCCGGACCATCGGAGGTTGCTTCCGCTCTGCCTGCTGGCAGGAGGTATATTTCTGGTGTTTTGTGATTCGCTTGGGCGGGTGATTTTTCCTGCGGCTGAGGTTCGTGTGGGCATCATGACTGCTTTTGTGGGAAGTCCGTATTTTCTTTACCTTTTGCGTAAGCAAAAATGAGGAAGGGTTGTGTTAGAAATGGAAAACATTATGTCAGGCGTGGAGTTCTTTCAAAAGGGCGGTTCTGTCATGTATGTGCTGCTGCTTTGCTCCATGTTCACAGTGGCAATCGGTCTGGAAAGGTATTTATATTTCCGCAGGATGGATTCCGGCAGGGATTTTGCCATGCACTTCTGTTCCTTGATGGGAGAATTTAAAGAGCAGGAAGCACGGAAGCTGGCAAAAGCCACGTCAGGGGTGCTTGCAGGCATTTTGGCACATGCGATGGAGATGGAGCAGGAAAGGGAAGGAAGGGCGGCAGTTTCCTATATGGAGGTGCAGTCGGGCGTGGAGATTTCAAAGTTTCGTCGAAGGCTTTATTATCTGAATGTTATTGTGACGCTTGCGCCTCTCTTGGGACTTCTAGGGACAATCAGCGGCATGATTTCCGCTTTTAGCGTGTTTCATGTGCAGTCGGGACAGGCGGCTGCCATCACGGGCGGCGTTGGCGAGGCGTTGATAGCAACAGCTATGGGACTTTGCGTTGCGATTCTTGCCTTGATTGTCCATGCTTATTTTTCGCAGCGGCTGGAAAATATCGTGACGGATATGGAGCAGTGCTTTTCCCTCGTAGAGCGGGGAGCAGGTGAGCGAAAATGAGACTGCGGGACAGACGTGCTTTTCAAAAGCCGGAAATTATTATCATACCGATGATTGACATTATGTTTTTTTTGCTGGTTTTTTTCATGCTGAGTACGATCTATATGGTGAATCTGAAAACCGTGGACGTTGCTATGCCGCAAGCGGCACATGCCGAGGCACAGGTTTCTGTGACTTATGTGGTCACGCTGAAGAAGGATGGCTCGCTTTGGCTGGAAGATCAGAGGATTGCAGAGGATGCTTTGCTTGCCAAGGCAATGGAACAGCAGAAGGCCAATCCCAAGTTTTCTGTCGTGGTTCGTGCGGATCAAAGCATGGATTATGGAATGGTGATCGGGCTTTTGGACAAGTTCAAGGGTGCGGGCATTGCCCGTATCGGATTGGCGGCTGATACGCCGAGGGGGTAGGACATGAGCGTGGAAAGCAGTGACAGCAGAAAGGCTTGGTGCATTTCCATTTTCTTGCACATCAATTTGTTTTTTCTTGTGGCGGCGAGTGGGTTCTTCCTGTTGGCGAGCCCCGTGGAAGAAAGAGAAGCTATCGAGGTCGTCCTTTATGAAGGGGAAGGCAGGCAAGGGGAGAGCGCCAGCCTTTCTGCGACTGCCTCAGCAGCAGATGTTTTGGAGGTGGCGATTCCAACGGAGGTTCATTTGCCGGAAATCCAAGAGGAATACACGAAGCATCCGGAGCATCAGCAGGAATTCAAGCAGGAGCATCAAAAGGGAGAACAGCCAGTGAGTGCGCCATCGCAGGCAAGGGGGACGGCAGATAGTGCAGGCTCCGGCACGGGTACGGCGCAAGGAAGTGCCTTGCAGGGAAACGGGCTTGGGAGCGATACGGGAAGCGGGAAGGGCACGGACGGAGAAGGAGTACCTGCTTTGGATGAGCCGCCGGCAGCGCCAAGGGAGCGTACCGCAGCGGCATGCATTGGAAAGGGTGCTGCGATTTATCCTGAGAGCATGAGGAGCATGGGAGCGGAAGGGACGGTCAGGATTCGCTTCTATGTATCGGCAGACGGGGCGATTGAACGGCTGGAGATCCTGCAATCGTCCGGCTATGCGGAACTTGACAGCGCAGCCATGCAGGCGGCGTATGGCTATCGGTTTTCTTCCGGCACGAATCCGGGCGTGTTCACAGACAGCTTTACCTTCCAGCTGACAGACGAGGATGATTGGTAAACACCCCACTTAGCGTGGATGATGGGCGAAATGCTATTTTGCCCATTGAATTCTTATGTTTCTTCCATCAAAGGAGACAGGTATAAGGGATTATGGGAATTATCAGCCGTTTTGAAAGTGGCTCCTATAACGAGCTAAAGATGTCCCATTCTTCAACAGCTTGCTGTAAGTGGGGGAAGCCAAATTTTAACAAGCGGTGAGCATATCTCCCGCTTCGTTGAAACGCAAATTGGAGGGAAAATGCTTATTGCATTTTCTTGAACAATGGCGTTATAATCCTTCTCTTGATTTCTTGGTAAGAGCCGCAGCCTCCCTTGGAAAAGAATAGAATTTTCGCTTCACTGAAAGGATCAAAGAAATTCAAACGATAATCTATAGAAAACCTAGAGCGTTACGGAAGATAACGCAGAAAATGAGGAAAACACTTGCCAATTCCTTTTTTTCTGCGTTATAATTTTTTCGTGAAAAAAGAGCGGTGTTTAGGTTTTGAGATAGATTGCAGGAGAGGTGTGCTATATTTTGTTGGGACAAGCAGGTAGGGAATTTCGCAGATATGCGGCAGGGAGTGTGTTTCGTATCCTAATTCTTGCCTTATGGCTGGCGGGGGGCTTGCTGCATGCCATTCCGCAGGCAGAGGCAGGGAGCGGAAAGACGGTGCGTGTCGGCTATTTTGAGTCGGGCGGAATGATGATTGGGGCGCAGGACGGTGCGCGCAAGGACGGGTATTCGTACGAGTACCTGCAGGCGTTGTCCTTTTATACTGGCTGGAAGTATGAGTATGTCAATGCTAACTTTGAGGTAATCTATGATATGCTCCTCAGGGGCGAGGTGGATATCGTTCCATTGCTCAGCCGCACGGAGGAGCGTATAGGGAAGGTGCTGTTTCCCAGCCGTCCGATTGGTCGGGAGCAGTTTTTCTTGGCAACAGACAGGGCGGGGAAGGGCAGGTTTGACGGCGATATCAATGCGAATTTTGAAGGAAAGAAGATTGGCGTAAATGCCGGATATGCGGAAAATGCCCTGCTCGAGGAGTATCTTCGCAAGCATGATATTCATGCCGAGATCGTGAGTTTTGCATCGGAACCGCAAAAGAGTGCCGCTCTTCATGCGCATAAGGTAGATGCCACTTTGAACTCCAATAACGCTTTTGAGGACGACATGGTGCTTCTGCAGGACATTGGCTCAATGCCCTGCTATATCGGTGTTTCCTTGGCACGGCCGGATTTGCTTGCGGAACTGAATGACGCAGAATCCAAGCTGGCACTTCAGCGTCCGAATTATGAATATTATCTCATGCAGAAGCATTTCAAGCTGTCGCCTATCAACAAGAACCTGAGTTATGAGGAAATGGCTTGGCTTCAGCAGCACCCCGTTTTGCGGATTGGAACCTGCCAGAACAATTTTCCGTATGTTTATCAAGGATCGGGTGGGGAAATGCTGGGCATTTTTCCGGAACTTTTGGAGAAAGCCCTTCAAAGAATGGACGTTTCCTTGGCGATTGAATGGGAAAACTATGACAATTATCAGGTGATGCATCAGGATGTGAAGGAAGGCAAGATTGACCTTGCTTTTCCGGAACCCAATGACCTGTATGAGGCAGACCTGAATGATTTTTTGATTTCGCAGACTGTTTTTCAGGCAGTTATGGGAGTATTTCATCGAGACACGATGAGCAATGAGACTTTTTCCCGTATTGCGGTAGCGTCGAATGGTCTTGGAATGTCCTATGTGCTGAAGCACTATCCTTCCGCAGAAATCATTTCCTGCGAAACGCTGTCAGAGTGCGTGGAGCGTGTCATGAATGGAGAGGCAACGGCGGCAATCGGGCGGGTATCCTATTTGCAGGCATTGACAAAGGATTACACGGCTAGCAATAGGGCAACTGTGTATTCCTTGGCAGAGGTGTGCGATGCTTGTGTTTCTGCCAAACGTGACAATATGCCGCTCATTCTTTTCGTGAATCGTGTCCTGAAATTCGTGTCGCCAACTGAAATTGCAGATATTACGTTTCGGCATTCTGTCCTGAACAATACGGATATTTCGGCAAGAAATTTCTTCTTGCGGAATCCTGCCTATCTTCTTGTTTTTTTCCTGTTGCTGTGCGGGACTATCTTTACTACTTACGCAATGATACGCTTTGCCCGCTCGGAACGTGAGCTGGAGGCTGCCAACAGGTCCATCCAGAAAGCAAACGACCAGCTGGAAGGCTTGGTGCAAAGCCGCACGGAGGAGCTGCAGGAGGCACTTTACAAGGCGGAGATGGCAAGCAAGTCCAAGACGACCTTCCTCTTTAACATGTCGCATGATATCCGCACGCCGATGAATGCTATTTTGGGCTTTAACAAGATGGCAAGGAAGTATTTCCATGATGCAGGCAGGCTGAAGGATTGCTTGGACAAGGTGGAGACGGCAGGAGAGCATCTGCTTTCCCTTATCAACGAGATTTTGGAGATGGCTCGTATCGAGAACGGCAAGCTGGTGATCGAGAAGCAGCCTGTCAACTTGAGGCAATGCAAGGGCAAGGTCACGCCCATGCTGGATTCCTTGGCAAAGGAGAAGAATATTTCTTTCCTGAAAGAGTATAAGAACATGGATGAGGATTGCTGGCTCTCTTTGGACACGATGCGGATCGATCAAGTGCTTTTGAATATCCTTTCCAATGCTATTAAGTATACGCCGGATGGCGGAACAGTGAAGTATTCCTTAGAGAAGATTGATTTGGAGAATCCTGAGCAGGTGGCTTTGTGCTTTACGGTTGCGGACAATGGCATAGGAATGAATGAGGAATTCGTGGAGCAGATTTTTGAGAATTTCTCACGGGAGCGCAACAGTACTACGAGCGGGATCCAAGGCTGTGGGCTTGGCATGGCAATCGTCAAGAGAATCGTGGATGCTATGAATGGAACGATCCAGATCGAGAGTGAGCCTGAAAAGGGAACGACAGTTCGCTTTGAGATTGTTGCAGACCGAGTTGCGGATCCTTCGGCTCCTGCGGATCCTTCGGCTCCTGCGGATCCTTCGGCTCCTGCGGATATATCCCTCTCAGGCTTGCGTGTTTTGCTGGTGGAGGACAATATGCTGAACCGTGAGATTTCGGGGGAGATATTGGAGGACTTTGGTATTTCCGTGGATTATGCGGAGGACGGCAGGATTGCCGTAGAAAAAATGGAGAAGGCTTCCGCCGGAGATTATGATATAGTGCTGATGGACATCCAGATGCCGTACATGGATGGATATCAGGCAACGGCGAAGATTCGCAAGCTTCCTGATCCCAAGGTGGCAGGAATTCCTATCTATGCGATGACGGCAAATGCATTCAGTGAGGACAAGGAACGCTCCCGTGAGGCAGGAATGAACGGGCATCTGGCAAAGCCGATTGAGGTCGAGGAGCTGGAGCAGGTTCTGCGTGAAGCAGCATGCAGGAAGTTGGAGAGATTGTAAGGGGACGTGAGGGCAATGAGCAAAATTGGTTTTATTGGCATGGGAAATATGGCGAAGGCATTGGCATCAGGCTTTATTGCATCGGGAAGCATTGCAAGGGAAGATGTATTTGCCTATGCGCCCAATCAGGAAAAGCTGCGAAAAAAAAGTCATGCGATTGGGTTCGTGCCGATGGCTTCCTTGGCAGAGCTTGCGGGGGCTGCTGATATTTTGATTATGGCATGCAAGCCGTACCAGATTGAGGGCGTGCTGGAGGAGCTGGGCAGCAGCTTGGAAGGAAAGGCGGTCGTTTCGATTGCGGCAGGCTGGGATCTGGCTAGGTACGAAAAGGCATTGCGCACGAAGACCCGTATCCAGTTTGTGATGCCGAATACGCCTGCGATGGTTGGCGAGGGAGTTCTTTTGTTCGAGGAGAGCAATACGCTTTTGGCTGAGGAACGGGAGGAAATCATGAAGCTGTTCGCTTCGGTGGGGATCGTGCAGGAGCTGCCGACTTCCCTTATGGGAATCGGCGGAGCGGTGACGGGCTGCGGGCCTGCCTTCGTGGATCTCATGATGGAGGCTTACGGCGATGCGGCGGTAAAGTACGGAATGAAGCGGGCAGATGCTTATCGCTTGATAGCCCAAATGATTCTTGGCTCGGCAAAGCTCCAGCTGGAAACGGGAGAACATCCGGCGGTGCTGAAGGACAAGGTTTGCTCGCCTGCCGGTACGACGATTTGCGGCGTGACGGCATTGGAGAGGAATGGTTTCCGCAATGCATGTATCCAATCTATTGAAGCTATCATGAATCGTGAATAAAAATAAAAATTCCATGACGAAACGGTTTTTGGTTTCGTCATGGAATTTTTATTTTTCCGTTTTGTTTTTCTTGTATTGCAGGAGGAGGAAAACTGCGGCAGAAATCGTAAAGGCAGCGAGGCTTGTCATTTGCGCACTCTTGAAAAGCCCAAAGGCAAGGTCCATGTAATCCCCGCGCAGGTATTCCAGAAAGAAGCGAGCCGTGGAGTAAAGCATGACATACAGGGCGAAGCACTGTCCCTTGGCATGCTGGGTGGTGCGGAAGATGAGGAGAAGGGCGAAGATGACGAGGTCAAGCTGTCCCTCCCATACTTCCGCTGGCCAAAGCGGCTGGTTGCCATAGGTGTGGTAGGCAAGCGTGGTGGGAGGATAGAGAATCCCAAAGCTTGAGCCTGTCGGCGCTCCAAAGGCATCGCCGTTCAGGAGATTGGCGCAGCGGCCGAGGGACTGGCCGAGGACGAGGGCAGGAGCGAGAATGTCTGCGAGAGCCCAAGCGTCCAGTCGGTGCTTTCTGGCATAGGCAAGCCCTGCAAGGACTCCTGCGAAAATACCTCCCTGAATTGCCATGCCGCCCTGCCAGACGTTCATGATTTCCGTGAGATGGTGGGAATAATAGCTCCAGTCAAAAAAGAAAACGTCCCACAATCTAGCACCGATGAGTCCTGCAATCCCGCAGTAAATGCCGATATCGGCAACATGCTTTTCGTAGCCCCTGCCGTCCTGCTTGGCAAGGAAATAACCAACGCCGGTTGCCAGCAGGATACTGATCGAAAGAACCAATCCGTATGCCCTGATGGGAAAGTCCCCAATGAAAAAGATATATTGATGCACGATGTCCCTCTTTTCGTATAGATTATGAAAAATCCCTTAGCATATCTCGTATATTATAACGCTATTGTTCAAGAAAATGCCAGAAGCATTTTCCCTCCAATTCGCGTTTCAACGAAGCGAAAGTTTGCTCACCGCTTGTT